>JACQZT010000346.1 GCA_016213755.1 Acidobacteriota bacterium | reverse complement strand
TGCGAGCGGCTTACGCGAGCGGCTCTCATCGAGGCTGCGATAGCGGGGGAGATTCAAAGCATGTCGATGCGCGTTCTCATCGCCGATGACCTCGTGGTTTCCCGGCACTTGCTGGAGGCCACTCTGCGCAAGTGGAGCTATGAAGTGGTGGCGGCCAAGGACGGGAACGAGGCCTGGGACCACTTGCAGCGCCCGGATGCGCCGGCGCTTGCGATCCTGGACTGGATGATGCCCGGCCTGACCGGGTTGGACATCTGCCGCCTGGTGCGCAAGCAGAACCGCGAACCGTACACCTACATCCTGCTGCTGACCTCCAAGAACCTGAAGGAGGACGTGGTCGAAGGCATGGAAGCCGGCGCGGACGACTACGTCACCAAGCCGTTCGATCAGAACGAACTCAACGTCCGGCTGCGCGCCGGACGGCGCATCGTCGAGCTTCAGGCGGAGCTGCTCGCCGCACGCGAGGAGCTGCGCGTGCAGGCCACCCACGACGGTTTGACCCGGATCTGGAACCGGCCCGCCATCCTGGACATCTTGCAGCGCGAGATCGGCCGCACGGCGCGCGAGGGCGGCCCGGTCAGCGTGATTATGCTCGATCTGGACGAGTTCAAGAAGGTCAACGACACCCACGGCCACCTGGCCGGCGACGCGGTGCTGTGCGAAGCCGTGCGCAGAATCCAGTCCTCCATGCGCTCCTACGACGCGATCGGCCGCTACGGAGGCGAGGAATTCCTGGTCGTGCTGCCGGGCTTCGACGAGGCCGCCGCTTGCCACCAGGCAGAGCGGCTGCGGGTCGCCGTGGCCCGCGATCCCATGAAGCTCTCCGAAGGCACGGTGGTGGTGACGGCCAGTTTCGGCGTGACGGCGGGAACTGCCGCCTGTGGCGCCGATCCGGAGCGGCTGATCCACTCCGCCGACGAAGCGCTCTACGAAGCCAAGCGCGCCGGCCGAAACCGCGTGATGTTCGCCGCCTGCAAGCAACCCGCTCCCTAACGTGTGGGACATGCCTCCTGGCTTGTCCACTTCGGGAGCCGGCGCCGATTTACCGAACCGCGCGCGCCAGCAAGCGGTGCGAACCCCGGTTTTTCTACGGCGTCTTGCTCTGCGCCACCTGGAAATGACTCAGGGTTCCCGCGTAACCCGAAAGCCCCTTGAAAAGCGCCTCGGCCACGCGGTCCCGGTATTCGGGCTTCTTGAACTGGGCTTCCTCCCGTGAGTTGCTGACGAAGCCCACCTCGACCAGCACGCTGGGCATCGCGGCGCCGATCAGGACCACGAAGGGAGCCTTCTTCACGCCCCGGTTCCGCGCGCGGGAGTTCGGTCCCGCCGTGGCGCCCAACATGGCGCTCTGCACCTTGGCGGCGAACTCGCGCGACTCCTCGGCCTTGTCCTTGCGGGCGATCTTCTCCAGCAGTTCGGTCAGTTCGTGGATGCTTTTTTGCGACGTCGCGTTCTCGCGCGCGGCCACTTCCAGGTCCGCCTTCGAGGTGGTGAAGTTCAGATAGTAGGTTTCAACTCCGGATACCGACCCCAGCGGCGACGCGTTGGCGTGGATCGAGATGAACAGGTCCGCCTTGGCCTCGTTGGCGATGCGGGTGCGGGTTTCCAGCGGAACAAACGTGTCGTCCGTCCGGGTGTAGGTCACCTCGCTGGAAAGCCGTTCCTGGACCAGCGCGCCCAGCCGCTGGGCGAGATCCAGCACCAGTTCCTTTTCGGTGAGGCCGGAAGGGCCGGTCGTGCCGTGATCGTGGCCGCCGTGGCCCGCGTCGATGACCACCCGGCCCACCTTCAACCCGAGCACGCGGGTCATGGACCGCTCGCCGCGGCTGTTCTTCTTGGCCGGCACGGCGGCCGGGGGCGGCGGCGCGGGCGGAGTGACCGGCGCAGGCTTTTCTTCGGCAACTCGCGCCGGTTCGGGGGCCGGGGCGGCGGCCGCCTTGGGGGCCTTGGCGGCCGGCCGCAATTCGTTCATCAGGCGGAACGGGGTGCCCTGTTGCGAGGCGGTGAATTCGACGTCGCCTTCCAGATCGAGCACGATCCGCGCCACGGCCGGCTGCGTCTGGGCGATGCGGATTTGTTTCAGCAGCTTGTCGCCCACCGGGATGGACTGCGCCCCCCGCTTGCCCAGCCGGGAGCGCGCGTCTCTCAGGTCGAAGAACAGCCGCTCGGGGTTGTGCAGCCGCTGCTGGACGAATTTCGTCTCACCGGATATTTCCACCGCGATGCGGGTGGCCTCGCCCAGGGTCCAGAACCGGATCGCCGTTATCTCGACGGCCGGACGGGACGGCGCCGCCGCCCAGAGCCCGTGCGCAACCAGGGCGCCCAGAATCGCGGCCCTGCTTGCCGGGCCGTTCCTCCACCCGCTGGACCGTGAGGCCGAATCCATAGGAACTCATTTCGTGCGGAAGTGAATCTTCCCGTCCGCGTCGACGATTGTCTCCACCGGCCGAAGCTCCGGCGCCGCGCCGTCGGAGACGCTCCGCTCCGGCGGCTCGATTTTCTTCTCCGGAGCCGGCTTGCGCGAGCGATTCAGTTCGCCCCACCGCCGCCCGACTAGGTACACGTAGTTCTCCGTTTCCCGGTACCGGGGGATGCCCTGAAAGCGCCCCACCGCGCCTTCCCCCGCGTTGTAGGCGGCCAGGACCAGGCGCATGTCGCTCCCGTACAGCGTCTGCAAGTACTTCAAATAACGCACCCCGGCATCGATGTTCTGGCGCGCGTCGAAACTGTTGCGGACCCCGAAGCGGCGCGCCGTGGACGGTATCAATTGCATCAGGCCTTCCGCGCCGGCGTGCGAGACCGCGAACGGATTGTAATTGCTTTCCACCTTCACCACGGCGTGGACCAGGTTGGGGTCCACATTGTGCTTGCGGGCCGCGTGGTCGATGAGTTCCCCGACCCCGGCGCCGTCCGGCGGCGCACCGGCCTTCCGGCCCGCGCTCTCATCGTCCGCCGGCCTGGCCGTAACCACCTTGGGCGCCACCACCCTCGGCTGCACCACGACGCTCCGCACCAGGCGCCCCGTGCGCGCATCGGCCCGCACCACGCTGCGCACGGCGGGGGACGGCTCCGCCCCCAGCCCGCCCGCCAGCAGGGCCGCCATCGCCGGAAGCGTAAAACAAAGTTTCATCTTTCTGTTTTTATCCACAATTATACGCCTGTCCGCGACGCAGGCCAAGCGAATGATATCATTCTCTCATGGCGCGCGCCGGTTTTGTTCTGGTCGGCGGCCGGAGCGCCCGTATGGGCCGCGACAAGGCCCTTCTGCCCTACCGCGGCAAGACCCTCGTCGATTACGTCGCGCAGCAGGTGGCCGCCAGCGCCGGATCCGTCACGCTGGTGGGCCATCCCGAACGTTATCGTTATCTCGGCTATCCTTCCCTTCCCGACGAACGCCCCGGTCTGGGGCCTCTCGGCGGCATTCTGACAGCGCTCGGCGCCACTCCGGCGGACTGGAACCTGGTGGTCGCCTGCGACATGCCCGGCCTCACCGCGTCCTTTCTCGGCCAGTTGATCGAGCAAGCCGAAGCCGGTGACGCCGATTGCCTCGCCGCCCGCTCCGAAACCGGTCTTCCGGAGCCTCTCTGTGCCGTCTACCACCGGCGCTGCCGGGAATCGCTGGCCGCCTGGCTCGACTCGGGCCGGCGCAAGGCCGCCGGCTGGCTCGTTTCCCAGCGCGTGGCTTGGCATCCGGTCACCTCCGGCGACTGGCTGCGCAACGCCAATACACCGGCCGATTGGGACCCCCCTCCCGGTTCCCCGGCCCGCGAGGAACGGCATGGATGAGCAGTACCCCCACTACATCGAATTCCGCCACGTCTATAAGACGTTCGACTACCCTGTTTTGGTCGATGCCAGCTTCCACATCGACCCGGGCGAGACCGTCGCCGTCATCGGACGCAGCGGCGTCGGCAAGTCGGTCATGCTGGCGCACGTGATGGGCTTCCTGAAGCCCGACCAGGGCCGGGTGATCGTGGCCCATCAAGACGTTACGGACTTTTCCGAGAGCCGGCTCCGGGACATCCGCAAGAAGGTCACCATGGTTTTCCAGTCGGGCGCCTTGTTCGATTCCCTGACGGTGGCCGAGAATATTCTCTTTTCTCTTGAGCTTCGAGAGGACTACAGCGAAGAGAACAAAGAGGATGTGATCCGCGGACTGCTCGAGATGGTGGGCCTGTACGAGTACCGCGACGCGTATCCTTCGGATCTGTCCACCGGCTACCGCCGCGCCGTCGCCATCTCCCGCGCGCTGGCGGCGCAGCCCGAATGCATCCTGTACGACGAGCCCACCACCATGGTCGATCCGATCATGTCGGACCACCTCATCAGCCTGATGCTGCGGCTCAAAAAACAACTGCGGCTGACCTCCGTGGTGGTGACCCACGATCTGGAATTGATGCGCCGGGTGGCCGACCGCGTGGTCTTCCTGTTCGAGGGGCGCGTGATCTACTTTGGCCCGGTCCCGGATCTGGACCAGGTGGATCACCCCCACGTGCGGGAATTCCTGGCCATGGACCGCGTGGAACTCTGACCCGCATTACTCGCCAGCGGGCAAGTGGGGGGCGTAATTGGAGGGCGGGCTGAAGCCCAATGCCACTCGTTTTTCCCTGTTGAGAGGAGAAGCGCATATGGAGACGCATCGGATCAGGCTGGTCAGGCAGTCCTTGCGGCCGCTTTGCGCTTGGGGAATTTGCAGGAGTGGCCCCAGACTGTGCGCGGCGCCGA
>JACQZT010000352.1 GCA_016213755.1 Acidobacteriota bacterium | reverse complement strand
TGTGGACGCCATGAAGCGCGCGGTCCCTGTCGCCGCCGCGCAGGAGGCGTACCGGTTCACAACGCAGGCTTACCAGAGCGCGAACGCCGCGGACCGGTTCCGCATCGCGGCGCGCGCGGACTACGCCGGCTAAAGAACATGGACATCGACAAGCTTCGTGAGTGGTGGTGGCATCGCCAGGCGCTGGACGGCCGGCTGTCCGGCCAGACTTGCGCCCGGGTGCTGGAAGAGACCGGCTGGGCGCGCTCGGTGGGAGGCGCGGGGCCGTACCTGGGGCTGTTTGCGCGCTGCGGCGCCGGCCGCGAAGCGGCGGACCGGGCGGTGGCCGAGGCTGCCATTCACGAACTGCCGGGAGCGCGCGGCTGCACCTGCGTGGTTCCGCAATCCGATTTTGCACTGGCGCTGAAGGTGGGCCAGGCCTTCGCGGATAGCGACTTGAAGGTGGCCCGCAAGCTGGGTGTGACCGACGCGGAGGTGGACCGGCTCGGACAGGCGGTTCTGGGTGCGCTCGGCGACGGCCCGCTGGACCCCGAACAACTGCGGGCGGCTGCGGGCGGCGCGGTGCGCAGCCTGGGCGAGGAGGGTAAGAAGAAGGGGCTGACCACGACGTTGCCGCTGGCGCTGGGCCGCTTGCAGGCGGCGGGCGAGATCCGGCGCATGCCCACCAACGGGCGGCTGGACCAGCAGCGCTACCGTTACGCGCTGTGGCAGCCTAATCCGCTGCGCGGTTTTCAACTCTCCGCCGAAGAGGCGTACACCGAACTGGCACGCCGCTTCTTCGCCTGGGCCGCGCCGGCCACGCTGGCCGAGTTCCAGGCCTTCTCCGGGCTGGGCGTCAAGGCGGCCAAAGCCGCCGTCGAACCGCTGCAACTGGAAGCGCTGAAGACCGATCCGCCGCGGCTGATTGCGCCGGAGCTGGCGAAGGAACTGGCCGTCTTCCGGCCGCCCGGCAAACCACAGTTCCAACTGGTGAGCAGCCTGGACGGAATCGCGCTTTTGCACGGCGACGCGTGGGAGTTGAGCAGCCATCCGATTCTGGATCGGGGCCGGATGGTGGGTTCCTGGGAGTACGACACGGCCACGGAATCGATTGTCTGGGTGTCCGAGGTTCCGGCCGGTGCCGCGCTGCGCGAGGCCGTCCGCCGGACGGAGGAATTCGTGCGCGCGGAACTGGGCGATGCGCGGGCCTTCAGCCTGGACAGTCCCAAGAGCCGCGCGCCGCGGATCGCCGCGCTGCGCGCGCAGGCCGCAAAATCGTGAGCGGTCCGAGCCGCCGGGCCATCTCCTCGGGAGGGGTTCAGGATTTCCGACCGTGACCAGCGGGGAATTGAGCGAGCAGGATCTCGGCGGCCCAGTCGGCGGCTCTGGAAACCACCTCCGGGCAGTTCTTTTCGGCTTTGGCCCGCACGTCCTTGCACACGACGCTGCCGTAGGTCTGCTCGAACTTGCCGCTCAACTCGCGCACCAGTTTGCCGGCCAGGGCCGCGGCATCGCGGTCGGCGAGTTTTTCTCGCGAACGCCCTCGCAGGCTCCCGATGACCATCCCTGCGCCGGTGAAGGCGCCGCAACTGGCGTTGCCGGTCGCCGATGCGCCGCCGTGCAGGCCCGTGCCGGCCAGGAAAACGGCTTCATTCTTGGGTGCGATCTCGAGCGAGTCCTGCAACGCGGCGATGGTGCACTGCGCGCAATTGCCGTACTTGGTCATGTACTCGCGGCCGAGGGTGCGGGCGCGTTCGGCCTGGGCCGGCGGCTTTTCCTGTCCGCTCGTCGAGCCTATTGCCGGGCCTGCGCCCGCCACAGCCAGCCGCAAAAAGGCGCGCCTGTCGTTTCGGGTATCCATGGCTACTTACTTTACTACCAGGCAGCGGGGGAAGGGAAGCCGGGTTACGCTTCGCCGCGGCGGCGCCGCATCAGCCAGGGCTCGATGGCGCCGGGGTTCTCCAGGATGTCTTGCTCCAGTTCCTGGAACTGCGTGTCCAGCACGACTTGCTCGATGCGCGCGCCCAGGAAGGGATCTCCGGTTTCGGCGCGTTTCTGCTCGATGAGGGACAGGATCGCCCCGCAGAGCTCCAAACGGTCAACCGCGTTGCTCATAACCCATCCTCCTACCCCATTGGACGCGGGAAGCCCCTCGGAGTTCCAGGAATGTTTGCAGCCGTGATAAGGTAGGCGGATATGGCGAAAACCACCCGGCGCGACATTCTCCGTGCGGCCCTGGCGATGCCCGTCGCCTCCTCGCTGGCTCACTTCGAGGCGCTGGCCGCACCGGCACGGAAACAGGTGAAGATCACTTCCATCCAGGCTGTGCAACTCAAGCAGCGCGGGACCCTGATCCGTGTGGACACCGATGCCGGTATCACCGGTTTCGGCGAATGTTCCGGCAGCGGGCCTTTCGCCCGCGCCGCGATTGCCGGGCTGGAGGGCCCCCGCCTGCCGCACCTGGGACTGATTGGCAAAGACCCGCTGGCCATCCAGGTCCATCACCACAACATGTTCTACGCCTATGCCCAGCGCGGGCGGGTGACCCGAGTGCTGAGCGGCATCGACATGGCGCTGTGGGACCTGGCCGGGAAGCTCCTCAACCTGCCCGTGTCGAAGCTCCTGGGCGGCAACTTCCGCGACGAAATCCTGCTCTACTCGCATTGCGCGGGCGGCGATTTCCAGAGCCAGGAGCAATGGCGCGACCGCGCGCAGAACCTGAAGTCGGACCGCCGGGGCATTACCGCTTTCAAAGTAGACATCCACCACGCGCTGGGGCTGAACATGCAGGAGTTCTCGCCCAGCATCGGCCCGCAAGACGCCGCTAAGGTGCATCGCGCCTACACGCTGGCGCGCGAGGCGCTGGGGCCGGAGATCGACATCATCGTCCATTGCCATTGCGAACTGGACACCGGGAGCGCCATTCGCGTGGCCGAGGCGGTGGAGCACATCAAACCTCTGTACCTCGAAGATCCGCTGGCGCCCAACTTCTCGCCATCCTGGATGGCGCTGCGGCGCTCCACGCGTCTGCCCCTGATGACCGGCGAAAACATCGACTTGGTGGACCAGGCCCTGCCGTTCCTCGAGAACCAGGCTGTGGACCTTCTCCAGCCCGACATCGTCAACTCGGGCGGCATCACCGGCGTGATGAAGATCGCCGATGCGGCCGCCCGGTATCGCACGCCCATCGCGCTGCACAACGTCAGCGGCCTGCTGCTGGCCGCCTCGTCGCAGCAGGTGGCGGCGGCGGTGTTCAACTGCCCGCGCATCGAGTCCATTCGCAACGCCGACGAGCTTCCGTGGGCCAAACCGAATCCGCTGGTGATCCGCAACGGCCGCATGAAGGTTTCCACCGCGCCCGGCCTGGGCGTGGAACTGGACCAGGATTACATGAAATCCAACCGGGCCGACGGCGAACCCTGGTGGGGATAGGAGTTGAACAACATGTCGCTTGCCGAATCTCTCATCCGTGAGCTAGAGCGGGAATCGAAGGCCACGCGGGCGGTCCTGGAGCGCGTCCCCGACGACCAGCTCTCCTGGAAGCCGCATCCGAAATCGATGAGCCTGGGGTGTCTGGCCTTTCACGTCGCCGCCGTGCCCGCCCGGGTGGCCGAAGTTGGCGCGGTGGACACCTTCCACTT
>JACQZT010000351.1 GCA_016213755.1 Acidobacteriota bacterium | reverse complement strand
TCTCGCAGATGGGTTTCGCGCGCTCCATCAGTCAGGACGGTGAGGTGCAAGAGTGCCTCAAACACTTGCAGCGCGAACTGTTCCGGATAGGATCGGCCATCGCGACGTCTTCCGGCTCCAGGAAAGCGGTCCCGGAGATTACCCCGGAGATGGTGGACGCACTCGAGGCCGAGGTGCACCGGATCGAGGCGATGCCGGGAATCCTGGGCGATTGGTCGCTGCCTGGCGAGTTGCCAGGCGCGGCGGCGTTGGATGTAGCGCGCACCACGTGCCGACGGACCGAGCGACTGGCTGTGCACCTCTGGGAAACAGAGCGATCCGGGAATCCCCAGATCCTCGCTTATCTGAACAGGCTCTCGGACCTGCTGTGGCTGCTAGGCCGCCTGCTGGAGCTGCGTGCCGGCCTGGACTCCTCCCTTCGCCCGAAGGACAAGGGCGGAGCAAGGTGGTCGCGGGCATGGTGACGAAGTTGTGCAACCCCGGAGGCGACTCCCGGCTCTTCTCCGACGCCGAGCGGCAAGGCGTCTACCGCGCCGTCTACGAGCGGCGCGACATTCGCGCTCAGTTCCTGCCCACGCCGGTACCCGACGAGATTCTCGGGCGCATTCTCTCAGCGGCGCACCATGCCCCTTCCGTCGGCTTCATGCAGCCGTGGGACTTCATCGTCATCAGTGACCGGTCCGTGCGCCGCGCCGTTCTGGAGAACTTCTCGCAGGCCAACCGTGAAGCTGCCGAGAGGTATCAGGGAGAGCGGCGGGAGATGTATTTCCGCCTCAAGCTGGAAGGCATCCTGGACGCACCTTTCAACCTCTGCGTGACCTGCGACCGCACTCGTACCTTAGGCTCCGGGCTGGGCCGGCAGTCCGTCCCTGAGACCGATCTCTACTCCACGGTCTGCGCCATTCAGAACCTCTGGCTGGCGGCGCGCGCCGAGTCGATCGGGGTGGGCTGGGTCAGCATCCTCGATCACGGGCAACTCCGCTCGTTGCTCGGCATTCCGGCTCATGTCACGCCGGTGGCCTACCTGTGCATTGGCTACGTCCAGCAGTTTCCAGCCTCGCCGGAACTCGAAGCGAAGGGCTGGTGCCAGCGCGAGCCTCTGTCCAGACTGATTCACTTCGAACACTGGGACGCGCGGGACGAGGCGCGCGCGTCGCGGCTGATTCAGGGCGGCGAGGTGCAAGCATGAGCGCCCGCTCCCTGATGGTCCTGGGGACCGGTTCCCATGCGGGCAAGTCGATCCTCACGGCGGCGCTGTGCCGGATTCTTGCCAACGAAGGCTACCGCGTTGCCCCGTTCAAGGCGCAGAACATGTCGCTCAACTCGGCGGCCACGCCCGATGGGCGCGAGATCGGCCGCGCGCAGGCGCTGCAGGCCGAGGCCTGCCGGATTGCGGCCTGCGCCGAGATGAATCCTGTGCTCATCAAACCGTCTTCGGACACGGGTGCGCAGATCGTTCTTTTGGGGCGTGTCTGGGGACAAGTGAACGCCTGGGACTATCACACGAGGCGCGTGGAAGAGCTCTTCCCGACGGTCCTCGACAGCTACCAGCGGCTGGCGTCCCAGTACGACATCATCGTTCTGGAGGGGGCCGGCTCGCCCGCCGAAATCAACCTGCGCGAGCGCGACATCGTGAACATGCGCATGGCGCGGGCCGCGGGCGCCGCCTGCCTGCTGGTGGGCGACATCGACCGGGGCGGAGTGTTCGCATCGCTGCTCGGCACTCTGGAGCTGCTCGAGCCTTGGGAGCGCGCGCTGGTCCGGGGTTACGCGATCAACAAGTTCCGTGGGGACGTCGCGCTGTTGCGGCCCGGGTTGCAGATGATGGAGCCCCGTCTGGGCATCCCGTGCGCGGGCGTCATCCCCTACCTTCACGACATGGGGCTCGACGAGGAGGACGGCGTGGCCGTCGAGGACAGGCGCCGCGCCTGGCGTTCCTGGCGGGGCCTGGCGGACAGCGACTCTGTCGAGCGCCCGCTGCGCATCGCCGTCGCCGCGCTGCCCCACATGTCGAACTTCACCGACTTCGACGCCCTGGCCGCCGAGCCTTCGGTGGCGCTGGCCTACGTCGAGCGCGCCGAGGAGCTTGCCGGCGCCGATCTGGTCATCCTCCCGGGCAGCAAGCAGACGCTGGACGACCTCGACTGGCTCCACCGGCGCGGGCTGATGGCCGCCCTTCTCGGTCGGCACGCGGCAGGCGCGGGCATCATCGGCATCTGCGGCGGATTCCAGATGCTGGGGACGCGGATCGAAGACCCGCAGGGCATCGAGAGCAACGGGACGGCGTGCGCGCGGGACGGGCTGGGCCTGCTTCCCGTGCACACCGTGCTCCATACCGAGAAGATCACGCGCCCGGCGGCCGGCACGGTTCGTACCCGGGCGATCTTCGGCCGGCCGTGGGAGGAGACTTCGTTCCGCGGCTATGAGATTCATGTCGGCGAGACCGTGTACGCGGAGGGCGCCCTGCCTTTCGCCGACATCACGCGCGCCGGCTCGCCAGCCATTTCGCCGGACGGCGCCGTCAGCGCCGACGGCCGCGTTTTTGGCACCTACGTGCACGGCCTCTTCGATGACGACCGTTTCCGCCACGCCTTTGTCGATGCCGTGCGCGCCGCCCGGGGGCTTGCGCCGCCGCGGGCGAGGGCTCATGTCGCGGCGGAGCGCGAGGCGAGGCTCGATCGTCTCGCCGCCCACGTGCGTCAGTCGCTCGACATGGATTTGATCCGCGGCTGGCTCGGGCTTCACACGCCGGCATCCGGAGCTGGTGTGGCCCTATGATCTTTCGCCCCATCTCGCCCTGGAGACTGGCAGCCGCCTACGTGCTGGATCTCGTGGTGGGCGACCCGGAGTGGTTCCCCCACCCGGTGCGCGCGATGGGCAAAGCCATCCGCGCAGGCGAACGGCTGCTGCGAACCTCTCCGGGTTCGCCTCCGAGGGAGACCGCGCAAGGCGCGGCGTTGTCGGTGACGGTGATCTCTGGCGCCTGGGCGGCCGCGAAGGCGCTTCTCTGGCTCTCGGGAGAAACGGGCCGGCGCTCCGCCGCGCTGATGGAGGTCGCCCTTGCCTGGACCACGCTGGCCACACGCAGTCTGCTCCAGGAAGCCGGCTCCGTTCTGGACGCGCTGGATGCCGGCGATCTCCCGCTGGCACGCACGCGGCTGTCGCGCATTGTCGGGCGGGACACCGTGCATCTGGGGGAAGCGGAGATCGCGCGGGCGGTCATCGAAACCGCCGCGGAGAGCGCCTGCGACGGCATCATGGCGCCCTTGATGTGGCTGGCGATCGGCGGCGTGCCGCTGGCTTTCGCCTACAAGGCCGTGAACACTCTGGATTCGATGATCGGGCACCCGGAACCGCCGTACACGCACTTCGGCCGGTTCGCGGCGCGGTTCGACGACGCGGCGAACTACGGGTCGGCGCGGCTCACGGCACTCTCGATTATTGGGGCGGCGTTGCTGACCGGGCACGATGCAGAGTGCGCCTGGCGCAGGTGGCGCCGCGACGGGAGCAAGCACGCGAGTCCGAATGCCGGACAGAGCGAGGCGGCGATGGCCGGCGCGCTGGGAGTTCGTTTAGGCGGTGCCAATCGGTACGACGGAAAGACGGTGAGCCGTCCCTTGCTTAACCCGGCAGGCTGGCGTGCCAGCCGCAAGGAAGCGCGTGCATCGCTGCGGATTGCGGCGACCGCGTCGGCGTTGGCCTGCGGCGCAGCTTTCCTCTTTGGCGTTTGGATTGAGAAGAGGCGGAGGACCACGCCGCTGTGACGGATTCGCACGCCACGCCCACGCCCGCAGTCCATGGTGGAGACGTCTGGCAGGCCGCCGTGGAGTTCGGCATTCCGGCGGATGAACTGCTGGACTTCAGCGCTAACATCAATCCGCGAGGATTGCCGGCGGGCGCGCTCCTGCGGCTGCGGCGCGAGGCCGCGGATCCGCGTCTGCTGATGCGCTATCCGGACCCCTCGGCCGGCGAGTTGAGGTCCGTGTTGAGCCGCCGTCTCCAGCTTCCGCCGGGGGCCATCGCGATCGGAGCCGGCGCCGAGGCGCTGATCGCCGCGTCTCTCGGCAGTCTGGGCGCGCGGCGTTGCCTCGTACCGGTTCCCGCGTTCAGCGAGTATGCCCGCGCGTGCGCCGCCTGCGGCGCTGTTTTCGAGCCCTTCGCGCTCGATCCCCAACTCGACTTTCGCCTGAACGTGGAGGCATTTTGCCGCGCGCTTCGTTCCGGGCAGCGAGATTGCGCCGTCGTGAACAACCCGCACAACCCGTCCGGCGCGTTGCTGGCGGCGGCCGAGGTGCGTCGGATCCTGGACACCGCGGAAGCTGGGGGGGTCCGCGTTCTTCTGGACGAGGCGTTCATCGACTACGCACGCCGGGCGAGCCTTGTCCAGGAGGCGGTGCGGCGGCCGGGCGTGATGGTGGTCCGCTCGTTGACCAAGTTCTACGGCTGCCCGGCTCTGCGGGCCGGCTACGCCGTGGGCGCACCGCCGTCCATCGCGCGCCTCGCCGCCTCCACCCCCACCTGGCCCGTCACGTTGCTGGCTCTCAACTCGCTCAGCGAAGCCCTCGGTGACGACCTCTACGCCGAAACCACGCTGCGGGAAAACGAATTCGAGCGGCCGCGGCTGGCCGCGAGCCTCGCCGCGATGGGTGCTCATGTCTTCCCCGCCGCGGCCAACTTCCTGCTGGTCCGCCTGCCGGCCGGCTGGCCCGCCGCTACCAGCATTCGCCAGCGTCTGATCTCGGAGCATCGCATTCTGGTCAGGAACTGTGATTCGTATGCAGGACTGGAAAAAGGCCGCTATCTTCGGGTGGCGGTCCGTACGGCGGCCGAAAACGGCCGTCTGATGGAAGCATTCAAGCAAGTGGTAAAGGAACGAACGTGACCAGCAATAGTCTCTTCACCGAAACCCTCCCGCGCATCCAGGCGGTCGACGGATCGTGGCGGCAACGCGCCGAAGCGCGCCAACTGGAGCTGACCAAGCCGCCCGGCAGCCTCGGACGGCTGGAGGAAATCGCCAACCGGTGCGCCGCCATCTTCGAGAGCCTTTCTTTCGCCGTGACCCGGCCGCGCATCGTGGTCTTCGCCGCCGACCATGGCGTGTGCGCCGAAGGAGTCAACCTTTTTCCGCAAGCCGTGACGGCGCAGATGGTGCTGAACTTTCTGAGCCACGGAGCGGCCATCAATTGCCTGGCGCGCGCCGGCGGAATTGAACTGAAAATGGTCGATGTGGGCATGGCCTCGTCGCTGCCCGCTATCGATGCCTTGATCCAGCGCAGGGTGGCGCCGGGCACGCGCAACTTCTGTGTCGAGCCGGCAATGACGGAGGCCGAGACCCTTGCCGCGATCGGCGTGGGCATCGAGATGGCCAATCAGGCCGCCGCCGACGGCTGCACTCTGCTGGGCTTCGGCGAGATGGGCATCGGCAACACGACCACGGCAAGCGCCCTGACGGCCGCTTTGACCGGCCTGGATGCCGCCACCGTGACCGGGCGCGGCGCCGGCGCCGATGAGGTCATCATGGCAAGAAAGATCGGCGCCGTGGAGCGCGCGCTGGCCGTGCACGCGGAGCGTCTGTCGAGCCCCTTGAACATGCTCGTCTGCATCGGCGGCCTGGAGATCGGGGCGATGTGCGGCTTCTGTCTGGGCGCGGCCGCGAACCGCCTGCCGGTGCTGACCGATGGATTCATCGCTACCTCCGGCGCCGCGCTGGCCGTGAAGATGCATCCGGCGGTCAGGGATTACCTGTTCGCGGCCCACAGCTCGATAGAGCCGGGCCACAAGCATTTGCTAGCGCTCATCGGGCAGCGCCCGCTTCTAGATCTTCAAATGAGACTCGGGGAGGGAACCGGCGCAGCGTTGGCGATGAAACTGGTGGAGGCGGCCGTCTCGGCTTTTACCCGGATGGCGACTTTCACCTCGGCCGGTGTTTCCGGAGCTGAGATCGCGGCAGGCTCGCAATGAGGTCGCTGGCCGCCTCCATCGCGTTCCTCACGCGCATTCCCGTCTCGTCCTCCATGGCGTATGGCGCCGGCGATGTCGGAAAATCGGCGCGCTGGTTCCCGCTGGTCGGCATGTTGCTGGGCGGGGTTTACGCGGCAATGCTGCAGTTGCTCTCGCCGCGCCTGCCGCCGTCCGTCTTGGCCGTCCTGATCCTGTTGGCGGAGGTGCTGCTGACCGGAGCGCTGCACACGGACGCGCTGGCCGACACGGCGGACGGCTTCGGGGGCGGCCGGTCGCGCGAAGACATTCTGCGCATCATGCGCGACCACGCGATCGGAAGCTACGGCGCAACCGCGCTTATCCTGCTGGCCGCCCTCAAGATCACCGCGATTGCCGCCCTGGCACAGCGGCCGCACGCGATTCTGTACCTCGTTCTGGCTCCGGCGCTGGGCCGCTGGTCGATACTTCCGCTCTCCCGTTTCCTGCCCTATGCGCGGGAATCGGCGGCCGTCGCCAACCACATCGGGACGGTGGAACTTGTCTGGGGGAGCATACTTGCCGCCGGCGCCGCCGTCCTGGCGGGCCCCTGGCGCGGCCTCGCCTGCTGGGTGCTGGTGGCCGTGCTGACCGCCTGGTTCGGACGGTTCTGTTTCCGCCGGATCGGCGGTGTGACGGGCGACACGCTCGGCGCCAGCGTCCAGATCTCCGAGAGCGTGGTACTGCTGGCCGGCCTGGCTCTGGGGTGAGCGGATGAGCGTCACGAACATGTGGTTGATCCGTCACGGCACGCCCGACTTGGCGGTCCGTGGTGTCTGCTACGGCCGCCTGGATGTGGGCCTGGCCGCCGAAGGCCGCCGTCAGCTCACCCTGCTTTCCAAAAGGCTGAAGAGCCAACCCCTCGCCGCGATCTACTCGAGCCCGCGGAAACGGGCGGTCGAGAGCGCGGCAATTCTGGCCGCGCATCATCGCTGCGGTGTGCGGACAGTGGAGGATCTGCGCGAGATCGATTTCGGCGATTTCGAGGGCTTGTCCTACGCTGAAATCGAGCAGCGCTATCCCGAACTCTACCGCCAGTGGATGGACCGGCCAACGGACGTCGAGTTCCCCAACGGCGGGAGCTTTTCCAGGATGTGCGTCAGGGTTATGCAGGCATTGAACGTCTTGCGGAATCGTCACGCTGGCCAATCCGTGGCGATCGTCACGCACGGCGGTGTGACCCGCATCGCGCTGGCTGAAGCGCTTGGAGTTCCGGCGGCGAATGTCTTTCGAATTGCGCAACGCTATGCCGCCCTCAACTTGATCCACTACGTGGGAGCGTATCCGGTCGTCGAACTACTCAACGGATCAGCTGGATTCTACTGACGTCGGGGCCCGCCAAATAAGTCAGGGTTCAGACACACGGCGAGGCGCCGGATTCCGTTTGGCGGAACTCTGCTGCGTTTGCTCCATTTTCGGATCTTGCATGGTCGGCAAGAGCAGGACGTATCGTCCGCGCCCGATCGGACAAATCGTCCGGCGGCAGCGACAAAATGTCCGGTAGCGTCGGCCAAAACGCGCGAACTGGGTGGCTGACTCCAGCCTAAGTGATTGCTAATCATTGGGCTTCAAGTGACGGTTGACATCGCTGGCGGCACGCATAAGGACTCTCCGCAGGAAATACTTCCTGAGCTACAGGGTGGACCGGGGAACCGGATGAGGCGAACGTACTCCGATGCTTTGTTGTTGAGAGGACTGCATCTTCACGTTATCTGCAATTCCTTGCCAAATGCTCCAAAAGCCCAGACTTTTGGAACACCGAGGCAGTTCCGCAGGCCGAACGTGTGGAATATTACGGCAGGGGCTGAGAGGCCACTCCGAGACGGTCACCTCTTCCGTTCGTAAACGCTGGCCGACTTGCGGGAGGTCACTCCGCTCTGATTTCACGGTTGGATGAATCCGGGGTTCGGCGAGGACACCGACCCCGAGTCT
>JACQZT010000353.1 GCA_016213755.1 Acidobacteriota bacterium | reverse complement strand
GCCTCAAACAGTCCGGGATGTTCTGGACTGTCCGCGGCGCCAACGCAATTCTCGCCCTCCGCTGCTGCCAGATGAACGGTGAGTTCGAGGACTACTGGGAGTCGCGGGTCGCCTGATCTCCACTTCTATGTCGCGCACCCCTCCCGGATGCGGCGACTGCTGCGTGAGTTCCACGGCACCCGCCCGGCGCCAGGCCGGCTCGTTCAGGCGGCCGTCCAGTTGGATAGCGTCCCGCGCGGGCGCGGCGGCCAGTTCCTTTCCGGCCTCGGTTTGCGCGCCGGCGGAAACCGCGATCAGGCCCAGCAGGAAAACGACAGGCCGCATGGCTAGGCGGCGCGGGTCTTGGCCAGCACGTACGGCCCTTCCGGAATCACGGCCACTTTCGCGCCCGGCGGCAGGCCGGCCAGCAGGGCGCCGACGGCGGCCTGCAAGCTCGGGTACGCGGTTCCCCACAGCGTGGGGTAGTAATCGGCCGCGAGACCCGGGACGTAGAACAGCACTTTCGCTTTGGCGGTCACCATGGCGAACTTGTCGAGCTGCCACTGGTCGACGACCACCGGCGCCGAGGCGGTGGCGTCCAGAAACTGCCGGTCGGTGGGATACTCCTTGAGCATGCGGCGGAACTCGGGCGCGCCGGGTCCCTCCTCGCAGGCCGCCACCAGCAGGATCCTGCCGCCGGGCTTGACGATGTGCTGCGCGGCGGTGGCGCCTTTGAGCGCCTGGTAGAAGGTCAGATCCAGGGGATAGCCGGCCGACGTGGTGAGGACGGCGTCCACCGGCTCGTCCAGCAGTTCGAGCATGACGCGCGAGACGAAGGCCACGCCCGCGCGGTGCGCTTCCACCGGGTCGCCCGCGAAGACGCCCGCGATGCGCCGGTCGCGCGCCAGGGCCACGTCCAGCATGAAGTCGTGGCCCGCCATGCGCGCGATCTCCAGAAACTCGTGGTGCAGCGGGTTGTTCTCGAGGGAGCCTTCCGAGGTCAGCGTCTGGCGCATGAAATGTGGGTTGTGCAAGACCTGGATGGTCTCCTGAGCGGCCAGGCCGGGCACCACCAGCTTGCGCCCGCCCGAGTAGCCCAGCATCAGGTGCGGCTCGATAAATCCCAGCGACATGCGAAGGCCGGCCGAAACGAAGCGCTCGTCGATCCAGACCGGAGTTCCGCTGGCGCTGGTTCCCAGGCGGCGGTGCTCGCCGAGTTCGCGCGCGTTGTGGTTGGCGACCCGGTAGCGGGCGGCGATCTCCGGACCCACGATCTGCCGGATCTCGGCCTCGCTGGCCGGCCGGTGCAGCCCGGTGGCGATCAGGATGGTGATTCCCTCGCGCGGGATGCCCGCCGCCTCCAGGCGCCGCAGCACCGGGGGCAGGGTCTGCCGGTTGGGGGTGGGCCGGGTGATGTCGCAGACCGAGATGGCCGCCGTGCTCTTGCCGCGGGCGAGTTCAACTAGCGGGGGCGTCCCGATGGGGCGATCCAGGGCCGCTTCCAGCGCGCCGCCGGCGTCCTCCAGGGGCGTGGCCGAGCGGGCTTCCAAAACCCGATAGGCGTATCCCGCCGGGAGCTCGACCGGGATTCCCGAGCGGCCAAAAGCCAAATCCACGCGCATAAGTCGAACGTATCATACTCCGCGATCGGAGCTAACAGCCCAGGGCAGAAATTCCACCGGGGGCGGAGAATGGGACAGGGAGCCGTTTTCGGCGGTGAAAGTACCCTGGTTTCATCACAGTTCGTGGGCCGAAAATGGGATCTGAGCAGGAAGTCGTGGGCCGCCCCGGTTTTGTTGGGTTTCTGGCGTTCACGCCTCCAGGCCCGCTCGTGATTGGTCTGCGGCGGAGGTGCCGCGTCGGCAATGTTGGTGGGCTTTTTGGCAGGATCTTTGGTTGTCATCGGGGTCAACACCTGTCGGCCGGCCGGTCCGGTCTCTCGCAGGCCGGTTAGGAAAAGCCGCGGCGTGGACGCAACCTGATGTCCACGAACTGGCCCCCGTCTCACCCGGGGCTGTTCGGCTGGTCGAACGCCGGGTCTGTTTCAGGCTCCAATACTAACAACGCCTCCTTGAATCAGCAGCTTACGGCTGCCATCGCGCCGCGTTTCGCTCCCGCCAGCCGCAAGATTCCAAGTCCTCCGAGACGGGGAGATGAGGACTCCTCGGGGCGGGAACACCACGCGAAACCGGGGTCGCGCGATCCTCAACGCCCCGAAGGGCCAAAACGCTCGAAACTCAGCCAATTGGACACTTCTGCAAATTCTCGCGCAGAGCCCGAAAATGGCGCCTGTCCCGATTTTCTGCGCATCCGGACTTTGGCCACGGGCTGCTAATCCCCGCCGCCCAAAGTGCCGATAAAGGGAGCAACGAGTTGCAGCCGAAGAAATGGTAACGATTGGCATTCGGATTGCACTGAACAATGCAGAAGGGTCAGGAGGTCGGTTATGGTGCTCTCGGGAATTGTCGCGATGTTGATCATTGTGGGGCTGTTCCTCTCCATGCTCTCCTCTTCGCCCAAGGCGGGGCGCTGAGTCGTTCCGCCACACTGCGCGTTCCAATTCAAACCCCGGTGAACAGTTAGAATAGGCTGGATGCGCCTGCATATTCTGGCTGTACTTCTGTTCGTTCTGCCCGCCTGGCCGCAGTACGACGTGCTGATTACTGGCGGTCGCGTGGTGGACGGCGCCGGCAACCCCTGGTTTATCGGCGACGTTGCGATTCAAGGGGATACCATCGCCGCGGTGGGCCACTTGGGCGGCGCTCCGGCGCGCCTGAAGATCGACGCTCGCGGGCTGGTGGTGGCCCCCGGCTTCCTCGACATCCACACCCATGCCCGGCGCGGCATCTTCGGCGTGCCGGCGGCGGAAAACTACCTGCGGCAGGGCGTGACCACGCTCCTGGAAGGTCCCGACGGAAGCTCTCCCGTGCCCCTGGCGCCGTTCCTTGCCAAGCTGGAAAAAACTTCCATCTCGGTAAACTTTGGACTCCTGGTGGGGCAGGGGAGCATCCGCGAGAAGGTCGTCGGTCTGGAAAACAGAAGCGCCACGCCCGGCGAAATCCAGCAAATGAAAGAACTGGCGCGGCAGGCCATGCTCGAGGGCGCCTTCGGTCTCTCCACCGGCCTGTTCTACGTGCCCGGCAATTACACCCCCACCGAAGAGGTGATCGAAATTGCGCGCGTGGTGGGCCGGATGGGCGGGGTGCATATCTCGCACATGCGCAACGAGGCCGAGGGTGTGCTGGACAGCGTGCGGGAGACCATCCGCATTGGCGAGGAGGGCGGCCTGCCGACCCAGATCACGCACCACAAAATCATCGGCCGCGAAAACTGGGGGCGCAGCGGCGAAACCCTGCGCCTGGTGGAAGAGGCCCGCGCGCGCGGCGTGGACGTGACCATCGATCAGTATCCCTACACCGCCTCCAGCACCGGCACCGCCGCGCTGTTCCCGCAATGGGCCCAGGCCGGCGGCCGGAAGGCTCTGCTGGAGCGGCTCGCCGCGCCCGAGCAGCGCGCCCGGATCAAGACCGCGATTGTCCGCGGCATTCGGGACGATCGCGGCGGCGGAGACCCGAAGAACGTGGTTCTGGCGGCCTGCTCCTTCGATCCGTCCCTGGCCGGCAAGAACCTGGCCGAGCTGACCGCCGCCCGCGGCGTTCCGGTCACCTTCGAGAATGCCGCCGACACGGCCATCGAAATCCAGCGGAAGGGCGGCTGCCAGGCCGTTTACCACGCCATCGGCGAAGAGGACGTCGAGCGCATTCTGCGCTACCCGTTCACCATGATCGCCTCCGACGGCGGCATCCCCGTGTTCGGCGAGGAGGCCCCCCACCCGCGCAACTATGGCACTTTTGCGCGCGTGCTGGGCCGCTACGTGCGCGAGCGCAAGACGCTGACGCTCGAAGACGCGGTGCGCAAGATGAGCTCGCTGCCCGCCGCGCGCCTGAAGCTCTGGGACCGCGGCCTGCTGCGCCCCGGCATGAAAGCCGACCTGGCGGTCTTCGACCCCGCCATCATCGCCGACAAAGCCGAGTTCTCGAAACCGCACCAGTACGCAGCGGGCGTGAAACACACCTTCGTCAACGGCAAGCCCGCCCTGCTGGACGGCCAGGTGACCGCCGAAAGGCCCGGCCGCGTGCTCTACGGTCCGGCCCGAAACTAGCGGAGCAGTTCGAGCGAGCGCCGGAATAGCGGCTCGAATTCGTCGGAGGCGCCGCCGGCTCTCGCCTTGCGGATGGCCGCTTCAGCCGCCGGCCGGTTGCAGCCGAGATTCATGAGCGCGGAAAGGACGTCCTGGTCGATCGCGCTCAGCACTGTAGCGGCCGGCTGCCCGGCTGGCGGGGGGGCCGCTCCGGCCATGCCCTCCAGCTTCTCGCGCAGCTCCAACACCAGCCGCTCGGCGGTCTTCTTCCCCACTCCTGGAATGCGCACCAGCAGGTCCACTTGGCCGCCGCGAATGGCGGCGACCAGCTCCGGCGTGGCGAGGCCGGACAGGATGGTCACGGCCAGCTTGGGGCCGATGCCCCCCACCGTGATCAGCTTTTCGAACAGCGCCTTCTCGTCCGCCGAGGCGAAGCCGAACAGCGCAATCGCGTCCTCTCGCACGTGAGTGTGCACGCGCAGTTCCACCGGCTGGCCGGTTTCCGGAAGGGCCGAAAAGGTGGAGATGGGGATGGTGAGGTCGTAACCCACTCCGCCGACATCCACAATGGCCTGGTTGGGGTGTTTCTCGATTAGTGTTCCGCGCAGCGATGCAATCATCTGAGAAGATTATTCTACATGGCGCGAAGACTTTTTTTCGTGGACGCGGTGCGGCGCGAGCGCGCGGAGTTGCGCGGCGAAGATGCGCACCACCTCACCCGCGTGCTCCGCGTGGCTCTCGGACAGGTGTACGAGATCTCCGACAACCAGCGCCTGTACCTGGCCGAAGTGGAGACCGCGCGCAAGGACCTGGTGGTTTTCCGCGTGCTCGAAGAACAGGCGCCCCGGGCAGCCCCGGTGCGCGTCACGCTGCTGGCCTCGCTCATCAAGTTCGACCGCTTCGAGTGGATCGTCGAGAAGGCCGCCGAGCTGGGCGCGGAGACCCTCGTGCCGGTGATTGCGGCGCGCTGCGACAAGGGGCTGGAACGGGCCGCGCCGAAGCGGCTGGAGCGCTGGCGCAGGATCGCGCTCGAAGCCAGCCAGCAGGCGCGGCGTCCGCGGCTGCCGGTGCTCGAAGAGCCCCAGCCATTGGAAGACGCTCTCCGGCGCGCGGCGGACCTGCGGTTCTTCCTGGACGAAGCGGCCGGCGCGCCGGCGCGTTGGTTCAAGGAGCATCCGCGCAATGCCTCGGTCGCGCTCCTGGCCGGCCCGGAAGGCGGATGGATCGAGGAGGAGCGCTCGGCGGCGCTGGATGCCGGCTGGCGGCCGGTCTCGCTGGGCCGCCACGTGCTGCGCGCGGAAACCGCGGCCGCGGCGGCCCTGGCCATCGTGAACAACGCCTGGCAGGCGGCTTACGACTCGATACCCATCTGAGCCAGACGGTAGCGCAGGGCGTTGCGCGTCAGGCCCAGCATGCGCGCGGCCTGGCTCTTGTTTCCGCCGGCGCGGCGCAGGGCCTCGCGCAGGATCCGCTGCTCGTGTTCGTCCAGCGTGACGCCGTCGGGAAGAAATCCGTCGGCCGCGGGCGGCGCGCCGCGCGGCGACATGTCCAGACGAATGTCCCTGGCGTCCAGCCGCGAGCGGTCGCAGAGCACCAGGCTGCGTTCCACGACGTTCTCCAGTTCGCGCACGTTGCCCGGCCAGTGGTACTCCATCAGCTTCTGGATCGCCTCGTCGGAGATCGATTCCACACCGCTCGCCGAGCCGGCCGCCAGCTTGGCGACGAAGTGGCGGGCCAGAGAGGGGATGTCCTCTTTGCGCTCGCGCAGCGGCGGGATGGTTAGCGGAACGACGTTGAGGCGGTAGTAGAGGTCTTCGCGAAAGTCGCCCCGTTCCAGGGCCGCGCGCAGGTCCGCGTTGGTGGCGGCGACGACGCGCACGTCGATGTGGCGGGTCTTGTTGCTGCCCAGCCGCTCCAGTTCGCGCTCCTGGAGCACGCGCAGAAGCTTCACCTGCGTCGAGGCGGGCACGTCGCCGATTTCGTCCAAAAACGCGGTGCCCGTGTCGGCCTGCTCGAACTTGCCCGGCTTGGACGAGGCCGCGCCGGTGAAGGCGCCCTTCTCGTAGCCGAACAGCTCGCTCTCCATCAGGTTCTCGGGGATGGCGGTGCAGTTGATTTTGACGAAGGGGAAGTCGCGCCGCGGCGAGTGGTAGTGGATGGCGCGCGCGATCAGGTCCTTGCCCACGCCGCTTTCGCCGCACAGCAGCACGGTGGCGCGGGTGGGCGCCACGCGCATGACGGTGGCGAAAATCTCCTGCATGGGCGCGCTGCGGCCAACGATGTTGTCGAACTGGTATCGCCGCCCCAGTTCCTCGCGCAACTGGCGGTTTTCGTCGCGCAGGCTGCGCAATTCCAGCGCCTTGTGGACCACGGCCATCAGGTGGTCCAGCGCGAAGGGCTTGAGCAGGAAATCGGCCGCGCCCGCCTTCATGGCCTCCACCGCGGCCTCCACAGTGCCGAAGGCGGTCATCACGATGACCGGCGCGAGCATGTTCTGCCGCCGCAGTTGAGCCAGCAGTTCCAGCCCGTCCATGCCCGGCAGGCGCAGATCGGTGAGCACCAGGTCGGCGCGCTCGGCCAGGCGCAGTCCTTCCTCGGCCGTGCCCGCCTGGTCCACCTCGAACCCGGCGGACTGGAGCTGCAATTCCAGGACCCGGCGCAGCTTGTCCTCGTCTTCGACAATGAGAATGCGCGGCTTCATGCGTGTGCCGGGCTCGCGCCCAGGGATCATCTCAACAGCTTAACCCGAGCCGGGTCAGCCCGCCACGAGCTCGGGCAGCCAGCAATAACCGGCCCGCACGATGGTCTTGATTGCGTTGGCGGTTTCCGGAGGCAGCTTGCGCCTCAGGCGCTGGATGTGCACGTCCACCGTGCGCGACCTGGCGCCCGCGCCATAGCCCCACACGCGCGTGAGCAGGGTTTCGCGGGAGATGCAGCGCCCCGGGTTGTGCACCAGCACGTCCAGTAACTGCCGCTCCATGCGAGTCAGCCCCACAGGCTCCAGGGTCGGCCCAACCAAGGGCGCTCGAACCGCGGTTGCTGCCATTGTCATTCCCTCACTGGATAGACGCGGGCCGCGCGCCGCGCGTTTGCACGCGCGTGTTAAGAACTGTTAAGGAATTGGTCAGCGACGCCGCATCCCCCTCATGCACCAGGTAGGAAACGGTGCGTCCACGCGGAACGCCATCCGCGACCGGGTTGCCATAGAGATCCAGGCGCGCCAGGGCGGGCGGAGTCCAATCCGGCGCCGCGCCCGGGCGGGGCGCCACAACGGCCACCGATCCATCCGGGCCTTCGAAAAGGCAGATGGTGACCGACGGGGACGGATCGAGCCGACTGACAAACCGCTTGTCTTCGAGCAGCCAGGCCAGCGCCGAGTGGGCGGCCGCGTTCGGATGCAAGTATCCATCCCGGCCCACGATGACCCGCCAGGGGTTCTCGGCGCCGGCGAGCGAATCGTGCGAATGCATGGAATACAGGAACACCTTGCGCACGTTCTCGGCCAGCAGTGCGACGACGTAGCGCGCAATCCGGTCCGAAGTCAGTGAGAAGTTCTCGGTATCGGAGAAGGGCAGGATGCGCTTGTAGAAGCCCGCGCCCGACAGAGAATGCACCGGCGAACCTTCCGTCATCCACACCGGTTTGGCGAGGCCGCTCTCGGTTCGCGCGGGTCCCATCGCATCGCGCCAGCCCCTGGCTACCGCGTCGTTGGCGAAACCCAGCGGCTCGGTCGTGTACTGGTGGTAGCAGAGAACGTCCGAGGTTTGCAGACCCCCCGCGGCCACAATCCCCGTGGTCCACGCCGTGCCGGTGGAGCCGGTGGTGGAGTTCGCCCCGAGCACGGTCAGCGAGGGATCCACCTGCTTCGCCGTTTCGGCCGCTTTTCGCTGCAAGCTCACAAAATCGGCCTGCGGCTTCGCGCTGGTGACATACTTCTTCTCGATCTCGTCGTAGGCCACCGCCCACCACCCGGCGTTCCAAGGCTCGTTCCAGACGTCCCAGGTATCGATCGCGCCTCGGTAGCGCTTCGTCACGGTCCGCACGTAGTTGGCGAACTGCTCCAGATCGCGCGGTTGATAGAACCGGTCGTAGTACCCGTTCCGGGCCTTGTCGAAATAGCTCGCCCACTCCGGCGCCGTCGAGAGCAGGCCGAGCACCTTCAGCCCGTACCGCCGGTAGCGCCGGATGTCGTCGTCATAGAAAGTCCATTCGCCCGGCTTGCGTTCCAGGTGGTACCAGCCGATGTATTGCAGACCCGCATCGTGCAGCCGGGTCCAGTTGATGCCGGCCGCCTTGGCCATCAGAATGTGCCGGGTGGTGGAGTTGGTGTGCACGCCGAAGGGCGAGTCCGGCGCGTCCCGCATCCAGTAGCGAGGACGGCGCAGCCGGTATAGCGTCATCTCCTGGTAAGGGCTGAGCCGGGCGCCGTCCTCTCCCTCGACCCAGCCCTCCACCCGGTAAGCGCCAAACGCCGCCGGCAGTTCCGTTACGCCCGACAGGCCGTCCGCAGCCAGTTCGGACTCCTCGCCCGCCAGGTTCTCCGCGCGAAGACGGACCTTCGCGCAGCTCTCCCCGCCCAGCGTCGCATAGCGCAGTTCCAGGGACTCGGCGTCGAACGCCGCGCGAATCGGCGAGGGTGTGCCGAACTGGAGCTCGCATGCCGGCGGCGTGAAGGCGGTTGCCGAGGCCCCTTCTTCCAGTTGGAAATCCTCCATCCACAATTCGCCCGTCCCCTCGATGCGCAGCGCCTGGGCTCGTCCGAGCAACGGCGCGGCGAAAGTGACCGACAACCTTTGCGGCTCGGGCGTGGCGCGAAAGTTGCGCGTCGCGATTCCGCTGCCGTCGGCGATCAATACCAGTCTCCCCGCGGCGCTGCCCCGTGCCGTAAAGCTGGCGGTGTAGGAAGCCTTCGGTTTCGGCGCGGCAAACGGCTCCGAAGTGATAGTCCACGGCTTGGCGCCCGTGACATGCAAGGCGTTGCCTTCCGCGGATACCTGGACCACATCTTCATCCGAAGACTCCCGATCCAGCACCCAACCGGCCGGCAGCCCCAGGGGAAACCGCGTGTTCCGCAGCAGGTTCTTCGGCAGGTCTCCGGCGTTGCGAGCCAGCTCATCCAGCAATTGCCGCTCGCTCAGCTTGTCCAGTTGAAACACGCTCAGATCGAATGAACCCGCGCCGTTGATGGCAATGTAGAAGCCGACATCGTACTCTGCCGGCGACAGCTTGGTGTAGAAAACATAGTCCCGCCAGCGGGCGCCTGGCGCGATGGTCATCTGCCAGAGATAGTTGTACGGAGAGCCGCTGCGCCGGATGCCGGCGCTCGCGTTCAGTTCGTCGGCCGAGCGGGCGCGCATGCGCAGCCGGTAGTAGGCGCTCTCGGTAACTCGCGGCAGGTTGTGCTGCAACTGCCCCCAGCCGGTCTCCAGCGCGGAAACCGTGCTGCGCAGGAACGGGGCGCCGTCTTCGTCCTTCCGCTCGTGGTGAATCTTGAGATCGGCCCAATTCGAGTTGTCGGCCCAGCCTCGCGGGAGTTCTCCGCTTCCCCGGGGATTATTGGATACCGGCGCCCACTGGCCGCCGAAGTCGGTTTGGATCAGAGTCTGGCCCAGAGCTGCCGAGGCGCAGACGACAAGAATCCAAATGCGGCTCATTGGCTCAGCTTCAGCACCCAGGCGGGCTGCTGCATCAGCTCTTCCGGGAGATCGGGAAGCTCGATCGACACTCCGCCCTTGGCCGCCTTGAACTTCAGCGGCGCCTTGGATCCGAGCAGAGTCGCCGACTTGACTCCGGTCACATCCTTGACGAGGAAGTCGCGGCCGGGCCAGCGGGGCAGAATTGCGAACAGATCGCTGCCCTTCGAGGTAAAGAACGCCTCAATCGCAGCCTTGCCGGGCGCGGGCTTGGCCGCCAGCTTGGTCACGTCGTAGGCGGTCTCGAACTCCCTGTTGTATTCGATCTTGGGCGCTTCGCCCGCGCTCAATTGCCGCGTGGCCTTCCAGGGTTTCGTGCCGTAGATCGCGTCGCCGTTGACCCTCAGAAAGTCGCCGATCTGAATCAGGCGCTCTTCCATGATGACGGGGATCGTGCCATCGCCGTCGGGGCCGATGTCGAGCAGCAGGTTGCCGCCGCGGCTGACCAAATCCACCAGCATGAGGACGAGTTCTCGCCCCGTGTGGTAATGCTCCAGGCGTTCGGCGCGGTTGTAACCGTAGCTGAAGCCCATGCCGCGGCTCTCTTCCCAGGGATGCTCCATGCCGCTCATGCCGGGCGTGTATTCGGTGGTCCAGTAGCCGCCGTGCTTGTGGCGCGAGTCCTTGCCCCACCGGTCGTTGATGACCACTTCGCCCTTCACCGGCGATTCGTTGAACAGCCAGGCGAGCAGCTCCGGGCTGCGCCATTCGGCGGAAGGCAGGTCCCACTCGCCATCGCTGAAGATGATGGACGGCTGGTAGCGCGTGACCAGGTCTTTGAACTGCGGAGTCATGTGCTCCCGGATGTAGCGCGGCTTGTCGGACAGCCACAGCGGGTTGTACCACTCGTAGAGCGAATAGTAGAAGCCCATGCGCAGACCCTTGCGCCGGACCGCGTCGCTCAGGTCGCCCAATACATCCCGCTTCGGCCCAATCTCGACCGCATTCCAGGGGCGGCCCCACGTTGCGGAGGCCTCTTTGCTGGGCCACAGCGCAAACCCCTCGTGATGCTTCGAGGTCAGCGCAACATACTTGGCGCCCGAGCGCGCAAAGACATCGGCCCAGTGGTCCGGGTCGAACAACTCCGCGCGAAATTGCGGCGCGAAATCCTGATACGGGAAGTTCGCGCCGTACTGCTTCCGATGAAAGGCCCAGGTGCCGGCCTGAATCGGATTCGCCTTGGGATCGCTCTGGCCGCGCGTCATCGCGTTCCAATACCACTCGGCGTAAGCCAGCTTGCCCGGGATCACCGGAGCGTAGGCCGGCACCGAGTAGACGCCCCAGTGAATGAAGATGCCGAACTTGGCGTCGGTAAACCAAGCCGGCGTTGGCCGCTGGTCAATGGAATCCCACGCCGGTTGGTAGGTTTGGGCACCGAAGCCGGCCGGGACCTTCTGCGTCACCTTGCCGGTGGCGGCCCACTCGGCGCCGCGCGTAAAGGTGACCTGGAAGCCCGCGCCGGCCAGCGCTTCCGGGTCGTGGCCGAGCATGGTGTGGAAGATGCGGCCCTGGCCGTACGAGACGGTGAACAGCATCGGTTCGTGTTCGCCGGTGCCGGCGTTGGCCGGGTCGGACCAGGCGGTAGCCAGCAGCGTGACATTCCTCGCCGGGCCGCGCATACTGTCATAGAGTTCGTCGGCCACGTGCATCCAGCTTTCCGGCAGGCCGCGGGTAATGGGGTGGTTTCGGTCTCGCATCACCACTTCGAAGGGCAGGCGCTTGCCGTGATGTCCGGCGCGGCCGGGCTTGTCTTCCAGCACCATCTTGCCGTCGCGCCAGCGGATCATCGGGCCGGCCGATTGATCGCGGCCGCCCCAGCCGCCGACGCCGATGATCTCGTTGAACTCCGGCCACTTCGGAAAAGCGTTGTCGGCCGCGTGGTAAACCACCACTCCGCCGCCCCCGCGCACGTGTGCGAGAAAGGCGCCGCGCGTGGCTTCCGGCCAGTCGTCGCCAGTGTAATTGAGCACCACCACTTTGTACGCTTTGAAATCGGGCCGGAACGCGGACATGTCGCCGCCCTTGGGCGCCGTGGTTGCCACATCCACCGCGAACAGGCCGGTGGCTTCCAGCATCTTCTTGAGCGGAGGCGTGGTGGTCTGCCAGCTATGGTTGTTCTGGCCGTCGACGATGAGGGCCCGGATGGGCGCCGGCGCGGCGGCCATGGTCACGGCAAACAGCAGACAGAGGACTCGCGGGATCATGCTTTGATTCTCTCCTGAAACGCGCCCGCCACGGGATCGGCGGTCTTCCGCATCCAGTCCAGCAGGGCGCGGCGCATGCGCCCGATTTCCGCCTGGTGTTGGGGGGTCTGGATCAGGTTGCGGAGCGCGTGCGGGTCGGCCTGGTAATCGTAGAACTCCTCGGGAACGCGCTTCACGAAGAACTCGACGCGGGCGGCGATGCCGGGATCGGTCTGGGCGGCCTCGCGCATGGCGGCGAAGGTGCGGCCGTTCTGCGATTCGTTTCGGAAGATCCTTTTCCCGTCGGACCAGCCATTGTAGATGTAGCCAAAGCGGGGCGTCTCGAGGGCGCGCATCTCGAAGCGCTGCCGGCCCGAGGTTTCGTGGAACACCGTCACCACCTGCTCGCGCCCGGCCTGCCCGCGGCCCTCCAGCACGGGCACGAAGGAGCGCCCGTCCATGCCCTCCACCGCCGGCAATCCCGCCACTTCGAGCACGGTGGGCATGAAGTCGATGCCCGAGATCATGTGCCGGCCTTCCACCACCGAGGGCTTCACGCGTCCGGGCCAGCGCACGATCCACGGCGTGCGGGTGGAATCGCGGTAGCAGTTGGTCTTCGAATAGGGGAACGACATGCCGTTGTCGCTCAGAAACATGACCAGCGTGTTTTGTTCCAGCCCCGATTCGCGCAAGGCCCGCAGCACCTCGCCCACCGTCTCGTCGCAGCGGTAGACCGACGTATAATACTCGGCCACTTCGCGCCGGACCTCGGGGATGTCGGGCAGGAAGCCCGGCACGCGCACCTCGCCGGGCCGGAGAGTGCGCCGCACCGGCTGCGGCTTGTCCGCCCTCTTTTTCTTTGTCTGGCCGGCGGCTTCCTGGTCGCTGCCGGCGAACGGGCGGTGAGGGTCGCTTGCGTTCGCCATCAGGAAGAACGGCTTGCCCGCCGACCGGGCGCGCTTCAGAAACTCGGCCGTGTGGCGGTGGTAGAGCGACGGGTCGCGGCCCGCGCCGAGAGTTGCGGCGGGCTCGAAGTAGTCCCAGCAGAACTTGGACTGTGGCGCCAGGTGCTCGGTTTTGGAGAGGATACCGTTCAGATAGCCCGCTCCGCGCAACTGCTCCTGCAAGGTCGGGACATCCTCGCGAATGGGCTGGAATCCCTCGGCGCCGTTGCGGTGCGGATAGCGGCCGGTCATCAGCGCGGAGCGGCAGGGCTGGCAAACGGCGACGGTCACGTGAGCGTGTTCGAAGCGCATGCCCTGCGAGGCCAGCCGGTCGATATTGGGCGTGACGTTCGGCATCGGGTTGCCGAAGCAGCCGGGCGCGTCCCAGTTCATGTCGTCGGCGGTAATCAGCAGGACATTGGGGCGGGAAGCGGCGGGGGTGGCGCCCAGTCCGGCAATGAGGAATTCTCTGCGAGTCGGCATGTCAAAGTATATCGCCAAACAAAGTTCCGTTCCGAGCCTTCCTCTCAAGTTAGAATGCTGGCATACGGAGGAAATTGCGAATGACGAATCGCGGAGTGCGTCTCTCAGTTGTTCTGGCCCTGCTGGCGGCATTTGGCTGCGGCCGAAGCATGGTCAAAACACGGGTCGCGCCGGGCACAACCTATGCCCGTCAGCAAGCCGGGCTCGCCCCCGAGGACCGGCAGCGCATGGAGCGGATCTGTTTCATGGGCTGCCCGAAACTGGATCCCAACGCCAGCGGCTACGGGCCGGCGACGGCGTTGATCGCTCGCGACGGGTACGTTCTCGAGCACAGCACACTGGAGAAGATCCCGGTTTGGGTGGCCGAGCACGTCACCGCCGCGCAGTTGGGCGGCAGCGTCTCGCGCAGCGACAAGTTTCTGCCCGATCCGGCTCTCAAACCCGGCACGCGCGCCGAACTCGCCGACTATAAGAGCAGCGGTTACGACCGCGGCCACCAGGCGCCGGCGGGCAATCAGACGCGGGACGCAAAGCTCAAGGTCGAGACGTTTTACCTCTCGAACATGGTGCCGCAGGCCCCGGCCATGAACCAGCAAATCTGGCGCGAGCTCGAAGACCAGACGCGCCAATGGACCCTCAAGTACGGCGAAACCTACCAGATCACGGGACCGATGTTTTACGACCCCAAGGAGGACAACCCTGCCACCGCCAACGGGGCCGTGTCTTACAAGGCGATCGGCAAAGACCACGTCGCCGTGCCGACGCACATGTTCAAGATCGTCATCGCCCGCCGCGCGAAGGACGGCCCCTGGGAAGCCATCGCCTTCGTGATGGAGAACCGCGCCTACCCGCGGCCGTTCCGCTTCGCCGAGTTCATCAAGCCCATCGAGTTTATCGAGCGCCGCACGGGCATCGACTTCGAGCCCGACATGCCACTGGCCGGCCAGCGCAAGCTGGAGCGCGGCGCGGCCGAGATGTGGTGAGCGGCCATGCGAAATCATAACCGCGTGTTTCGCCCCCTGCGCGGCGGCATCGAGATCTTCAACCCCCGCGTGGCCCGGCCCGGCACGCTGGGCATGATCGCGACCTCGGACGGGGTTGACCGCTGGATTGTAAGCTGCTTCCACGTCTTGTGCACGCCCGATCAGGCGGCCGACCCGATTTATCAGCCCATCGACGACCCAGACAAACTAGTGGCGGCGGTGGACCCGGGCCGCGCGGACCGCGCCGCGGACCTGGCCGCGGCGCGCGTCACCGGCGGTATGGACGCGGTGGCCGAGATTCTGGGCCTGCCGCCCATCGGTGCGCCGCTGGAGCCGGAGGAGGGAATGCGCGTGCTCAAGTCCGGCGCCGTCACCGGCGTCACCGAGGGCGTCGTCACGCTGGCCACGCCGGCGCGCGTCGAGATCGAACTCCTGGACCTGCCGTCCGACTACGAACTGAGCGACGAAGGCGACTCGGGCGCGGTGTGGGTAACGCGCGCAGGCGCCCGGCCGGTGGCGCTGCACCAGGGCGGCGCGGTGTCGCCGCGCCGGCTGGCCTACGGCCGGGCGTATCCCGAGGTGTTGCGCCTGCTGCGGCTCCAGCCGGTACAGGCGCTGGTTCAGGCCGCTCCGTCTTCGGCCGCCGTGAAGTAGGCGCAGTCCGGGTGGTGGAAGACCAGCGCGCTGACGCTGGCTTCCGGCTCCATCATCATGCCTTCGGTAAGCTGGACGCCGATGTCCTCGGGTCGCAGAAGTTTCCAGATTCCCTGCTGGTCGTCCAGGTTAGGGCAGGCGGGGTAGCCGAAACTGTAGCGCTTGCCGCGATAGCGCGAGGTGAAGCGCTCCTTCATGGTCGTTTCGGGCGGATCGGGGAAGCCCCAGTCCTCGCGGATGCGCCGGTGCAGCCATTCGGCCGAGGCCTCGGCGGTCTCGATCGCCAGGGCCTGAATCCCGTGAGCCAGGAGGAACTCGCCGCGGTGCTTGGCCTGCTCGGCGCACTCGCGAATGCCTTCGCCGGCGGTGACCACGAACCGCGCCAGGTGGTCGCGCGCGCCGCCGGCGGGGTCCAGGATGTAATCGCTCAGGCACAGCCCGCCGGCCTTGGCCTGGCGGCCGAACGTGAAGGTGTGCAGCGGCGATTGCGCGCCCGGCTCGAAGAGGTGAATCCGGTTCCCGTCGCGCCCGGCCTCGAAGAACCGCCACACCGCGCGGGCCTTCATGAACGACGCGGCGACGCGCCGCACCCGCTCCATCTTCTCGAACAGTTCCAGGGCCTTGGCGTCGCGCGCGGCCAACTGTTTTTCGAAGTCGCCCTTAAAGCCCATGTGCCGGCCGTAGAGCATGAACGGGTTGATGTAGCTCCACACCTCGGCCAACTGCGGCACGTCGCGCACTTTGCGGTCCAGGTACGGAGCGGGGGGAATCGGCACGCTGGTGCGCACCTTCAAACTGCGCGTCTCGGACACCGGCACGGCCGGCTCCTCCTCGCGACTGCCCCAGGCGCCCGGCTCGCTGTGCAGGTGAGCGGCCAGCGCCGCCTCGCGCGTGGCCGGGTCCATGATTTCGTTCAGCAGCCGCAGACCGGTCATGGCGTCCTTGGCATAAAACGTCGGCGTGCCGTAGGCCGGAGCAATTTTGGCCACGGTGAATTTCTCCGACAGCGCCGCGCCCCCCACCAGCAGCGGCACGCGGATGCCGGCGGCGCGCAGATCCTCGCCCGTGACCACCATCTGCTGCGCGCTCTTCACCAGCAGGCCCGACAGTCCGATGGCGTCGGGCGTGTGCGCGGCGCAGGCGCGGACCAGGTCTTCGGGCGGCACCTTGATGCCCAGGTTGATCACCTGGTAGCCGTTGTTGGAGAGGATGATCTCGACCAGGTTCTTGCCGATGTCGTGGACGTCGCCTTTGACCGTGGCCAGCACCACCTTGCCGCGCGCCGCCGTGTCGCTCTTTTCCATGAACTGTTCGAGGTGCGACACCGCGGCCTTCATCGCTTCGGCCGATTGCAGCACCTCGGCGACGATCAGCTCGTTATTGTTGAATAGCCGCCCGACCTCGTTCATGCCCGCCATCAGCGGGCCGTTGACGATCTCCAGCGGCGCGACGCCCTCGGCACGCTTGCGTTCCAGGTCTTCGACCAAGCCGTCCTTGGCGCCCTCGACGATGTACGCCGCCAGGCGCTGGTCGAGCGGCAGGTCCTCCAGGTGGCGCTTCTGCTGCTTCGCCACTGCGCCGCGGAAATGCTCGGTGATCGCGCCGATGTGGTGCTGGTTGAGGATGACTTTCTGGTCGCGAGTTTGCTCGCGCCAGTCCTGGGGCGCGCCGGTCCCCGGAGGCGAAGTGTTGAAGAGCAGGTTTTCGGCCAGACGCCGCTCCCCGGCGCCGAGCGAGGCGAAGCGCTCCAGCTTTTCGGCGTTGACGATGGCCAGGTCCAATCCGGCCTTGGTGGCGTGGTACAGAAAGACCGAGTTGACCACCTCGCGCGCCGCGGGAGGCAGGCCGAACGAAACGTTCGAGACGCCCAGAATGGTCTTGACTCCCGGCAGCCGCTGTTTCACCAGCCGCACGCCCTCGATGGTCTCCACCGCCGCGCCGATGTAGTTCTCGTCGCCGGTGGCGCAAGGGAATACCAGCGGATCGATGACGATATCCTCCACCGGTATGCCGTACTTGCGGGTCAGCAGCTCGACGCTGCGCTCGGCGATGGCCAGCTTCCGCTCCCGGGTGAAGGCTTGCGCCTGCCGCGCGTCTTCGTCGATCGATCCCACCACCAGGGCCGCGCCGTAGGCCCGCGCCAGCGGGCAGACGCGCTCGAATTTCTCCTCGCCGTCTTCCAGGTTGATGGAATTGATGATGCTCTTCCCCTGGCAGAAGCTGAGCGCCAATTCGAGCGCCCGCGGATCGGTGGTGTCGATCATCACCGGCGCTTTGACCTTGCGAATCAGCTTTTCGTAGAAGGGCGGGATGTCGGCCAATTCGTCCCGCTCGCTGGTTTGCAGGCACACGTCCACGATGTGCGCGCCGTTGCGCACCTGGCGGCGCGCGATGTCGGTCGCTTCTTCCCACTTTTCGGCCGCCACCAGGTTGCGGAAAATGCGCGAGCCGATGACGTTGGTGCGTTCGCCCACCAGCAGCGGCCGGTTGGAGTCCTCGGCCTCCACCAGTTCGATCCCGGCGTAGTAAGCGCGCCGGAGGCCAGCCGGCGCGCGCCGCGGGGCCTTGCCCCGCACCATCGCGGCGATGGCGCCCAGGTGCTCGGGCGTGGTGCCGCAGCAGCCGCCCACCAGGTTCAGCCAGCCCTGGCTGGCGAAGCGCTCCAGTTGCGCGGCCAGCGAATCGGGCGTCTCCAGGTACTGCCCGTCTTCGTTGGGCAGCCCGGCGTTGGGATAGCAGGAAATGCGCGTTTCGGCCATTTGATGCAGCGTCCGGATGTGGTCGCGCATGAACTCCGGACCGGTGGCGCAGTTCAGGCCAATAGAGAGCAGGCCGGCGTGCGCCACCGACACCCAGAAGGCGTCGGCGGTCTGCCCGCCAAGCATGGCGCCCATCGGCTCGATGGTCCCCGACACCATGACCAGCAGTTTTTGCCCAATCTCTTGCTCCAAACGGCGAATGGCCAGCAGCGCCGCCTTCGTGTTCCGGGTGTCCTGGCAGGTTTCCACCAGCAGCAGGTCGGCGCCGCCTTCCACCAGCGCCTGGGCCTGCTCGTAGAAGTGCTGTCGCAGCTCGGAAAAGGTTACGCCGCCGGTCACGCTGATGGCCTTGGTGGTGGGTCCCATGGCCCCGGCCACGAACCGCGGCCGCCCCGGGCGGGAGTACTCCTCGGCGGCCTGCCGGGCCAGACGGGCGGCGGCCAGGTTTATGGCGCGGGTCCGCGACGCCAACCCATACTCGGCCAGCACCAGCGGCGTGCCGCCGAAGGTGTTGGTCTCGATCACATCCACACCGGCCGCGAGGAACGCGCGATGGATGTCCAGGACCACGTCGGGCCGCGTCAGCGACAGATTCTCGTTGCAGCCTTCCAGCGCCGGCCCGCCGAAATCCTCCGCAACCAGTTGACGCTGCTGGATCATGGTGCCCATGGCGCCGTCCAGCACGACAATCCGCTCGTCCAGAGAGTCGAGTAACGCCCGCTGCCGATCCGTCCAGTTCATTATTCGGAGGAGATGCCAGTCCTTCTTCCAATTTTAGCACCGCCTCTGAAACTGTCCGTCCGCAACGGCGAAGGGGAACCTACGAGGCGATCCTCCGCATCGCGAAGTCGATTGTTTCCCGGCCGGCCGGTTTCCGCGGGACCGATTCGGGGCAACGCCAATATGCTTCCAGACTCCGTATCAAATCGTTTATCGCCGTTTTCCGGGCGTACAGGCAGCGCAGTTGCTCTTCAATCGTGCCAACTGCTCTGGGGGAGGAGAGCGCCTGTTGGACTGACATGTCTTAGCTGTACCAGTACCAAAAGAAATACGACAATTCCCCCGAGCATGATCTGGCCGGGAATTCTTGCGGGGATCTGCATACCCCCATTTGGGGGAAGGGACGTCCGCCAAAGGCTCAATCTCAGCCGTTTTCGCCGGCGGTGCGGGCGATTTGGAGGAGGTAGAAGCGGAGCAGATCCTGTTCGCGCGGGGGCAGGGCCTGCTCCTCGATGCGGACGATGCGCTTCACTTCTTGCATGGCCCGCACGATGTTGGTGGGCAGTTCCACCGGGCCCCGCGGCAGGGCCGAGAGGTAGTCGACGGCGGCCTCCAGGAACTGCTGCAACGAGTCGTCGCCGGCCGCTGGCCGTGGCAGTTTGCGCTTTACGGAGAGGAACGGCGTCTCGGCGGCCGGGTTGCGCAGCGCCACCGAGTGCAGCGCGGTGGCCAGCTCGACGAAGCTGGAAACCCGCGCGTACACCGGCTCCCGAAGCAGTTCCCAGGCCTTCTCGCGCCAGGCGCGGATCTTCTCCGGCACGCCCAGCAGCCGCCCGGTCTCCTCGCGCCACGCCGGGGGTACGCCGCCTCCGATCGCGTCCAGGAACACGTCTGCGCTGGTGTTGAACAGATCGGCTTGCAGCAGGACCGCCAGGTCCGGCCGCAGCGCCGGCAGCAGCTTCGGCGGGAAGCGGTCGCCTTCGAAGAAATCCGAGACTTGCACGCCGTGCCGGCGCAGCAGCTCTTTCTGGAACAGGGGAACGGTGGCGCGAATCGAGTCGGCGTCCTCGCGCAGGGCGGTGAAGGCCGAATTGCCGGCCGGGAAACCGCGCTCCATGAGCCACAGCCAGCGCAGTTCCAGATCGTGATACAGGCGCAGGGACTGAAGGATTTCGTAGACCGGGAGATAGGGCAGAATCCGGTCGGCCAGCACACCCTCGCCCTCGCCCTCGGTGGATTGCGTGCGGGCGAACGAGCTCAGCGAGCGGAACAAGCCGGTGGTCAACTGGTTCACGCCCAGCACGAAGGTCTGCGCCTGGTTGTGCGCGATGGCGCGCAGCGAGCTTCCGTAGCGCGCCAGCGGGATGGTGGCGGCGATCCGTTCGAGGATCTTGTGCCCGCGGCCGGCGGCCACGCCCGAGGCGGGGCGAACGGTGGGCCGGTCGCGCAGGGGCGGCAGAGTGCGGGCGACGAAATACGAGATGGCGTAAATGCCGACCACGTCCTCTTCGCGGCCGTACAGGATGTGGCGGAAGTTCTCCGTCGACAACTTCAGAAATTCGTCGAACAGCCCTTCCTGCGACCCCACGGTGAGGCGCCCGAGCTCTTGCAGCCCGCGGTGGGTGAACTGGAGGCGCGTGTCGGTGAGCGGCTCCGCCGCCCGGCGCAGCTCATGGGTCGAGAAGCGCTGCGCCTCGGCGATGTGATGCAGCGTCTGGGCGAACTCGGCCACCGGCAGGTGCCGCAGGCGCTCGGCCAGGTTGCTCTGAAAGGTCCGCAAGTCGCCGCTGGCGAACAGCCCCATCAGGGGTGTGGTGGCGTAACGGGCGCTGCGCTTGGCGGAGGCCTCCACGCACTGGCCCAGCGTCTTCTCGTTTTCCGGAGTGAGCAGGAAAGCCGGAAGCCCCGAGACGGGCGCGTAATAGCCGCCCTGCCGCTGCATGGGCTCGCCGCTGCCCATCTTGATGCGCACCTCGCCCACCAAACCGCGCTCGGCCAGCCAGCGGACGATCTCGTACTTGGCCTTGCGGAACCCGGCCAGGCCGGCGGTCTGGCCCACCTGCTGGCTCAGATCCGAGCCGGCGATGAAGAGCTCGCAGACCATCTCCGAGAACCGGCCTTCGGTGCTCTCGCCCAGCCGGCGGCTTTGCAGGGCGTAATTCCAGAGCTTGTCCAGGTAGCTCCGCACGTTCCGCACCACTTCGACGTCCTCGTACAGAGGCACCAGCCAGATGGGCGGAAGATCCGGGCAGCCGGCGCGCAGCGTCTCCTCGCGCCGGGCCCGCATCTTGCGGTCGAGCGAAATCAGGGCTTCCGCCTCCGACGACATGCTCACCTGCAAAGCCAGCATCATGCCCGGGTTGCCGTGCCGCCCGGCGATTTCGTTCACCTCGGTGAGGTTGTAGACCGTGGTGTCGATGGCGAACGGATCGGCCGAGGTCACCATGTTCTGGTGAATGCGCGGCGTGATGGCGAAGCGGCGCAGAAGATCGCGGTATCCGGCCGCCTCCAGCGCGAGCCGGGTGTGCCGGAGGTGCCTGCGCAACTCGCCCAGGTTCGCGCGCAGGCACTCGCGCAGAGACGTGTTCAACCCGAAATAGTGTTCCAGCGTGCGCCGGCGCTCGCGGCGCAGCTCGAGCATTCTGCGTTCGAGCCGGTCGTTGTGCTCCCACAACAGGAAGACCGGGTCGCGCGCGACGTGCAGCTTCATGCCCAGCTTGCGCAGGAGGCCGGGCTCGACGTCGAAGGGAAGCAGGCCGCGGTAGCGGCGCTCGAGCTGATGGGTCAGATCGGTGATCTCATCGAACAGCGCCCGGAAGCGCCGGTTGGTCGCCGGCAGCCGGCGAACCTGCTCGATGAGATGCCCTTCCACGCGCAACGCCGGGTTGGCCGCCAGCAGCATGTGGAAGAGCCGTCCCATGCGGGCGACATTCTCCATCAGGACGGTGGCCACCAGCCGATGCCCTTGCCCGGAGGGGCGGTTGCTGCCGTCCCAGTCTCCCCAGTAGGAGAGAAACGTCAGGCGTTCGCTGCCGCACCGGAAGCGTGCGAAGTCTTCGGCGGCCAGCGCCGCGCCCAAATCCAGCAGCAGTTCGTCGCCTTCGGCGCGGGAAGTCACCGCCACGTTCAGGCCCAGGAATTCGCGTGCCAGCTCGCGCGCCAGAGGTTCCACGAGAATCTGGGCGCCCTGCTCGCCGCTCAGAATCGAAGCGATGGCCTGCTCCCAGAGCGTTTCCGACTGGATGGAGTACATCTGGGTGGGATGCACGGTGCGGTCGTACAGCCGCTGCCGGAACCGGGCCTGCCGCCGCGGAAGATCGTCCCCGCGCAGCTCCTGGTCCAGCACTTGTTCGAGCCGGCGGCCGTTGTCCGCCTGGGCCAAAGAGAGCCACTCGTGCGCCAGCTCGACACGATCCTTGAATCGCGTGCGGAACACCTCGAGGCGCCCGTCCAGGAATTCCGCAGCCGAAGCTGCGTCCGGGCTCCACCTGGCGGGCGGTACCGTGCGCCGCAGCTCGTGGCGCACCTGCCGGCTGAAAGCGGTCCACTGCCTTTCGAGTTCCGGCTGGTTCAGCCTCTCGTGCGGCCGGCAGGGCGCGACCGAAAGCGCCTTGCGGTTGTAGTGGGACTCCTCGTCGGCCACGATCCGGTTCAGGTCGATCAGCACACGGCGGGTCTTGGTCAGCAGCCGGCCGGCGCCGTCGACGCCGCCCAGTGTCAGCCGAAACGACTTGCGCCCGATCTCCAGCCCTTCTTCCGTGTGGGCGAAGGTCGACAGCGGAATGATGCCGATGCCCTGGCGCGCCAGCCCCGACGCGATCCAGTCCAGCGAGATGCCGGCCGGAAGGTTGTTCAGCGTCATGCGGGGATACATGCTTCCGGCGGGGCGGGTGATGGCGATGCCGAACGGGTTGCGCTCCAGGGGCAGGTTGGCGGCGGCCTCTTCGATGGCGCGCATGCGGTCGTCCAGAATTTCGTTGCGCAGTCTCCAGTACGAGTTCACGCTTTGCGCGCTGCCGCGATAGAACAAGTAGCCCGCCAGAATCGCTCCCAGGTTGGGGGCGATGGTGCGCAGGACGGTTTGGAAGCGGCGGCGCAACTCGCGGTCGCGAATCTCGACCAGGCACAGGCGGGCGCCGGCCAGGCAATCGGTCTTGGACAGCGAATGCACCGAGATCAGCCGGTCCGCCTGTTCCGCGGAGAGGTAGCCGTGCCGGGCCAGGCCGGAGGCAAGCTGCCGCAGGGTCGGCGGGCCGGCCAAGTCGCGGGACGGGGCGACGTTCTGGTACGACAGGTCGTCGATAACGCGGATGCCCCGTTCGAGCAGGTAGCGCAGCAGGGTGCGCAGCGCATCTTGGCTGAAAACCTGGCCGGTGGCGTTGTGCGGGTTGTTGAACACCACGGCGCCGTACTGGCGCCATCCCGGGTCGCCGAGCATTCTCCTGTCGATCGTATCGATCATGCGCCCGGCGTCGAGTTCGAAGTCCGGAGTGAGGGGCACCGAGGTGACGCTGGGGAAGCAGTGCTCGTAGGTCCAGCTCAGATCGGGAATGACCACTTCGCGGATGCCGCAATGGAAGCCCAGCACACCCAGCGCCGTGCGCGCCGATCCGCTGACCACCAGGGAAGCGCCGAACCGGTACTCGGGATGATGGCGCAGAAAGGCGGTTTTGAACGCGGCGATCAACTCGTCTTGCCGATCCGGAAGCGCGCCGAGGATCTCCCGAAACTCGAGCCTCTCCAGCGGATCCTCGACGAACGCGCCGCGGGCCGCCGGCCGGGTCGCCCGCGCCAGGCGATCGGCCGAGCGCTCGATCGCCGCGTCCGCTCGGGCTTCGATCCGCGCGCTCCACGCGCCGGCGATGCAAGCCGCGCGGGCTTCGACCCCCGCAACAGCCGCGCCTGCCGCCTGCTGGATTCCCGGCAGGAAGGGCGCCGGCTCGTGGCACAGGGTTTCCTCCGGCGGCGGCACCGGGAGCCGGGCCGGCGCCCCTCGCTTCAGTAAGTACGTCAGCAGCTCGACTTCGGAGGCCGAGGGCGTTCCCTTGAGCTGGAAGTGCATCCTCTCGAGGATGCCGACGAACTCGTGGAACCCGGCCACGAAGACCGTGGAGAGGCCCTTCAGGTGGGGTGAGAAGACGGCCGGAGTCAGGAACCGCAGCGTGCGGTTCATCATTCGCGCCTCGCGCGCCAGTGAGGCGTGATTGGGGGCGTCGTTGGCTTCGACGATAAACAGGGAATAATCGCGCACTACCAAGCGCAGCAGGCGCCGCGCCTCTTCCGACGGGATGCGGCCCAGCAAAACGAACGACGGGCGCGAGTCGTCGCCGCGCGCCAGGGCGCCGGAGAGCGCCTCCACGGCGGCGGTTTCGCCTTCGGGCAGCGGGACTAACTCGAGCGTCTCGAAGCCGGTCAAATGGGGCGGCAGCTCGACTCCATGGCTGAAGATGGTTGCCGGAAGGCGCCGCAACTGGCTGGCCAGGGCATGAAAGAACACCCGCAGCGCCTCGATCGTTCCACCCGAAGCCAGGATGACCTCGCGCCGGCCCGTGCTTTCCCCGAAGTCGTACGAGAGCGGCTCGGGCTGTTTGGCCAGCCACTCGCCGAAGAGCCGGATCAGCTCGCCCGGCTTGTTTTTCAGAAACCCTCCGCGCGGCAGGTAGGGGGCGCTTTCGCGGATCAGGCTCAGCAGGAAGTCTAGCTTAGGCCGCTCGGCCGCGTCCCAGCCGAGCTCGGCGCTCAACCGGGCGGCCGGATCGCCGGGCGCGCCGTCATTGGTCCGCGGCAGACCGAGCGCGATGCGGGCGTACAGCTCCAACAGGCGCGGATCCTGAACCGGGTTCCCGATATGGAAGTTGACCCGCTCCTCGGGAGGCACCGGAGAAGCGGCCGTGGCGCCGCTGATTTCCGAAACCACCGCGCCTTTGGCCGGCCGGAGGGCAAACGCGTCGGACATGGAACTGGCGGGCACGGCTTACGACTGCTTCCGCTCGCTCTCCAGAACCAGGTCGAGAAAACGGCGGAAGATACCTGGCAGCCCCAGTCCCTGCTCGGTTTCCTGGGGTCCGAGCGAGATCACCGTGCGGGCGTTCTTCAGGTTCTGGCTGGCTTCGGCCAGGCGGGCGGCCTGCGGGCTCAGCAGCAGCAGCTCGGGGCTGCTCTTCAGCAGGGCCATCTCTTCTTTCTCGAAGGCCAGCCGCAGCCGGCTCCGCTTCAGCTCGTCTTCGGTGCGCTTTTCCGCAAGCTGCGCTTCCTGTTCGAGTTCGGCCTTCTTCAACTCGTATCGCTTCAGCTCGAGTTGGTGCTCGGAGAGCGCGATGCTCTCGTCCGCCTCGAGCTTCGCGCGCGCCGCGGCCACGCGCGCCTGCTGGTTGAGCAGTTCGGTCTGTTCCAGGATGCGGGCGGACTCGCGCTGCCGCATGGCCTCGGCGATGGCCGGGTCGGCCGCGTCGATCGCCTGGACCGCGAGGGCGACCACGTCCAGGCCGAATTTCGGCGCACCCTCGCGGGCGCCGGCCGCCAGGTGCTCGCCCAGCTTCTCGGAGGACAGCTCTTCAATCAGGTGCCGTTCGCTGAATTCGCGGACCAGGCCCTGAATCACGGTTTCGAACTCGCCCGCCGCCTTGACCACGGCATTGCCCTTCCATCCGCCGATCCGCACCAGGCTGGCGAGCTGTTCCCGGCAGGGCGCCACGGAGACCACCAGCGCCGTCCGGATCCGGATGCTGCCGCGCGCCACGCCGTCGATGTTCATCTCGATCTGGTGCGTCGTGCCGGGCAGCGCCAGGCTGAAGTGGCGCGGGTAGAACGCGCCGGTGCGCAGCCGGATGGCCCCACCCGCTTCATACAAAACGAGTTGATCCGGTTTCCGCAGCCGGTATTCATAGATGGCCAGGGCGATTAGAACTAGGGCGATGATTCCTGCAACCCACATGGCAGACTCCTCTACTAACGAAGTATACCTGAGCTTGTCGCGTTCTCGACTTCCTGGCGACCGCGAGGGAGCGGTTGACACGGCTGATTCGTAACGGGTCCTTAGTGTATGATCTTTACCAACAGGGGTCCGCGGCTGCGACCGTGGTGTCCTGAACGGAGAAAGGGAATTATGTCACCAAGAGTTGGCCTGAGGTGGATGTGGTTTCTGACCGGAGCCGCGTGCCTGTTGGCGCAGTCGCTGAATACGGGCACGTTTCTGGGCCTGGCTACGGATCCTTCCGGCGCCGCCAGTCCGGACGCTGTGGTGCGTGTAGTCAGCGAGACCACTTCGTACCGGCGCGAGGCGCGCACCGACGCCGAAGGGAACTACCAGATTTTGCAGGTGCCGGCGGGATCCTACCGGCTGGAGTTCGAGAAAACCGGCTTCCAGAAAGCGGTGCAGCCGGGCATCGCGATTAACGCCGGCCAATCGCTGCGTGTCAACGGGAACATGAATGTCGGCTCGGTGAGCGAGACCGTTCAGGTGGAGGCCAAGGTCGCGCAGGTGGACACGGCCACCGCCAACGTGAGCGCGACCGTGCAGGGTTCGCAGGTGCAGGAACTGGCGCTCACCACGCGCAGCTTCACGCAGTTGATCACGCTGCAACCGGGCGTGGCGTCGAACCAGGCGCAGCAGCCCGGGTTCGGCTCCAACACCTCGGTTCCCTTTTCGTTTAACGGCGGGCAGCAGAGCTCCAACAACTGGCTGCTCGACGGCGGGCGCAATCAGGACACCTACAACGGGAACAACCTGACCATGGTGAACCTGGACGCCATCGCCGAAGTGCGTATCGAGCGCAACGCCTACTCGGCCGAATTCGGCCGTAATTCCGGCGCGCAGATCAACGTGATCACCCGTGCGGGCTCGAACCAGGTGCACGGCACGGCCTTCGAGTTCTTCCGCAACGACAAGCTGGACGCGCGCAACTTCTTCGCCCGCTTCAAGCCCACGAACCGCTACAACAACTTCGGCTGGACGCTGGGCGGGCCGGTGAAGCGCGACAAGCTGTTCTTCTTCTTGTCGAACGAGTACCGCCGCATTTACCAGACCACGGGCACGCGCACGGCCATCGTGCCCACGGCGGCACAATTGGCGGGCGACTTCTCGGGAGTCCGCACCATCACGGACCCGCTCACCCGCCAGCCCTACCCCGGCAACCGCATCCCGGTCGCGCAGCTCGATTCCAACGCCCTGGCGCTGATCAAGGGTTACTACGCGTCGCCCGTGCCGGGCTTCCAGCAGGGCGCGCTCAATTTCACCTCGTCGGCGCCGGACGGCACCAAGTACCGCTCCGCGCTGGGCCGGCTGGACTACAATTACAAGCCCACGCTGACCTTCTTCGGCCGCTACAACATCGACAGCACGCGTCTGGAAAGCCCCTTCGGGCTCTTCGCCGGCAACGCCATGCCGGGCGTGGCCGCCTCCGAGCAGGCGCACATCATGTACAACGCCAACGGCTCCATGAACTGGACCGTGAATCCTGCCTTGCTCAACCAGCTCACCATGTCCTGGTATCACGGCTCGATGGCTATCTCCACGCTGCCGTTCGCCTCCCGCACGCGGGTCGCCGATTTCAAGGTGCCGCGCTACTTCAACACGGTTACCGACTCGGGCGGGTTCATTCCCTCCATCAGCATGGCGCAGAGCTACGCCGGCATCGACCTGCGCTGGCCGCAGAACATCTCCCACTACACCTGGGAACTGATCGACAACGTGAGCTGGATTCGCGGCCGCCACACCATCAAGCTGGGGGGCACGCTGAGCAAGGACAGCAAGCGGCAGAACTCGAGCAACATCAACAATAACGGCACCTACTCCTTCAACGCTTCGGCCACCGGCGACGCGCTGGCGGACCTGCTTGTGGGCCGCGCATACTCCTACACGGAAACCTCCGACCACCGCAGCGGCGCCGCGGTCTTCACCGACGCGGGCCTGTATCTTCAGGACCAGTACCGGGTGATCGACCGTCTGACCGTGACCTACGGCCTGCGCTGGGAGTACTTCCAGCCCGAGCGCGACCTGGCGGGCTTGATCTCCTATTTCGACCCGAACAAATTCGACTTCGCCAAGGCGGCCAAGATGACCTCCGCCGGCGAAGTGGTTCTGGGAACGGAGAACTTCGGCAACGGCATTGCGGTGGCGGGCAAGGATTCGCCCTTCGGCTACTCCGTCATCAGCAACACCAAGCGGACCTTTGCCCCGCGCGTCGGTTTCTCTTACGGTCTGACCAAGGACGGGCAGACGGTGCTGCGCGGCGGCTATGGCATTTTCCACGACCGCTGGCCGCAGTACGTATCCGGCTCGCGCAACAACTACCCCTTCAACCAGAGCATCTCCATCTACAACACCCTGTTTTCGAATCCGGCCCAGGGCACGCGTCGCATCTTCCCCTCGGGGGTGACCAACATGAACTCGCCCTGGGAAGTGCCGTACATGCAGAAGTGGTCGCTCGACGTGCAGCGCCAGTTGCCCAAGGAAGTCCTGCTGGTGGTGGGCTACGTAGGCAGCCGGGGAGTGCATCTGATCCGCACCCGGGACATCAACCAGCCCGTGCCGAGCACGGCCATCGCCTCCGGCCAGGTCAGCCCCAACGCGGTGCGGCCGTACCCGGGCTTCGCCGGCATCACGACTTACGAGACGACGGCCGATTCGAACTACCACTCGCTCCAGGCCTCGGGCGTGCGGCGCTTTTCGGGCGGCGTGTCGATCCAGGCATCGTACACCTGGTCGAAATCCATCGACACGTCGACCTCGCCGTACAACATCTACTTCCCGTGGAGCCTGCTGCGCGGCTTGTCGGGTTTCGACCGCCGGCACATGCTGGTCACCAGCTACGTCTGGGAAATGCCCTTCGGGCGCAAGGCGGGCGGCTGGCAGCGCAAGGTGCTCGGCGGCTGGCAGATCTCCGGCATCAGCAGCTTCCAGTCGGGCAATCCGCTGACCATGGGAATCACCGGAGACCGCGCCGGCACAGGCGCCGGCGGACAGCGCCCCAACGTCGTGGCGCCGCTCACGCGTCCCAAGCAACTGAGCCAGTGGTTCAGCACCAACTCGTTCGCCGTCCCGGCGCTGGGGCAGTTCGGCAATGCCGGACGGGGGCTGGTCGCGGGGCCTGGCATCAACAACTGGGATCTCAGCTTCAGCAAGCGGACCGCCCTGCGCGAGGGGCTGTCGTTGCAGTTCCGCGCGGAGTTCTTCAACCTGTTCAACCACGCGCAGTTCAGCGGCGTGGGAACGACGGTGGGTTCGGCTACCTTCGGGCAGGTGACCAGCGCGCGCGATCCGCGCATTGGCCAGTTGGGGCTGCGGCTGCTGTTCTAAAGCGCGGCGGATACTCGCGCCCAAGGGCCGTCCCGGATGCGTTCGCGACCGCTCGTAACAGAGTCGCGCGGCGACTATCCGCCGAAAACGTAGCCCCGCGGAGGATCGGGCAAGGCGATCCCCAGGGAGGGTATTCGTGCGCTCGCGGAACCGGTGTTGATGGCGACCAGACCACGCTGGTAGAGGCGCCAGGCGACGCCCGCCGTGCGGTTCTCCTCGTAGGTGGCGCCCAATGGATCTCCCAAGTCCGAAAAGTAGACGTCGTCCTCTTCGTGGGTGAAGCCGGCGGGCGCCGTCAGGTAGGATTCGTGACCCCAGAGCCGGGCGCAAGCGTAACTGTAACGCACCGCGCGCCGAACCATCCCCTCATCTCCAGCGGCGTAGTTCAGGTGGACGAAGCGGACCGACGGATAGCGGCGCGCCGCGGCAACCACCAGCTCCTCCATCGGGGTTCGAATCGACTCCCACGGTTTCCGGGGATCGTGCCAGGGGCGAAACCTGGTGGCGCCGGCATCGACAGCGGTGAAGTAACTCTCCGTCAAGTCCAGATCGGCATAGGGCAGGAAGCATTCGGCGTGCCGGTATCCCTGGTTGGAGAAGATCAGGCTCTCCGGTCCGAGCCGGCGGCGAAGCCCTTCCAGCAACCGGCCCTGGCACCGATTGTAGTCCTGGCCCGGGTTTCGCCGGCCGAACGCCGACCGCATCGGGGGCGGTAACTGTTCAAAGCCCAGAGTATCGAAGAACCACCCGCCGTAGCCGGAAGACCGCAGCAGCCCGGCCAGGTAATCGGCGCGCGCGTCCACCAGCGCCGGGTTGCCAAAGTCGTACCAGAGCGCTCTGCGTCCCGGCGCCGCCGCGCCGCCGCCGGCGGGGACTTCCGAAAGAAGCCACTGCCTGCCGTTGGTCCGGACTCTCTGTTGCCAGGCAGGCGCCGCGGACACCGGATCGTCCGGGTAGAAGGCCGAGGACCATTCGTAGGCGACCAGCTTCGGCCCTCGCGCCCGAAGCGTTTCCGTCTGCTGGCGGGCCAGGACTCCTCCCGTCACCAGTATCTCGAAGCGCGTGTACCAGTCGAGCGCCCGCGGACCAAAATTCGCCTGATAGTGGAACGCCACACCGGCGCGTCCTCGCGGGCCTCCCGGGGCGCTCATCGACCCGGCGAGAGCCTGAAGGCACTGTCTGCGCGTGGTTCTCATTGGGCCGTGCTCACCGCCAGCGCCGCCGCGGGCGAGCTCTCCCGGCCTCCAACCGAAAGAGCTACGGGAACCGCGCTGCCCGGCTCGGCGCCCGCGGGCACTCGAATATTGACTTGAAGAATCCCGGCCACCAGGCCCGGCGCCATCCCGGCGAACAGCACCTCCGCCTCCATCCCCCCCACCCGTACTCCCACTGGAAGCACCGGGACGGGGTACGGCGCGGAGGAAAGCAGACCGTCTTTGCCCGCCGGCTGGGTCGCTCCCGCTCCGGTGGCGAAGAACACGACGACCGAACCGGGGAGCGCGGGGTTTCCCGGCGAGTTCGGCGTTCCGTTCTGGTTCAGCATCGACGCCTGCCAAATGCCAGGTGCGGCGCTCACGACAGGCAAGGTCAGCGGCGCCGACGCCACTCCGTTGCGCTCGATTCTGACCTCGACGCGGGTCTTGCCTTCGACGGCGTAAGGCGTCACGGCCATGGCGTTCCAGGTCTGGAGGTAGAGCAACGGCGCGGCGACGCCGCCGAACAGAATCCGCGTACCGTCGAGTTGAACGCCCACCTGGCCAGGGGCGGCCAGTTGCGCATCCAAACCCGCGGCCGGACCCATCCCCGCGCCCAGCACGGTCACGACCTCGCCGGGGGAAATTGCCCCGGACTCCTGGCTGGCGGAATTCAGCACGGCAGTGAGGGAGGGGCCTGCCGCGGACTCCCGGCACGGCACTCTGTAGGCGTTAAGATCCAGGTTCTTGCGCAGGGAATTGAAGTTGAGAGCGTTGGCCTCGGCGCAAAATTGGGATGGCTCCAACTTGTACTCCACCTGGAACACCGCCTTGCCGGCGCCGACGAAGGGCGCCAGCGCGGAACATTCCCTGTACTGGAAGCACTGTTCGTTCAGCGCCCAGTCGAAATGCGCGAGCAGGTCCCGCACCTGGTCGAGATCGTTCTTCAGACCGACCGACAGCCCCCGGGCGTGTGCCGCGCCGGCAATGAAGATGTTGTAGCGCAGTTGATCCTGGCCGGTGAGCGGAAACCCGCTGCGGTTGGCGTAGGCATCCACGTTATCCGGCTCCACGCCGTCGAAACCCTTGCTCCGGCACAGGTCCATGCGCGCTTCCATGATCGGACCGATCACGTCCAACCGGCGGATGTCCAGCCACTTTTCGTCCGCAAAACCGTCCACCGAACGTCCCTTCACGGCCTCCGGGAAACGACTCGCATCCGGCCGCCAGGGTTCGAAGGTCCCCACGCTGACGTAGCAGATGACCTTGCGACCCTTGGCGTGCAGAGAAGCCACCACGGACGCGTCGTTGTCGAAAAGATCGATGTCATACATCGCAGCGTCCGCGGACTGGTCGACCGGCGTAGTCAGTTGCCATTGCCAGCTCGTGTTCAGCGCCGGTTTCCAGGCTTGTTCCCCGCACACCAGGCGCAACGCGGCCAAGAGCGTACAAACGGTGACTCGGCGTAGCACACTGCGAGTATATCGGCCCTGCACAAACATAAACATGGGAACCGAGTACCAGACCGATGGTGCAACGGTCCCATGGTACCTGAGGTTCTGTTCGGGAGGTACTGGTGAGACATTCGTAATCTTGTTCGACCAAGCCCTGCCCATTAACCTGAAGGTCACCACGGAGGTTGCATGAAATCGGAGACCCATTGGATCGTGATGTTCGCTCTGCTGCTTGCGGTGCCGCTGATGGCTGGCAAAAAGGACAAGATAACTCCTGTTTCGCCAACCAAGCCAAGCCAATCCAAACCCTTGCCGGGCGTCACTTCCCCTTCCTCGCTGAGTCTGGCTTCGGCGGCGGCGGCGTCCTCGCTGACCAAGCCGCGCGACATGAAGCTGCTGGTCCTCACCGGCGACGGGACAGAACCCAGTTTCGCCGCGCTGCGCTTCTTTTTCGATCACATCGGCGTGCCGTATGACACGGTGATCGCAAAGAATCCGACGCTTCCGCAGCTCGACAACCCAAGCAAGGGGCTTTACATGGGGATCGTCCTGGCCACGGGCGCCCTCGGCGTTTGTGATCCGGTGTGCCGCAGCGCGCTGCCGACGGAAGGATGGACGGCCCTGGACAACTATGCCCGCAATTACGGGGTGCGAACCGTGAGCTACTACACGTATCCCGAGCCGCGCTACGGACTTTCGTATCCCAGTGGAGCGATTTCGCCCACCGACTCGGCGCCGGCATACGCCAGTTTCCTGGCGGCCGCTTCCACCGTTTTCCCGTACCTCAATCGCAACAATCCCGTAAGAATCGCCAATGCCTACACCTACCTCGCCGCGCCCTACCAGAGTGCTGGCGAGACCACGACTCCCATCCTTGCCATCGGAGGGTCCACCGTCGGGGTGGTCCACAAAAAGGCCGACGGCCGGGAGTACATGGCTCTGACGATGGACAACAGCCCCTATCTGGTTCATTCGATGGCATTCAATTACGGGATACTGAACTGGGTCACCAAAGGGGTCTTCCTGGGGGCCAGAAAGATCTACCTCTCTCCGCAAAGCGACGACCTGTTCCTGGAGAACGATCTTTTCGATGTGACGAACCCCAAATGCCAGCCGATCGGCGCCGCGTTGGACCCAACCTTCGACGACGGCGGCGTGTGCCGGACACTGAGAATTCAGGGCGCGGATCTGTCGGCGCTGCGCCACTGGCAGGATGACGTCAATCACCGGTCTCAGTTCCGGGATTTCAGAGTAGCCATGGCGTTCAACGGCTTCGGCACGACCAGGGAAGGTGGTGCGCCCGCCAACGACAGTCTGACCCAAGAGGCGGCCAGCAGCCGGGACAAGTTCTTCTGGGTCAATCACACTTACGACCACGAGAACCTGGACTGCTTTAACCCGGCGCCCAACAGCGGGGTTTGCCGGCCGGCAACCTACAGCGAATCCCTAGCCGAGATCACCCAAAACACCGCAGTGGCAACAAAACTGAAACTGCCGCTGGACAGGCCGAGCATGGTCACACCGGGCATCTCTGGCCTGTACAACCCGAACTTCCTGGGGGCGGCCGCGTCGCAAGGCATTCGCTACCTGGTGTCCGACATGTCCCGCGTGGACGGGACGCCCGCCACCCCGAACACGGGAATCCGGAGTGCAATCGTGCCTTCCATTCTCTTGGTTCCGCGCCGGGCGACGAACGTCTATTACAACGTCGGGACGGCGAACTTGGGAGCCCTCGGTTCCGAACCCGACGAGTACAATTTCTTCTACGGCCCGCGGGGGATCTGGCCGTTCTTCAAGGCGAACCAAACGTATCAACAAATCATCGACCGCGAAAGCGACGCCCTGGTGACCTACATGCTGCGCTACGAAGTTTACCCCTCCATGTTCCACCAGAGCAATTTCTGGCGCTACAACGGACCGCGTTCCCTGTTCAGCGACCTCATGGACGCGGCCATGAACAAGTTCGCCGCGATCTGCACCCTACCGGTATCCAGCCTGACACAGTCCGCTATCGGCGCTGTACTGGAGCGCCGGATGGCGTACAACGCGGCCCGAGTCACGGGGACGCTCACTCCGGGGAGCAGTATCATTCTGTCGGCCGCGGGCGCTGCCACCGTCCCTGTAACGGGCATCTGCAAAACGGGCTGCGAGTCCTACGGCGGCCAGTCCATCTCATACATACCGGTGAGTGCGGGCGGCACGGTTGTGGTGCCGGTGAACTAAGGAAAAGGGGGTATGGAGAGCAACTCAAAGTGGATCGGACTGCTGGTGGCCGCTGTGGCGGCAGGCGGTATCGCCCGCGCCGCCGAACCGGTGCGGCTGGAAGAGGTTCTGCGGATCGCGGTTGCTCGAGCTAAGGCCGACGATGCCCGTCTGCGAGTGGCGCAGGGAAACCTGCATCTGCTGGAGAGCCTGAACAAGACCCGCATCGAATTCAGCCCGTCGCTGGGCCTGTTTGCATTCTCGAATCCCTTGCTGCTGGCGGCGAACATCGGCGGCGGCCTGCTGTTCAACCGCCGGACGGCGCCTTCGCCGGTGACGATCCAGAGCGCCAGATTGGATGTGGTGGAAGCGGAACTGGCTTCGGCGGCACTGCGGGTGCGAACGGAAATCGAGGCCGCCCGGCTCTACTTCGCCCTCTTGGAGAAGCAGCAGGTCGCGGCGCGAACGCGGGATCTGAGACAAGCCCAACTGCCCAGGCTGATCCAGGCGGACACTCTTCTGGAGACCGGGCGGATCACGGCTGTCGATCGCCTGGCCTGCGAGCAAGAAGCGCTCGATTTGGAATGGCACGCCGTCGAGACAGAGGCCCAGCGGAAACTGGCGGCTGTGCAACTGGCGGTTCTTATGGGAATGCCGGAACGAGCCGGAAACTTGGCCGTCGAAGACGAAGAGGTTATGAATGTCTCTGGCGATCGCCCCCTTCCCCCAGTGGAACAACTGCTGAGATCCGCGCTGGCATTCCGGACGGAGTCCCGGCTGATGCGGGAGCGAATCGAATCGCTGGCGCGGCAGCTTGCGCCGCCCGGCCGGGTGCAATTGGGTTCCTTTTCGGCGAGCTCCGTACACGCCGCCGACACCCTGGGCGGATTGGCGAACACGGCAACCGGCACGCTGTTGCGGGGAAACGCAGCGAGAACGGAATTCAACTTCCGCATCTCGCTCCGGGACACTGGTGAAAAGGCAGCCGCTCAAGAACTGATCGCCGCTCGTGTCCGGATGCTGGAGTTCGCGGCGGCTGAAATGGAGGATGGCATACGCGCGGAAATCCTGTTGGTGGAGAGCTCTCTCACAGCGGGCGCGGAGAAACTCAGGATCGCCTCGCGGAGGCTGGAGCTGGCCAGACAAGCGCAACAACTTGTCGCGGCGAGAGTTCAGTATGGCTTGGCGGACGTCTCCGCCAGGCAACTGGTGGAACGGTCGCTGCTGGAAGCCGAGACCGGTTACGCTCAGGCCGCCTGCGAGCGCAAGGCGAACCTGTTTGCGCTTCTGGCCCTGTGCGGACTGCGGGACCAGCCCGCGGAAGTGCGGGAAAACACGCTGGCGTTTTGACCCGGAGATGATATATGCGAGTTCGAATCGTTACGGACCATGGTCTCGAATCGATGGGTTGGTCGGCGACGAAGATCTTCTGCCTGATCGTGGCCCTGGGGGCGGCGGTCGGCCCGGCGACGCGCGGTCTGTCGAGCTCGCGCTCCTCGGGCATCCGAACGGTGTTGCCGGCGGTGGTGAGAGCCGGCGCCGCTTACACGGTGACGGCCGGAAGCGAGGCGCGAGTGGTTTCCGTTCTGGTTGCGGCCGGCCAGCGGGTGGAGGCGGGCCAGTTGCTTGCGGTCCTCGAAAGCGAAGAGGTAACCCGCGCGTACGAACGGGCGCGGCTGCGTCTCCAGATCGCCGAACGGAAGCTGGCGGCGGCGGGCGGGAGCGCGCCGGCGGCGCGGATCAGGGAGGAACAACAGCGGGCCGCGGTCCGGTCCCTGGAGGCCAGCCAGCATCGTCTGAAGGACTTTTCGATGGCCGGCGCCGAGCGGGCCTACGCGACGGTCAAGGCCCGGCTGGACGGAATCGAAAGGCTGCGCGCACAGAAACTGGCGACGGATGGGGAAGCGGAGACCGCCCGGCGCGACGAGCAGAACGAGTTTCGCAATCTGCAGTCGGCCCGCGAGCACTGGTCGCGGCTCGGACAGGAAGTGGAAGCGGCCGAATCCCAACTGCGGCTGCTGTCGATTCAACTGAATTCGGCCGAGGACACTTCTCCCTTGGCGGCGCGCCTGGAGTACGAAGAAGCCGTCGCGCTCTGTGAAGACGCCGCCCAGAAGGTGAAGAACCTCCGAGTGCTGGCCCCCGGGCCAGGTGTTGTGCTCAGCGCCGCGCCCGACCCGGGCGAGCGGGTGCTGGCGGGCACACACCTGTTCCACATCGCCGACCTGTCCCGGCTCAATCTCGAGGCCCGTGTGAGCGCCGCCATCGCCGGGCGGATCCAAACGGGTCTGCCCGTGCGATTGAGGATTCCAACCGATCCGCCGCGGGACGTCGATGCGGCGGTTTCCGCCGTGTCGGTGGCGCCGGATTCAAACCAGCAGTCTTACGTCGTCCGTGCTACGATAGCAAATCTGGATTGGTCGGTCATCCTGGTGGGGCTCGAGGGCGCAATGGAGTTCTCTCACCTGGAGAGATAGTGAGTAACACATCCGTCCTCATGACTTCCGAAGGCACCTATCCCTTTTTCAAAGGGGGCGTCAGCGTTTGGTGCGACCAGTTGATTAGCAGCCTCTCGGACATCGACTTCCACGTTTTCGCGATCGTTCCCTCTCCCAGACAACCCTTGGTGTACACTCTGCCGCCGAACGTCGTGTCCTGCCGCCCGTTTCCTCTCTGGGGCACGGAACTTCCCGGTCCACAGGAAGCCGTCTTCTTCCCCACCTACCTCCGCCGGTTGCGCACCTCCCCGAGCGCGATCCGGGAGCGGTTCGTGCGGCCTTTCCGAACTGTGCTGCGCTGTTTCCTGGTGCCCGGTTCCGATCCGGAGGAACTGGCGGAGGCGCTGCTCGATCTGCATGTGTATTTCGGCGACCACGATTACGCGGAAACCATGCTTTCGCCGGAAGCCTGGTCCGCGTTTCTGGACAGTTGTTCGAGCCACCTGCCCCGGCAGGAATGGCTCGAACTCGAGGAAGCCACGGCCTGCATGCGGTGGCTGTTGCGGTATCTTGCCATTGTTGCGGTCCGGTACCCGGAAGTGGATCTCGTGCACTCGTCCATGGCAGGGCTGGCGGGAGTTCCCGGTGTGCTGTTGAAACTCCTGCATGGTACGCCTTACCTGCTGACCGAGCACGGAATCTACCTGCGCGAGCTGTACCTGATGTTGGGCCGCACCGGCTACAGCCTCAGGTGCAAGCGGTTTCTGCTGACTCTGAACGAGGCGATCGTGCAGATGAACTACCACTGTGCGGATGCGGTCACCTCGCTGGGCGAATTCAATCGGAAATGGCAGATCCGTCTGGGCGTCGACGCAGCTAAAATCGTCTTCGTCCCGAATGGAGCGGACCCGGAGGTGTTCTGTCCCCGGGAGCCGCCGCCGCTGCCGCTTACCGTCCTCACCATGGCTCGGATATTCCCGCTGAAGGGGATCCAGCACCTGCTGCGAGCCGCCGTCCGGGTCCATGCTCGCCTGCCGCGGGTGAGGTTCCGGATCCTGGGGGAAGTGGCGGACCGGGACTACTTCGAACAGTGCCTGCAACTCGTCCAGCGGAACGGACTGGAGGAGGTGGTGGAATTCGGCGAAACCTCGGACGCTCCGGCCGCCTATCGCCAGGCGCACGTGTTCTGCCTGCCAAGCGTTTCCGAGGGCATGCCCTACGCCGTGCTGGAGGCCATGCTTTGCGGCCGCCCCGTGGTGGCCACCGACGTTGGCAACGTGGCCGACGTGCTGGGCGGAACGGGATTGCTGGCGAAACCGAACGATCCGGAGGATCTGGCCCGTATGCTGCTGCGGCTGCTGGACGGAGCCGCCGCGGAATCTCTTCGTGCCACTCTTGCCGCGCGGGCCTTGACGCGCGCCCGGCAGACGTACACCATCCGAAACAGCGCCGACCGCTTCGGCCGGCTCTATCAGGCTCTCTCCCAATGGAACGTCCGCTGCCAGAGTGCCTGAACCCTTCCGCCGGCGGAACCGGCTGGATCCCCGTGCTCGACGAGCGCGACGTCGCGGTGCGCCTGGAAACCGAGGGCATCACGGACGCTGTGGCGCGCTCCGACTTCGGCTACGCGGACACCTGGGACATGGCGCGGTCCCACTATTCGAGACTAAGCGCATTCAGGCCCGCGCTCCGGCCGGCGGCGAAGAAGCGCATCGGCCTCGTCGAGCACCTGAACGGCATGTCCTTTGCGCTGCCCCTGCTGGTCTGCTGTTTGGCGATGTACCTGTTCGGCTTCTCGTTGTGGGGCGGTGACATTGCTTCGGATTTAGCCGCGGCGGTGGCGATCGGGACCGTCGGCAGCTTTGTCGTCACCGGTGGGTTCGTTCAGGCCATGGCTCGCCAGGCCCTGTTCCACGCCGGAAGCGGCGAGTTCCGCATGGCCGCGGTGGCCTGCCGCCGCTGGTGCGTCCACGGTTTGGCGGCCCTGGCCGGGACAGCGCTCGCCGGCTTGGCCGTCAACGCGTATTTCGGCAGCCTGCCCAGCCCGCTGAACTGGATCGCCGTGGCGTTTCACCTGAGCCTGGGCGCTCTCTGGCTGGCCAGCGGCATACTCTACATGCTCGGGCGGAACCTCCTGGTGGCAGTAGCTGCGGCGCTGGGGATCGGCCTGGTTGCCGTAATGCACATGCTTTGGGAAGTTCCGCTGTTGACGGCCCAGGTGTCCGCGGTTCTCGTGGCGGCGCTCTTCTCCGTCGGGTGCGCGGTGCTCTTGTTTCGCCCGCTGCTCCGGAAGGACAACGGGCGTGTCTACCCCCAACTGCTTGGCCGCACTCTGTATCTCGTGAGTCCGTATTTCCTCTGCGGCCTCCTGTACTACGTCTTTCTGTTTACGGACCGGCTCATGGCTTGGACCGCACAGGTGGGGAGCGCCTCGCTCCCGTTGGAGTTCCGGGGGAACTACGAACTGGCGCTGGACGCCGGCTTACTGGCCTTCATCGTCCAAGTCGGATGGGTTCAGTCCTCGACGCGTGAGTTCTACCGCCGCGTTAAGGCTGCGCAGGTATCTTTGGACATCACCCAGCCGGCGCTGTTCAACCGGGAACTCGGGAGGTTTTACGTCCGCCGCGTAAGCCTGTTCCTGCCCCTGGCCGCGGCAGCAAGCCTGGCCGTGTATTGGGGCGCCTTGGGAATCCCGTTGTTTTCCGGCCCGGCCGTTCGCTGGATGGCAGCCTG
>JACQZT010000347.1 GCA_016213755.1 Acidobacteriota bacterium | reverse complement strand
CCCAACCAGGTCTACGCGCTCTACCTGCATCACGGGCGCATCGTGAAGGACGCCAAGCCGCCCTACCAGGTGGACCCGGCGGTTCAGCCGCGCGAGATTCGCCTGCGACTGCCGGCCGGGATCTACTCGGCCGTCTGGCGCGACCCCAAGAGCGGAGCGGAAACGAAGAAAGAGCAATTCGCCGTCCGGCGCGCGGGCGAGGCGGTGGCGCTCAGTTCTCCGCCCTACGCGGAAGACGCGGCGCTAATCGTGCGAGCTAAATGAACTTGTATTGCCCCGGCACGGGCAGCGGGGGCACGCCCATTTTCAGCTTGTAGTCGAAGTTCTTGGGCTGCAAGTCCTGCTTCGAGTTCAGGATCATGTCCCAGGTGATCTCGAGGCCGGAATAGGCTGCCTCGCGGGCCATGATGGCGGTCAGGGTGCCCTCGGCGATCACCATTCCCTCGTTCAGGTAGGAGCCGTCGCCGCGGATGCTGCGCATCATCCGGCGGTGCTCCTCGACGAAGTTGTCCACCGGGGTTTTGAGGCTGCCCAGGTCGTTGCCGTTGGTGCGCCCCTTGGCTCCGATGAAGAGGTTGCCTCCGCCGGTGGGGCACCCGGCGGGGTACTGCCGGCAGTAACTGTGCATGTGCACGCCGTTGGGGTAGATGAAGTTCGAGTCGTGGTGGTCGTAGATGTTGCCGTACATCTCCTCCCGCGGGCGCCAGGCCGCCCCGCCCGAGGAGACCACCCGCTCCGGGTGCATGCCCATCAACCAGTTGCAGAATGTGATGCCGTGCACGGCCTGCTCCACCAGCATGTCGCCGCAGATCCAGACGAAGGAGTACCACTCGCGGTGCTGCCACTCCATGTCGCCCCACTTCGCATCGCGGCCGCTTTTGACGTGCAGCACCAGCGGGGCGTGATTGCGCGTCTGAACCGAGAGGATGTCGCCCAGCGCGCCCTCGCGGATCTTCTGGCGGGTCTCGATGGCGTTGGGCCCGGACACGCCCGGCGTGCCGCCGTTCACGCTGAGGCGTTTGCTCTCGGCCAGTTTCACCGCGGCCATGAAGCGCCGCACGCCTGCCGGATCGGTGGCGATGGGCTTGGTGGCCCAGCAGTGCTTGCCCGCGTTGATCACGGCTTCGAAATGCTCCGGCCGGTATCCCGGCGGCGTGGCCAGCAGCACCAGGTCCACGCCGGAGGCGATGATCTTCTTGTACGCGTCGAAGCCGACGAAGTGGTGTTCCGGATCGACTTTCACCCGGCCCGCGATGGATTGCACCATCTCGTTCACCGGCTGGTTCTGCGCCTGGGCGGTGGGGCCCGCGTTGCGCTGGATGTACTTCAAATCGCGCAGTTGCCGCAGGGAGCCGGTGAGCTTGTCCTCGAAGATGTCGCCCATGGCCACCAGTTCGGCGTTCGGATCGGCGGTCATGAGGTTGACCGCCGCCGCCGTCCCGCGGCCGCCGCAGCCCACCAGACCGAATTTCACCTTCTCCCGGCCGGCCCCGCGAACGAGTTCGGGCCGGATGATCTGAAAAGCGGAAGCGCTCGCCAGCACCGACCGGCGAGAAACGTGAGCCATAAGTCCCTCCCTCGCCCGGCGCCGCAAGACGGTCTCCCGGGCGTCTGCAAGTCTACACCCGGAGGCGCCTCAGTGGTGGTTGTTTACCGAAGAACGGAAAAAACGATTGAGCCGCGAATAAACGCGAATTAAAAGATCTGGTTTCTTATTCGCGTTCATTCGCGTTCATTCGCGGCCAAATCCATCAGTGCGTCCTCGAGCGGCACGCCGGCCCGGCGGTCCTTGGCCTCGAGAAGACGGCGCTTCATGGCCTCACTCTTCAGCAAGTACGCAGTCTCTCTCTCCGACTCGATCTCGCGCCAGAGCTCAATCGGCACGATCACCCCTACGGGCCTGCCGTTTTCGTCCGAGACATACTGGACACTGCGTTGTGCCATCAAGATCCAGTCTGCCCCCAGTCGAGGGGAATCGCTATGGGGGCACTCAGTGTCCGTTACGAAATATCCACTCCAACCGCTCCCTGACGGCCGCGATCATCGGTCGGCCTTCAGCTCCGCCAGCGTGCGCGAGAAGCGGACCTTGCCCCGGAGTTGGCGCAGCCGCGAGATAGGTCTGCGAGGCCGCCACCAACTGCAAGCCGGTACGCACGGTCTTAGTGATGCCGGCGCCGCTGGCTCGTTGTGCCTTTTCGAGGAGTTCCCGCGGCACCTCAATGGTGATTTTGCGCCCAGTCTCCACGACCTGCACGATACCATAGTCGACACTAGCATTAAATACGGCCTGGGCCGCTCGGGGGACAAGGCGGAAGTCGTGGGAGGGAATGGCGGGGACGACGAGATTCGAACTCGCGACCTCCGACGTGACAGGCCGGCGTTCTAACCAACTGAACTACGTCCCCGCGTGCTACGTCGCACCCACTATCCTAGCATGGCCCCTGGGTGAACACAAATTCACCAGCGGCTATGATTGGGAATGTGCCTACCCCCCCCATGATTCGTCTTGCCGGCGTGAGCAAACAGTATGACGGCCGGCGCAAGGTGGCGGTGCTGGAGGGGATCGACCTGGAAGTCGGGCGCGGCGAGATGCTCAGCATCGTCGGCCCGTCGGGCTCCGGCAAGTCGACCCTGCTGAACCTGATTGGCGGATTGGATCGCCCCACCTCGGGCGAAATCGAACTGGACGGCGAGCCGCTGGGCCGGTTGAGCGACGACAACCTGACGCGGGTGCGGCGCGACAAGATCGGCTTCATCTTCCAGTTCTTCAATCTGCTGCCCACGCTAAGCTGCCTGGAGAACGTCGCCCTGCCGCTGCACCTGCGCGGCTGGGCGCGCAAAAAGGCCGTGGCCCGGGCGCGCGAGCTGATCGGCCTGGTGGAACTGGAACACCGCCTGGAGCACCTGCCCGACGAGCTGTCGGGCGGCGAGCGGCAGCGGGTGGCCATCGCGCGCGCGCTGTCGATCTACCCTCCGCTGCTGCTGGGCGACGAGCTCACCGGGAACCTCGACACGCACACCGGCGCCGGCATCCTGGCGCTGCTGCGCGGCCTGCATTCGCGCTTCGGCGCCACGGTGCTGGTGGTCACTCACGACATGGAAGTGGCGCGCAGTTGCCCGCGCACCATCGTGCTGCGCGACGGCCGCGTGGTCGAGGACCAAAGGCGATGATCCTGCTGCGCCTGCTGAGCTGGCCCTACGTCCGCAAGCACCTGCTGCGCTCGCTGCTGACCGTGGCGGGCATCGTGCTCGGCGTGACCGTCTTCGTCGGCATGCACACGGCCAACGAGAGCGTCCGGGAAGGTTTCCGCCGCACGGTGGACCGCATCGCCGGCGCGGCCCAGTTGCAGGTGGCGGCCGGCGAAACCGGCTTCGACGAGGACGTGCTCGAACGCGTGCAGGCCACCCCCGGCGTGCGCGTGGCGGTGCCGGTGATCGAAGCCACCGCCGACACAGGACTGCGCGGCCAGGGGAGCCTCCTGGTGCTGGGCGTGGACATGACCGGCGACCGCAGCCTGCGCGACTACGAGTTCGACGGCGCCCAGGACGAGGTCATCGACGATCCGCTGATCTTCCTCGCGCAGCCCGATTCCATCGTCGTCACCCGCCAGTTCGCCGACCGCAACGGCCTGAAGATCGGTGGCCCGCTGGTCATGCGCACCATGCTGGGCGAACGGCGCTTCACCGTGCGCGGCATCATGCGCACCGGCGGCATCGCGAGCGCCTTCGGCGGCAACCTGGCCATCATGGACATCTATGCCGCCCAGTTGATCTTCGGCCGGGGCCGCAAGTTCGACCGCGTCGACCTGGCCCTGACCGAAGGCGCGCCGCTGAAGGAGGTGTCGGAGCGGCTGAGCGCGGCGCTCGGCCCGGGCTTCCAGGTGGAGCCGCCCAGCTCGCGCGGCCAGCACTTCGAATCCGTCTCGCGCGCCTTCTCGATGATGATCAGCCTTACCAGCGTGTTCGCGCTTCTGATCGGCATGTTCATCATCTACAACGCGTTCTCCATCGCCGTCACGCAGCGGCGCTCGGAGATAGGCATTCTGCGGGCACTAGGCGCCACGCGGGGGCAGATCCGCACGCTGTTCCTGATGGAGGGCTTCGCGGGCGGCATGGTGGGCTCGCTGGCGGGCGTGGCGGCCGGAACATTTCTGTCGCGCGGCATCGCGGGCTACATCAGCGGCCTGCTGGGCGACGTCTACGGCCTGGCGCAGCGCGCCGAAGAGACCTCCGGAAACCCGAAACTGATCGCGGCCGCGCTGGGGCTGGGCGTGGCGGCCAGCGTAGTCGCTTCCTGGCTCCCGGCGCGCAGCGCGGCGCGCGTGGACCCGGTGAAAGCGCTCCAGAAAGGCCGCTACCAGGTGCTTTCGGCCGGCGAGAACCGGCTCCGGACGGTGGCGGCCGTGCTCATGTGCCTGGTGGCGGCGGGCTGCCTGACCCTGACTCGGGGACTGGTCTTTTTCTATGCCGGTTACGTGCTGGTGATTCTGGCCGCGCTGCTGCTGACCCCGGCCGCGGCGCTGTGGTCCGCGCGGGCGTTGCGGCCGGTGCTGAAATGGCTCCGCCCGGTGGAGGGCGCGCTGGCCGCCGACAGCCTCATCCAGGCCCCGCGGCGGACCTCGGCCACCGTCTCCGCGCTGATGCTGTCGCTGGCGCTGGCCATCGGATTCGCCGGCATCGCCCGTTCCAGCTACGACCAGATCGTCGACTGGCTGGACACCGCCCTCAATCCGGACCTGTTCGTCAGCCCCTCGCAGAACTTCACCACCCGCAGCTTTCGTTTTCCGGCCGCGATGGGGGAGGATCTAAAGAAGATAGACGGAATCGCCGAAGTACAGAGAGTGCGAACAGTGCGCGTGGAGTTCCGAGGTTCGCCGGTGATGATTATCTCGGCGGAGGTCGAGGGCCTGGGCCGGCGCGCGCCCCGGCCCGCGGTGGAGGGCAACACCAGGGAAATGTACGCCCTGACGGCCCGAGGCAAGGGTGTGATGGCCTCCGACAACCTCATGATCCTGCGGGGCCTTAAGCTGGGCGACATGGTCGAGATCGACGCGCCCAACGGCACGCTGCGGTTGCCCATCGTGGGGACCATTGTCGACTATTCCGATCAACTGGGCAGCCTCCTGCTGGACCGCGAAGTGTTCCGCAAGTTCTGGAACGACGACTCGGTGAACACCTTCCGCGTGTACCTGAAACCCGGCGCCGGCGAAGGCGCGGTGAAGACCCGCATCCTGGAAAAGTTCTCGGACCAGCGGCGCCTGTTCGTTTTCACCAACGCCGAACTGCGCGGCTACATCCTGCGTCTCACCGAACAGTGGTTCGGCCTGACCTGGGTGCAACTGGCGGTGGCGGTGCTGGTCGCGGTGCTGGGCATCGTCAACAGCCTGACGGTTTCCATCGCCGACCGGCGGCGCGAACTGGGCGTCTTGCAGGCCGTGGGCGGCCTGCGCGGCCAGATTCGCCACACCATTTGGATGGAGGCGGCCAGCGTTGGCGCCGTGGGCCTGTTCCTGGGCCTGGCGCTGGGCGCGCTAAACCTCTACTTCACGCTGGAGATGGTACGGGGGGACTTCAGCGGTTACCGGCTGGCCTACCAGTACCCCTTTGGAGTGGCCGCGATCCTGGCGCCGGTCATTTTGGGCGCCGCGTTCCTGGCGGCTCTGGCGCCGGCCGAGGCCGCGGTGCGCGGCCGGCTGGTGGAGGCTCTGGAGTATGAATAGACTTGTCGCCGCCCTTTGCGTGGCCGCGCCCTGCCTGGCTCAAGACGCGCGGCAAATCGTAGAACTGGTGCAGCGCCGCGCGGAAGTAAAATCCGAGCGGTACGAAGGAACATTGCAGGTTTTCGACGCCCGCGGCCGCACCACCGAGAAGCGCTGGCGCTACGACCGGCTGGGCTCGGCCGGCGCCAGCAAGGTGGTCCTGCGCTTCACCGCGCCCGCCGAGGTCAAAGGCGTGGCGCTGCTGGTGTTCAACCACCCCGACCGCGCCTCGGACCAGTGGATGTGGACCCCGGCCATCCAGCGCGACCGCCGCATCGCCTTGCAGGATCGCTCCACGCGCTTCTTCGGCACCGACTTCAGCTTCGAGGACCTGGAGGAGCACGAGACCGGCCAGTACGACTACAAGATGCTTGGAGAAGAGGCGCTGGACGGCGCGCCGTGCTGGAAGATCGAATCGCGGCCCAAGCGATCCCGCTCTTCGCAGTACACGCACTCGCACCTGTGGGTGCGCCAGGAATCCTGCACTTTCGCGCGGATCGAGAGCTTCGTGAAGGACCAACTGGCGCGCCGGCTGAATTACTCGAACCTTGAGAGGGTCCAGGGCATTTGGACCCCGCGGCGCCTGGAAATGCACGATCTGCGGCGTAACAGCCGCACCGTGCTGACGCTCGAAAAACTAACGTACAACCTGCCACTCAAGGAGGAAGACTTCACCTTGCTGGCACTGCGGCGGGAATCATGAGATTAATAACCCTGGCGCTGCTTCTCGTTCCGCTCGCCCTAGGAGCGGAGGGCGTTTCCCAGCGCGGCTTCCTCGAGATGCGCGGAGTGGGATATGCGGAGACCGCGCCCAACGACCGCGCGCAAGCCATCGGCGAGGCGCTGCTGCGCTACGAAGCCTCGGCCAACCTCACGGCCTGGCTGCGCGTCGCCGGCGGCGTGGACGCGCGCGCGGACACCCACCGGCAGACCGAACGCGAATTGCGCATGGACTGGAAGGACCGCACGGCCATGCGCCCGGCACTCTCGGTGCGCCGGCTGAGCCTGGTGGTGGGCCGCAGCCCGGTCACGCTCGAACTCGGCAAGCAGTTCATTCGCTGGGGCAGGGCCGACATCCTCAACCCCACCGACCGCTTCGCGCCGCGCGACTACCTGAGCGTGGTGGACAACGATTTTCTGGCCATCGTGGCCGCGCGCCTGACCATCGAGACGCACGGCAACACCCTCGACGCGGTCTTCTCGCCGCGCTTTACGCCCAGCCGCACACCGCTGCTGAACCAGCGCTGGGCCGCGCTTCCGCCCGCCCTGGCGAACCTGCGGCTGGTGGATCTTGGTTCGGTCTTCCCGCGCACGGGACAATTCGGCGTGCGCTGGAGCCGCGTGGGGCGCGGATTCGAGCATTCGCTCTCCTTCTACGAGGGCTTCAACCACCTGCCCCAGTTTGCCGGCCAGTACAACGCACAGCAGCCGGTGGTGGAGTTCGAGCGGCTGTTCCCGCGCCAGCGCATGTATGGCGCCGACGTGGCCCTGCCGCTGCCCTGGCTCACCGTGAAGGGCGAGGCGGCCTACTTCCAGACCCGCGGCCGGCAGGCCGACGAGTATGTGCAGTACGTGGTGCAACTCGAGCGCCAGTCGGGCGAACTGACCCTGGTGGGCGGCTACGCCGGCGAGGTCGTCACCCGCGACCGCGGCCTGGGCGGCTTCGCGCCGGATCGCGGTCTCACCGATGCCTTTCTGGCCCGCGGCAGCTACACCATCGACACCCGCCGCAACGTGGCGGTGGAAGCCGCCGCGCGCCGCACCGGCGAAGGCGTCTGGGTCCGCGGCGAGTACTCCCAGGCCTTCGGCCGGCACTGGCGCGTCATCGTCGTCGTCACCGCCGTCCGCGGCCGCCTGAGCGACTTCCTCGGCCAATACCGCCGCAACTCTCACGCCCTGATCATCCTCCGCTACAGCTTCTGACGGCTCCTCAGGGAGCGGCGTGGTAGGTCAGCTCGCCGGCTTCGATGCGGACGGGGAGCCAGTTCCGGCGGGGCGGCAGCGGACAGGTGGCGTAAGGGGTGAAGGCGCAGGGCGGATTCACCGCCTGGTTGAAATCCAGAATCACCGTGCCGTTCACCGGCGCGCCGGCGTACAGGAAGCGGCCCGCCGGGTACGTTTCTTTGCCGGCGGTGCCATCTTTGAAGATGAACCACAGCCGCTGGTCCGAGACGACCGGCTCGAGGCTGAGTTCCCGTCCCTGCCAGCGAAAAATCACGCGGCCCGGCGAGGGCATCTCGTCCTTTTGCCCGAGCACGTTCGGCACGGCCAGTTTTCGGGGCGGATCGTAGGGCACGAAGCGGGCCTCAATCCGATAGTCCTCGTTCACCGGAAACCATTTGCGGCCGGTGAACTCGCGACGGAAGCGGCTATTCCGGTCCCGCAGCCGGATTCCGTACCGGTCGCCGCGCTGGATCACGAACATCGTCAGGCCGCCCAGGGCAACCAGGTCGGGTTTGCCCGCGCTGTCCGGTTTCAGTTCCGCGCTGGCGGCCGGCCGGCCGTTTACCATCGCCGCGACGCCGGGGGCGAACGTCACCGTGGTCCGGCCGGCGCGAAACTTGAACACGCCGGCCTCGGCGGGCGCCGAACCCGGAGGCAGCACGATCGCCAGGCCCTCGGCGGTCCCGAAGCGGTTTTCTCCCTCTTTCAGCCAGTACAGGCCGGCCACGGTCAGCCAGCCGTCGTCGGTCCCCAGCGCCGCTTCGGCCTTCCGCCGCCACTCCTCGATCCGCGGAACATACGGCCCGAGGGCCAGCAAAACCAGTAGAAGCGGCAGCATAATCGATACAATACGAGTATCCTATGAAACTCGCCGTGACTGCCTTATGGCTGTGTAGCTGCCTGGCCGCGCAGGATTTTTCGCAGGTGACGGTCGAGAAGCTGGCCGGCGGATACCGCTTCACCGAAGGTCCGGTCTGGTCGCCGGAGGGCTTTCTGCTGTTCAGCGACGTGCCCAACAGCCGCATTCACCGCTGGAACCCCGGCAAGCCCATCGAGGTGTTTCGCGAGGACAAAAACTACGGCAACGGAAACGCCTTGGACGCGCAGGGCCGCCTGTATACCTGCCAGAGCGTGGCGCGCCGCATGGTGCGAACCGACAAGAAAGGCAAGGAGGAAGTTCTGGCCGATAAGTGGCAGGGCAAGCGCCTGAACGCGCCCAACGACGTGGTGGTGCGTCACGACGGCCACGTCTGGTTCACCGACCCCGCCTTCGGCGCGCAGATGGATCGGCGCGAACTCGAGTTTCACGGCGTCTTCCACATCACCCCCAAGGGAGTGCTGGAGCTGGTGGCCGCGCTGGAAACACGGCCCAACGGCGTGACGCTCGGTCCCAAAGGGCAGATCCTGTATGTCGCCGATTCCGACGCCAAGTGCGTCCGCGCCTGGGACCTGGACCGGCAAGGCAAGGCCGCCAACCCGCGCGTGCTGGTCTCTAAGATAGACGGCGTGCCCGACGGCTTGCGCACCGACGAAAAGGGCAATCTGTACGTCGCGGCCGGCAAGGGAGTGGCCGTCTTTTCGCCTGAAGGCAAACCGCTCGCGGTCATTGAGGTCCCAGAAGAGCCTTCCAACTGCGCCTTCGGCGATCCGGATTATCAAACCCTGTACATCACGGCCCAAACTTCGGTGTACCGGGCCCGGCTGAACGTGAAAGGCTCCATTGAATAAGAAGAGAGACAACCGTCGTTATCCCAAGCGCCCCATTCTGGGCGTGGGCGCCGTCGCGCTCCGGCGCGACCAGGTGCTGCTGATCGAGCGGGGCCGGGAGCCGCTCGAAGGCTACTGGTCGCTGCCCGGCGGCGTGGTGGAAGTCGGAGAGACGCTCGAGCAGGCGGTGGCCCGCGAGGGGAAGGAGGAAACCGGGCTGGAGGTGACGCCGCTGGCGCTGGTGGAGATCTTCGAGCGCTTGATCCTGGACCGCCGCAGCCGGCCCGAGTATCACTACGTGCTGATCGACTTCCTGTGCCGGGCGCGGGCCGGAAAACCCGTGGCGGGCGACGACGTTCGGCGCGCCGAGTGGGTCTCCATTAAGCGTCTCGAGCAGTACCGGCTCACCGAAGGCACCCTGGAAGTGATCCGGAAGGCTTTGCGCCGGCGCGAGGAACTGCGCAAGTGAAGTACTCCGGCGACGATCTGCTGGAATTCGAGGCGCTGAAGCAGTTGCTGAGCCGCTACGTGTCGAGCGCCTTGGGCCGCGCCGGCCTGGAGGCGATCGCGCCCGGCACGGACCGCGCGCTGCTGGAAGCGGTCCACGCCGAGACTGCCGAAGCGATGGCCTATCTGGACACCGCGGCCCGGCCCCAGCCCGCCGCTCGCGGCGCCGCCGTGCGCCTGCGCTTCGACACGCTGCCCGATTCGACCGGCGCCGCCCGCCGGCTGCGCATCGAAGGCGCCGCTCTCGACGGCCGCGAGATCTACCAGCTCACCGAGGTGCTCGACCGCGCCGCCGACGTACGCATGGTGCTGGACGCGGCGCGCGAGCGCTTCCCCCGACTGGCCGCCCGCGCGGCCCGCATCGGCGAGTTCCGCCCCGTGCTGCGCGATATCGCGGGCAAGATCCTCCCCGACGGCACGCTGGCCGACCACGCCAGCGTCGCGCTCGGCCGCTTGCGGCGCGACATCGAGCGCCAGCGGAAATCCATCCAGGACTCGCTCGAGCGGTTCCTGCGCGCGCACCGCCAGGACGGCGTGCTGCAAGAGGAGTTCGTCGCCATCCGCAACGACCGCTTCGTGGTGCCCATCGTGGCCGGCCGCGAGCGGCGCGTCGAGGGCGTGGTCCACGGAGCCAGCGGCAGCGGCCATACGCTGTTCGTCGAGCCGTTCGAAAGCATCGAGCTGAACAACGAACTGGTGCGCCTGCGCGAGGAGGAACTGCGCGAAGCGGCGCGCATCCTGCGGGAGCTGACCGAACGCTTGCGGCGCCACGCCGCCGCGATCGCCGAGTCGCTCGAGGTGCTGGGCGAGCTCGATCTGCTGTTCGGCAAGGCCCAGTTCGCCGCCGAATTCGGCGCCGTCATTCCGCGCTTCAGCCCGCCCGGTGCGCGGCGTCTGGCGCTGCGCGAGGCGCGCCATCCGCTGCTCGAAGACGTGCTCCGCCGGCGGAAGATGCGCGTCGTGCCGGTGACGGTCGAACTGACCGAAGAGCGCCGCACGCTGCTCATCAGCGGCCCGAACACCGGCGGCAAGACCGTGTCGTTGAAGACCGTCGGCCTGCTGGCGCTGATGGCCCAATCCGGGCTGCCGGTGACCTGCGCCGAGGCCGAGTTCCCGCTCTTCGACCAGGTGCTGGCCGACATCGGCGACAACCAGTCCATTCAGGAAAGCCTCAGCACGTTCTCGGCGCACGTGACCCGCGTGCGCGACATGGAAGCCGACGTCACCGCCGACTCGCTGGTGCTGCTGGACGAGTTGGGCCGCGCCACCGACCCCGAAGAGGGCGGCGCGCTGGGCGTGGCGCTGGTCGAGCGCTTTCGCGCCGCCGGCGCTTTCACCCTGGCCTCCACGCACCTGCTCGCGTTGAAGGTGTACGGCGCCACCACGCCCGGCGTCGAGAACGGCTCCATGGGCTTCGACGAGGAGACGCTGGAACCGACCTACGTTTTGCGGCTGGGCGCGCCCGGCAAGTCCGCCGGTCTGGACATCGCCGGCCGGCTGGGCGTTCCGCGATCCATCATCGACCGGGCCCGCGCCGCCATGACCACCGGCGAGCGCGACCTCGCGCGCCTGATCGGCGAACTGCACCAGCGGCTGGCCGGCCTTTCCGAGGAGCGGCTTGCGCTCAAAGAGGCCCAGGCCGGCCTGGCCGCCCGCGAGAAGGCCGTCGAGCACGAGTGGGCGCAGCGCGAAGCGGCCAAAATCAAGGAGATCGAGCGCCGCTCGGACCTGCTCATGCAGCGCTTCGAGTCCCAGGCGCAGGAGACCATCGCGGGCATTTTCCAGACCGCCGACCAGCGCAAGGCCGCCGGCCAGGCGCAGCGCAAGGTCTCGCGCGCCAAGCGGGAATTCCGCGAAACGCTCGAAACCACGGTCCTGTCCACCCGGGAAGACGCCCGGCAGGGCGAGCTCGACGGGGGACGGCCCCGCCTCGCCGAGGGCGTCCGCGTTCGCCTGCGCAACGTGCGCGAACCGGCGCGTGTGCGGCGCCTGCTGGCGCACGACCTCATCGAGGTCGAGGCCGGCTTCCTCAAAATGCAGGTTTCCGCGGACGACGTGCTGGAGGTGCTGGATCCGGCGCCCGAAGCCGCCAAGCTGCCCTCTCAGGTCACCTTGCAGGCCGGTCCGCGGTGGAACGTCTCCTACCGCGAAATCAACCTCATCGGCAAGCGCGCCGAGGAGGCCTGCGAACTGGTCGACAAGTTCCTCGACGACGCCGCCATGGCCTCGGTGGATCGCGTCCGCATCGTCCACGGCCACGGCATGGGCATCCTCCGGAAATCCGTCGCCGAACTGCTGGCCAGCCACCCGCACGTGGATAAGTTCTACCCGGCCCCGCCCAGCGAGGGCGGAACGGGCGCCACCGTGGCGGAGCTCAAGCCGTTATAGAAAGTACTTTACAGCGCAAAGCACATTGCTGTATGCTGGACTCATGCGGCGGTGGCTCCGGGTTTCGATGGTGCTGCTGGCGCCCGGCGCTGACTACTTCAGGGCGGCCAGAGCTTCCAGCACCTCGGCGGCGTGCCCGGCGGGCTTCACCTTGGCGAAAATCTTCGCGATGCGGCCGTCGGGGCCGATGAGGAAGGTGGTCCGCTCAATGCCCATGTACTTGCGGCCGTACAGGCTCTTTTCCTTCCACACGCCGAAGGCGTCGGCCGCCTTGTGTTCGGGATCCGCCAGCAGCGCGTACGGGAATCCGTACTTTTCCTTGAAGCGGCTCTGCGCGGCGACTCGGTCGGGAGAAATGCCGAGGATCACCGTCCCTGCGGCGGCGAATTTACCGGCTGCGTCCCGGAACTCACATGCCTCGGTCGTGCAACCGGAGGTGCCGGCTTTGGGGTAGAAGAAGAGGACCACGTTCTTGCCGTGCAGGTCGGAGAGCCGCAGGAACTCGCCCGAGTCGGTTTCCAGGCGCACCGCGGGCGCGGGATCGCCCTCTTTCGGAATCTTCGCTTTGCTGGCGGGCATCTATAATGCTTAGATGCGCCGGCGCGAGGGCGGGTTCAAGTACTTCGCGCCCGCCCAGGAGAAAAGTCTCATGTTCCTATCCCGTTTGCCGACCCTGACCATCACCTTTGGGCTGGCCGCCGCCGCGGCCGCCAAAGCTCCCGACCCGGCCAAGGGCAAGGAGATCTTCGGGCAGTGCGCCGTCTGCCACAACGCCACCACCGACGAGAAAAAGGTGGGCCCCTCGTTGAAAGGCCTTTTCAAACGCGCAAAACTGGCGAGCGGCAAAAAAGTCGCCGACGCCACCGTGCTGTCCCGCGTCAACGAAGGCGGCAACGGCATGCCGCCCTACAAAGACATGCTCAGCGACGAAGAAAAGACGAACTTGCTGGCCTATCTGAAGACTCTTTAAAACGGCGAGAAAGCTTCTCCGCGCCAGTCGCACAGGCGAACGGCAAGTTGCGGCCGCGGCGCGGCCACTGCCGCCACGTAGCCGGGCGGGACCTCGAGATCGGCGATCGACCAGCCCGGCATCTGCCCCGCGTCGATCTCGCGCAGCGCATCGGTCAGCCCGGTCCCGGCGGCCTTCAGATAAGCTTCCTTGCGCACCCAGCAGCGGAAGAACGCTTCGGTTCGCGCGGGTTCGCTCAGACCCTGGAGCGTCGCCATCTCCCCGGGAGCGAAAAAGCGCCGGGCCACCAGTTCGACCTTGACGTTCCGGCGCACCTGTTCCACGTCGACGCCGACCTCGCAGTCCCGGGAGACGGCCACCAGCGCCAGCGATCCCGAATGCGAAAGGTTGAATCGCAGTTCTCCGCCCTGCAACCGCGGTTTGCCCCTCGGGTCCCTTTCGAAGCGAACGCCGCCGCCCAGGATCCTCCGCAGCGCCAAGTGCGAAAGCAGAAACCGCCGCCGGTCCGCCTCGAACCGGAACGCCTCGTACCGCCGGCGCTCCTCCGCGTCCAAAGCGCACACGTCCCCGGCGCCCTCAGGCGCTTCCGCGCCGAGCGATACCCTCCACACCCAAACCGGGGACAGCACACTCAACACACCATTTTCGCCGAACGCGACTCGTCCGGAATTGGTGTATTGGGTGTACTGTCCCATAAGCGCTAAGATAAGAATCCAGATAGTCCGGTGATCTGAGTACTCCGGGCACGGTGTGCTTCTCCCAAACCGATCTTGATCGAGGGCCATTGCTCGATCAGTTGCCTCAGGGACAGCAATGGAGTGATGGCCTGCTG
>JACQZT010000356.1 GCA_016213755.1 Acidobacteriota bacterium | reverse complement strand
CGTCTGAAGGGTCAGCGGGAGGCGCCCAATGGGACTTCGAATCGTCGTTTGGCTCGGGCTGGCCGCGGCGATCGCCGGCGCGGCCGGTGACACCGCGAAGCCGCGGGTCTTCATAGCCGGCAGCGAGCCCGAAACGGTGTCGGGCGAAGCGCAGGTGGGCGAGACCCAGGGCACTTTGGCATTGACGCGAACGGCGCCCTCCTACGATATCGAGTCGATGCGAGCATTCGCGCTCCACTGCCCGGGAGCAGTGATCACAACCAACCGGGACAAGGCCGATGTCATCGTGCGGGTGCAGCGCGACGACCCCAACCCGGCGACGCTCTTCGTGAAGGCCAACAAGGTTGCGGTATTCAATCTGGAGGGCGAACTGGTCCACGCCACGCGGGCCCGGCTTCTGGGTAATGCCATCAAGGACGCCTGCCCCGCAGTCATGAAACGGGCAGGGCGGGACAAGAATTCGCTTCCTCCCCTGGCGCGGCAATAACGTTGCCACTCACGGTTGCGGCGCGGATTCCGATTTCGCGCCGCCCGGCTCCCGTCAGAAGTGCTTGGGCAGCGGCGCCGCGCCGGAGTAGCTGAGGCGCAGACCCCAGTCGTCGTCTCCGGGAAAACCGGGAAGTTGAATCTCGCCGATGTTGTTGGACTGGAGTTTGCCGTCGCGCACACCGGACCATGTGCCGGCGCGCGGGTCGAACCACTGGGCGCGGTAGATGGCCATCGGACGCGCGCCGCGCACGAGACTGCGCGGACAGCCCTTCTCGAAATAGGCGAGGAATTCGGTCTTGTCGGCGGTGCGGGCGGCGTAGGCCCAGCCCTCGTAGCCTTTGGTCACGTGCGTTTTGTTCGGCACGACGAGGTCTTCGTCGGGGACCAGGTCCTGGTAACGCCTGCCAGGCGAGAGCGCGAACGTGCGCAGATGCTGCATTTGCGTGGCCGAATTCCATTGGAAGGCGTCCCACATCTTGATGGGAGCGGCAGGCTCGATGTCGGCGCCCCAGATGCCTTCCGCGCCATAGACGTGGCCGGCCAAACCGCCGGAGAGGAAGGTGCCGTACATGCCGGAGCGCACGTATTGATCGTCCTTGACGGTGCCCCCGGCAGCGCCGTACTTGTAACCGCCGCCGCCAAGTCCGCGCACATCGACGTAGCCCGAGTAGTAGGGTTCGCCGTTCAGGCCCGGACGCGGATGGGGCGCGCGAAAGATCTCGGTCATGTACCAGTAATACTCGTGCTAGCGCTTGTTGCCGGTCTGGTGCAGCGTCACCCACGAGTCTTCGTCCCAGTTGACCAGCGTCGACGGGTTGGCGTTGGCCGACAGCAGCGTTCCGAACGGCGGCGGGCCGTACTTCTTCAGGACGAGATCGATGGCTTGAAGAAAATCCGGAACCGTGAGGCTTTGCTGGATGATGTCGAGGTGGACGGGGCTGAGAACGGTGTTATTGGCCTGGTAACGCGACCAGACATACTGAATGAAGCGCGCGTACGATTCCGGCCAGGGGTAGTACTTCTTCCAGCACTCGCTCGCGTCGCGGCGCGAAACCTCGATGAAGGGCACGAAGCCCTGGGCGTTGAGGTAGTCGATCTTGCGGTCGACGTAGCGGAAGTAGACGGGATTGATGCGGTCGACGTCGGGGTAGATCCCTTCATAGCCGGGAACCTTGCCGGGGAACAGGAACGGGCGCCCGCCCTCGTTGCTCATGTTCTTGGCGCTGCCGGTGCGGGCGTCGGGTCCGGTGCCGAACTCCAGCCAGGCCGACCGCACGGTGGTTTTGTCGGCGTCGTCCATGATGATGCGCCAGGAGGCGCCGTCGGGGTGCCAGTTCGGAAAAGCGGCGATAACGTTGACCCAGTTGTAGCCCTGCGCCTTGCGGTAGCGGACGTAGTCCTTAAAGCCGGCCGCGGGGCCCATCGGGCGCGGCTGGTCGTCGTCGAACCATGGGAAGCGGTTGGTGCCGGCCGAGTACCAGGTGTCCCCCACGACGAAGAAGGGCGTGCCGTCGGCCTGTTCGAGCGCGTGGCCGTTCGCCGTCGCGCGGAGGAAGCCCCGGCGAAGAGGGTTCTGCCGCTTCTCGGCTTCGGTCCAGGCGGTGGCGGTGAACGATCCGCTCTGGCCCGACAAGCCGGTGTCGGCGGGCGCCGAGCCGCTGCGCCAGTGCCACGTGCCCGGCTGGGTGGCCAGCACCCGGACGCGGAACGTGCCGCCGCCGTCCCAGAAACCGTAGACTCGTTTTTGGAAACCCGGTCCGTTGAGGTCAACCCAAACGGTGACCTCGGAATACGGGTTGGCATAGGATCGGGCGGCGGTGAAGGTGAGTTCCTGCCTTTCCCAAACGTGGACCACGGGCGCCGGGGCGGCGCCGGCGAGGACCGCCGCGCCGGCAAGCAGCGACAGGGCGTGGCAGAGGCTCTGCATCGATCTTCCTCCCGGGCCGGACAACCGGCGTTGGCTTCTCGCCAGTATACACCCAGCCTTCTGCCTTCCCAGGTGCTAAGATCGGCGTCAGGAGATCGGCGTGGACCAACTGAGCAGAAGAAAAGTGATGGCCGCGGCGCCGCTCGTAGTGAGCGCGAAGACGGCGTTTGGCTCGCAGGCGAACTCGGCCGTGGGGTTCGGCGTGATCGGCACCGGCGGGCGCGGGCGCTACGTGGGCACGCTCATGGCCCAGGACTCGAACGCGCGCCTGGCGGCCATTTGCGACAAGTACCCGGACCGGATCGATCAGGGCAAGACCGAGATTCCCGGCGCCGACAAAGTAACCTCCTACCGCGACTACCATGAGTTGCTCAACGACAAGGCCGTGGACGCGGTGCTCATCGCCACGCCGGTCTTTCTCCACCCCGAGCACTACGAAGCGGCGATCCAGGCGCGCAAGCACATTTATTGCGAGAAGCCGGCCGGCGCCGGCGTGGCGGGCTGCAAGCGAATGCTGCGGGCCTGGGAGCGGCGGGACCGCTCCAAGCGCATCCAGTTCGGCTTTCAGCAGCGCTTCAGCTCGCAGTACCGGAAGGCCCACTCCTACCTGACCGGCGGGCGCATCGGCGAAATGAAGCTCATGATGAGCTACTGGGTGCTGGGCTACCTGCCGCCCGCGCCGGCGGCCAAGCCGGCTCCCGCCGAAACGGAAGAGCAGAAGATCCGTCGCTGGGGCGCGTGGATGAAGTACTCGGGCGGCGCCATCGTGGAGCAGGATTGCCACGGCATCGACACTATCAACTGGTTCGCCCGGGATTTGCACCCGGTGAGCGCGGTGGGCCGCGGCGGCAACCGGTTCCCGGTGCCTTATGGCGACTGGATCACCGACCACCACGACGTGATCTATCAGTACCCGGAAGGCATCGAGGGCTGGCTGATCTCGATCAAGCACACGGCCGGCTACCGCGACGTCAAGGAGCAGTTCTACGGCGTCAAGGGGATGCTGGAAACCTCCCGCAGCTACATGAAGCTGCACGGCATGACGCCCAACGTCCGCTACAAGAGCGCCGACGACCTGCGCGACACCAGCCTGATGGAGCGCGAGGAGTCCATCAAGGACATCACCGCGGAAGCCACCCGCGAGTTCTTCCAAGGCATCCTGGCCGGCCAGGCCCTCGACATGACCAAGACCTCGGTCGAAAGCACGCTGACCGCCATCCTGGGCCGCATGGCCATCGAAACCCGGCGCGAAGTCGCCTGGGACGAAATGATGCGCTCGGCCTGAGCGCCCCCGGCCAGCAGTTTCGGAAACCCTAGAAGGGCGACGCCGGTAAGCCGCTGAGTCTTTAGCGCGGTTTGCCCGCTTCGCCGGGCCGCCGAAAACAGCCCTATTTTCGAATTCGCAAAAAGTCCTTGCTTTCCCCCGTGTCTGTATGTATTATTACTTGCAGATGAAGCCCGAGCCCAAGGGTCCCGAGGCGGCGCGCTTGCGCCAGCGCAAGTTCCGGGCCGTCCGGCTCTATCAGTTGCCCGAGGATCTGCTGCCCGGCTGCCTGACCGAGACCCGCCGGCGCTGCGGCCGCGCCAAT
>JACQZT010000345.1 GCA_016213755.1 Acidobacteriota bacterium | reverse complement strand
GCGAGTCGCTCAGCACCAGGTTGGGCACCACTTCCAGCGCCTCCAGGTCGAAGTCCGGCTGGTAGAAGCGGTTGAACAGGACCAGCGCATCCGCGCCGGCCGCGTCCAATTGGCGGGCCATGTTGGGCACGGAGCTGAAAAACGGCCCCAGCTTGACGGCCACCGGAATCCGAATGCTGGCCTTGACGTGGCTGACCAGGTCGCAGTACATCTGCTCGATCCGGGCCGGGGCCAGGTCGAGGTCCGTCGGCATGTAGTACACGTTGAGCTCGATGCCGTCGGCGCCGGCCTCCTCGATCAGCTTCGCGTAGCGGATCCAGCCGCCCGTGGAAACCCCGTTCAGGCTCGCGATCACCGGAATGTCGGCGGCCTGCTTGGTCTTGCGAATGTGCTCCAGGTAGCCTTCCGGGCCGATGTTGTAAGACCGCATGTCCGGAAAGTAGCTCAGCGCCTCGACATAGCTCTCGGTTTCCGCCGAAAGAAAATGGTCGAGTTCGTTGCTCTCCAGGTTGATCTGCTCCTCGAACAGCGAGTGCAGGACCACGGCCGAAACCCCGGCGTCCTCCAGCTTTAGAATCGTGCCGACGTCCTTGCAGAGGGGACCGGACGAGGCCACCACCGGGTTCTTGAGTTCAAGTCCGAGATACTTGGTTTTGAGATCGGGCATTGTCAGGCCTCCTTGCTCTCTTCTTTTTTCGCTTCGCCGTTGGCCGGCATCTTGGCCCAATGTTCGTACACCTTCCAGCGGGCATAGACGTCGGCTTGCGCTTCGACGAGCAGCTTTTTGGCCGCCTCCGGATTGCTGCGCGTCAGCATCGTGTAGCGGGTCTCGTTGTAGATGTACTTCTCCAGCGGCAGGGCCGGCGCCTTGCTGTCCAGTTGGAAGGGGTTCTTGCCTTCCTGGATCAGGGCCGGGTTGTAGCGGAACAGCGGCCAGTAGCCGGACTGGACCGCCAGCTTCTGCTGCTCCAGCCCGTGCACCAGGTCGTAGCCGTGCGCGATGCAGTGGGAGTAGGCGATGAGGATCGAAGGCCCGTTCCAGGCTTCCGCTTCCAGGAACGCCTTCACCGTCTGCATGTCGTTGGAGCCGAAAGCGACCCGGGCCACGTAGACGTTGCCGTAGGGCACCGCCATCATGGCCAGGTCCTTCTTGGCCGCCGGTTTGCCGCCGGCGGCGAACTTCGCCACCGCGCCGCGCGGCGTAGCCTTGGACATCTGGCCGCCGGTGTTGGAGTAGACTTCGGTGTCCATCACCAGCAGGTTTACGTTGCGGCCGCTAGCCAGCACGTGGTCCAGCCCGCCGTACCCGATGTCGTAGGCCCAGCCGTCGCCGCCGAACATCCAGACGCTCTTCTTCACCAGCGAATCGGCCACCGAGAACAGGTCGCGCGCCTCGGCCGTCTTCAGCCCGGCGAGTTTGCCCTTGAGGGCCGCCACCCGCTCGCGCTGCGCCGCCACGCCGGCTTCATTGGACTGGTCGGCTGTGAGCAGGCCCTTCACCAGCTCGTCGCCCAAGCCGCTGGCCAGCCGCGCGCACAACTCGCGGGCGTATTCGTTCTGCTTGTCCAGCGCCAGGCGGAAGCCCAGGCCGAACTCGGCGTTATCCTCGAACAGCGAGTTCGACCAGGCCGGCCCGCGCCCGTCGCCGTTCATGCAATAGGGAGTCGTCGGAAGGTTGCCGCCGTAGATCGACGAGCAGCCGGTGGCGTTGGCGATCATGGCGCGATCGCCGAACAACTGCGACATGAGCTTGATGTAGGGGGTCACGCCGCAACCCGCGCAGGCGCCCGAGAACTCGAACAGCGGCCGGAGCAACTGCACGTCCTTCACCTGCGACAGGCTCAAGACCGTGCGGTCGGTTTCCGGCAGCGACAGGAAGAAGTCCCAATTGGCGGCTTCCTGCGCGCGGATGGGGACCTGCGGGACCATGTTGATGGCCCTGCGCTTGGGCTGGGTCTTGTCCTTCACCGGACAGACCTCCACGCACAGGGCGCAGCCGGTGCAGTCCTCGGGCGCGACCTGAAGCGTGTATTTCCGGTCCTTGAAGTCCTTCCAGCGGGCTTCGACGGCCTTGAAGTTTTCCGGCGCGCCGGCCAGCGCATCGGCCGAATAAACCTTGGCGCGGATGACGGCGTGCGGGCAGACCAGGATGCACTTGCCGCACTGGATGCAAAGCTTCTCGTCCCACTCGGGGATTTCGAGCGTAACGTTGCGCTTCTCCCACTGCGTGGTGGCGCTGGGGAAGGTGCCGTCGACCGGGAAGGCGCTGACCGGGACCGAGTCCCCTTCGCCGGCGATGATGGGCGCCAGCGTCTTTTGCACGAACTCGGGCGCCGCGGCCGGCACCGGCGGCAGCATCCGGATGACGCTGGTGGCCTGGGACGGGACCTTTACCTCCTGCAAATGGTCCAGTGTCGCGTCCACCGCCGCGAAATTCTTCCGCACCACCGCTTCGCCGCGCTTGCCGTACGTCTTCTCGATGGAGTACTTAATGGCCTTGATCGCGTCTTCGCGCGGCAACACGCCCGAGATGGCGAAGAAGCAGGTCTGCATGATCGTGTTGATGCGCACGCCCATGCCGGTTTCCTTGGCCACTTCGTAGCCGTCGATGACGTAGAAGCGGAGCTTCCGGTCGATGATTCGCTGCTGCACCATTTGCGGGATCTTGTCCCACACGTCTCCGGCGCAGTAGGGGCTGTTGAGCAGAAACACGGCGCCCGGCGCGGCGTTCTTCAGCACGTCCAGCTTCTCCAGGAAGTTGAACTGATGGCAGGCCACGAAATTGGCCTTGGTGATGAGATACGTCGAGCGCAGCGGCTGGGGGCCGAAGCGCAGGTGCGAGATGGTGACCGAGCCGGACTTCTTCGAGTCGTAGACGAAGTAGCCCTGGGCGTGATTGTCGGTGTCTTCGCCGATAATCTTGATGGAGTTCTTGTTGGCGCCCACGGTGCCGTCCGCGCCCAGGCCGTAGAACAGCGCGCGCACGGTCTTGGGATCCTCGGCGGAGAAGTCGGCGTCGTAGCCGATGCTGGTGTGCGTCACGTCGTCGTTAATGCCCACCGTGAAGTGGTTTTTGGGAGCGGCTTTGCCGGCCTCGTCGAACACGGCCTTGATCATGGCCGGAGTGAATTCCTTCGACGAGAGGCCATAGCGGCCGCCGATGACCCGCGGCATGGACGGGAAGGGGGCCACGCCGGCCACCAGCGCTTCGTTCAGCGCCGCGATGACGTCGGTGTACAGCGGCTCGCCCACCGCGCCCGGCTCCTTGGTGCGGTCCAGGACGATGAGCGACTTCAGCGTGGCCGGAAGGGCCTGGACGAAGTGCCCGACCGAGAAGGGCCGGAACAGGCGGACCTTCAGGATGCCGACCTTCTCGCCGCGCGCGGTCAGGTAGTCCACCGTCTCGTGCGCCGCCTCGGCGCCCGAGCCCATCAGGACGATGACGCGGTCGGCGTCCGGCGCGCCCACGTAGTCGAACAGGTGGTACTGCCGCCCGGTGAGCTTGGCGAACTTGTCCATCATATTCTGCACGATGGCGGGGCAGGCCAGGTAGAACGGATTGACGGTTTCGCGGCCCTGGAAATAGACGTCCGGGTTCTGCGCCGTGCCGCGAATGAAGGGGCGTTCGGGCGAAAGGGCGCGTGCGCGGTGCTTGCGCACCAGATCGTCGTCGATCATGGCCTGCATGTCTTCGACCGTCAGCTCTTCGACCTTGTTGACTTCGTGTGTGGTGCGGAAGCCGTCGAAAAAGTGCACGAACGGCACTCGCGATTCCAGCGTCGCGGCCGTCGAAATAAGCGCCGTGTCCATCACTTCCTGGATGGAGTTGGAGGCCAGCAGCGCGAAGCCGGTCGAGCGCACGGCCATCACGTCCTGGTGGTCGCCGAAGATCGACAGCGCGTGCGCGGCGAGCGATCGCGCCGCCACGTGAATCACGGTGGAGGTCAGCTCGCCGGCGATCTTGAACATGCTCGGGATCATGAGCATGAGGCCCTGCGAGGAAGTGAAGGTGGTGCCCAGCGCTCCGCCCTGCAAGGCGCCGTGCAACGCGGCCGACGCTCCGCCCTCGCTCTGCATCTCGATCACGTGCGGGACGGTGCCCCAGATATTGGGCTGGTTTTCGCTGGACCACTGGTCCGACCACTCGCCCATGGGTGATGAGGGAGTGATCGGATAGATTGCGATGACCTCGTTTACCTTGTGGGCAACGTAAGCCGCCGCTTCGTTTCCGTCAATCGTTACTTTCGGTCTGTTCATGAGTATTCCGTAAGACAGGATTTGGATGTGCTACCTTGCCACTGGGCCGAGGAGGAGTTGCCAAGCCGGCCCAATATAATAGTATAGGATCTTTTGTTGGACCCCGCCGGGTCCTGCGGTCACACCGCCCGCAGCGCCTCGGCGGGAATCCCGACCACCCATTCCCGGGTCTGGCGCAGCGGTTCGAACGCGCCGCGAGGCATTTCCACCGCCAGGTCGCCGGAAAACTCCAGCCGCACCGTCAGCGGCCGGTCCACCACGTTCAGCAACTGGGCCGGCACCTGGTTGGCGCCCGGGCGGCCCTCGCGAGGACCCGCCGTCAACTGCTCCGGCCGGGCACACAGCCAAACCCGGTCGCCCTTGAAATGCCCCGGGAAGTACGGCCCCCCCAGTTCGACTTCGCCGAAGCGCACGCGGCTCGAGTTGCGCCCCGGGTCCAGGGCCAGGATCTCCGCCGACATCAGGTTGAAGACTCCCAGCAGGCGGGCCACCTCGGCGCTGGCCGGCTGGTCCACGATTTTGCGCGGCGGGCCGCTCTGCGCCAGCCGTCCCCCGCGCACCACCAGCATCTCCTCGCCCAGCTCGAAGCACTCCTCCAGGTCGTGAGTGACCAGCAGGATAGGGGTGCGGAACTCGGCGCGCACCTGCCGCAGCACGGCGTACAGATCGGCGCGCAGCGGGGCGTCCAGGCCGCGCGCCGGCTCGTCGAGCCGCAGCAGTGTGGGCGCGCCGATCAGGGCGCGGGCGATCGAGCAGCGCTGCTTCTGGCCGCCGGAAAGCTCGTGCGGGCGCCGTCCGGCCACCTCCGCCAGGTGGAAGCGATCGAGCATCTCGTTCACCTTGCGGTGCCGCTCCAGTCGCGGCCGGCGTTCGGCCGCGAACTCGAGGTTCTGACGCAGCGTCATGTGCGGAAACAGGGCGTAGTTCTGGAAGACATAGCCGCAGTGCCGCGCCTGGGGGACCAGGTGCACGCCGGTGGCGCCGTCGAACAGGATCCGGTCGTCGAGCATGATGCGGCCCTCGTCGGGCCGCACGAAGCCGGCGATGGAATCCAGAGCCAGGGTCTTGCCGGACCCGCTCGGACCGAACAGCACGGTGACGCCGGCGCCGGCCTGAAATTCCAGCTCCAGCGAGAACCGCGCGCAGTCGCGCCCGGCCGCGAAACGCTTGACGATGCGAACATGCAGCATCACATCACCTGCCGGGGCGCAATCCGGTTGGCCAGGTAGAGGATGGCCAGCGCCACCGCCGAGACGACCAGCACCAGCGTCCGCGCCAGCGCGCCGTTGCCGCCTTCCACCGCGTCGTAAATCGCCACCGCCACCGTCTGCGTGCGGCCCGGAATGTTGCCGGCGATCATGATGGTGACCCCGAAGTCTCCCAGCGAACGGGCGAAGGCCAAAGCGGCGGCGGCCAGAATCGACCGGCCCGCCAGAGGCAGGCTCACGCGCCGGAAGACGGTCCATTCCGACGCACCCAGGTTGCGCGCCGCGCGTTCGTAGGAACGGTCCACGCTTTCCAGCGCCGCCCGCGCCGATTTCACCAGCAGGGGGGCCGAGTGGAACAACGCGGCCACCACCGCCGCCTGCCAGGTGAAGACCAGCGGCCCGCCCGTCACCCATTCTTAGAAGCGTCCCAGAACGCCTTCCCGGCCCAGCACCACCAGCAGGTAATATCCCAGCACGGTCGGCGGCAGCACCAGCGGCAACGTCACCGCCGCATCCAGCGCCTCCCGGCCGCGGAACTCCCGGTTGGCCAGCAGCCAGGCAAGCCACAGGCCGATGGCCAGTGCCAGCAGGGTCGAGAGCGCAGCCACGCGCAGACTGAGCCACAACGGGAACCAGTCGATGGGCATAAGACTCTCAGCGGCCGGGGATCGGGGATTCCGGGAACACTTCGGCCGACACGCTGCCCTGGGTCCGGGCCACCAGGTTGGTAGCGCGCAGCTGCGAATCGAAAGTTCCCGCGTCGGTCCACCAGCCGTCCAGGAACGAGAAGGCCATGGTTCCTTCCCGGATAAAGGCGTTGTTGACGTCGGTGATCTCCAGTTCGTTGCGCGCCGAAGGCACCAAGGTGTGGATCTTCTCGAAGACCGTCGCGTCGTACATATAGATGCCCGTGACCGCGTAGTTCGATTTCGGCCGCGCGGGTTTCTCCTCGATGCCGGCGATGCGGTCGCCCTCGATCTCGGCCACGCCGAACCGCTCCGCGTCCGGCACTTCTTTCAGCAGAATGCGCGCGCCGCGCTCCTGCCGGCGGAAACTGTCCACCGCCTCCCGGATGCTCTTCTCGACGATGTTGTCGCCCAGAACGACGCAGATCCCCCCGCCGTCGGCGAAGTGCTCGGCCAGCGCCAGCGCGTCGGCGATGCCGCCTTCGCCTTCCTGGTAGGTGTAGTTCAGGTGCTTGAGACCGAAATCTTTCCCGTTGCCCAGCAAACGCAGGAAGTCGCCGGAGTTCTTTCCTCCGGTCACGATCAGGATGTCCTGGATCCCCGCATCCACCAGCGTCCGGATGGGGTAGTAGATCATGGGCTTGTCATAGATCGGCAACAGGTGCTTGTTGGTGATCTTGGTGAGCGGCGACAACCGGCTGCCGGTCCCCCCGGCTAACACAACCCCTTTCATCCCAGCCTCCTTTGGCGCAACCCTCATGATACAATACGGCCTCGATGACACTGCACGACTGGGACCGGATTCCCAAGGAAAAACTCGGCGACCTGCTGGCGCGCCAGGCGATCCACACCGCGAACCTGACGGTGGCCCGCATTTACCTGGCCCAGGGCGCCCTGGTTGCCCGGCACAGCCACGCCAACGAACAGATCACGGTTCTGATGGAAGGCAAACTGAAGTTCCTGTTCGACGACCGGGAGATCCTGGTCGCGGCGGGCCAGGCGATGGAGATTCCGCCCCACGCGCCGCATGCCGTGGAAGCGCTCGAAGACAGCCTGGCGCTGGATCTGTTCGCGCCGCGCCGCGAGGATTGGATTCGGGGCGACGACGCCTACCTCCGGCGTTGAGGCGCATTGGCGTATTAAGGTTTTGCGCTTTTCGGCCGATGGATAGGACAGGGCCAGTACTCCATGCAGCAGACGATGGAAATGAATGAGGTTTCACTCACGCAGTTCAACCGTCTGGTGAGCGAGTTGTTGCGCGGCACGCTGAACCGGAACTGTTTCCGGCCCTGGGAAATCGAACTGCTGCTGGAAATCGAGAACTGCGACCTGCGTCCCTCGGCCCGCCGGGACCTTCTGCGGCGCTATCAAAAAGCCGTGCGGCGGCACTTCGAAAACTGCACCGGGCCGCCCCCGAAACTGTCGGAGTACCTGCAATCCCTGCGGGTGCGGAAAGCCCGCAACGGTTCCGAACCCGGCCTCCAGCCAGACGATCCACTGCCTGAGCTATCCTGAGGTTTGGGCGGTGAATCCGTCAAACCCGGAGCTCTGCCCGACACCGAACAGGAGGAATCCAACATGGGGTCTGAGGAGCACAAGCCGGCGGCCAGGACGGTTTTCTGCGTTAAGTTTCAACGGGAGTTGCCGGGTCTGGACGAAGTGCCGTTTGAGGGACACCCGCTGGGCCGGCGGATTTATGAAAACGTCTCCAAGGACGCCTGGGGCCTGTGGGTCGACCGGATGAAGATGATCATGAACGAGTATCGTCTGAACCTGGGGACG
>JACQZT010000344.1 GCA_016213755.1 Acidobacteriota bacterium | reverse complement strand
CCAGCAGGACTTCTCTCTGGTCGACCCGCAGTACGGACTGACCTGCTCCTGGCCGGTGCATGTCATAGACCCCAGCGAGTCCTGGCTGGCCAACTGCCCGCTCACCCCGCCCGGGCGCTTTGACCAGGCGCCGCCGGTCCGACTTCGCGACCTGCCGCTCCGGATGGAGCCATGAGGCGCCGGGAGTCGGAGCGACTCGGGCGCCGCTGCGAGCGGCTCCTGGGCCTGGACAAGTGGGAGACCGACTACCGCTTCGCTTCGCAGGCGGATCTGAAGGGCGAGGCAGGCGGCTTCTTCCACTTCGGCCGCAGCTACCCCCATCTGGAAACGCAGACGGCGCGGGTGCTGATCGCGCGCGAGTGTGACATCGCGGCCTTTGTCAACGACCGACCGACCCAGCGGGTGATCCTGCTGGCGCTGCTGCACGAACTGGAGCACATCCTCTTGGATCCCGCCTCGCGACTGCCCAACGATGCCGTCTTCGAGGTCGGCCTGGACAAGATCGCTGAGGCGCTCGCGACATGCCTATGAACGACCTGGATCTGCGCACCCTGCGCCGGCAGAATCAGTTTTGGTCTGCGCGTCGGGCGACCCAGCAGGGCGCCCTGCTCACCAAGCTCGAGTTCTACGCCGCCTACTACCGGCTGGCCCTGGGCAACAAGGTCCGGACGTGGGAGTATGACGCCTTCCGGCGCGAGCGATTTGACGGCCTGATGGGGGTGCGCTGCAAGATCCCGGGCAGCCCCTGGATGCGCTACGATCTGCGGCGGACTGCGGCTCTGCGGTATGTCGATCGCCTGGTACAGCGGCACGGCGCCCGGCACGACTGGTTCCAGTTCTCCGAGTGCGCACCGGATGAGCGCGTGACCTTGCAGGGCGAAGTCCGCCGCTCGGCGCGCCATCTGGACCTGTATGCGACCCTGCACAGTGGCCAGAGGATGCGGCAAGCGCTGGCCGGCCCCAGCGTGTTCTCCGTGCACGGCCTGGCCGCGGCGGCGCTCCTGCGGACGTACATGGAGCCGCCGGCTCTCGATTCGTTGTGGGCGCTCTGGGAGCGCTATCCAGGTGCGGTGGTGGAGTTCTCCTGCTATGCGGTGGCGGTGGGGGTGCTGGGTTGGAACACCCTCATCTGGGAGGTGCGGGACTACTGATCTCGCCGGTCTTCTCTTCTTTTGCGCCAGCAGCTACGGCCCGGGCTTCGTGCCCGGGCCTTTTTTCTGTCTCAGCGGGCGAAGCGTTCTTCCAGCCGAGTAAGGCGGCTGTCGAGTTCGACCACCTTGCCGGTCAGTAGATCGAGCTTGGTTTCCACTCCGGTAAGGCGCCGGTCAACATCGGCGCGAAGTTCTGAGACGCGGGCTAACAGGTCTTGTCGCAGATCGCTCATCCGGGAGTTGTTGTAGATGAAGCCGACCATAACGATAGTCAGAGTCGAGAGCGGCGTCACCATGGCGATCGCCAGTTGGATCCAGTTCTCTTGGGTCATGGCTGCCTCAATTCTATACCGGACGGTGTCAGCGGGCGAAGCGTTCTTCCAGCCGAGTGAGGCGGTTGTCGAGTTCGACCACTTTTTCGGTGAGGAGATCCAACTTGGTTTCGACGCCGGTCAGCCGGCGATCGACGTCCGTGAAGCGCCGGTCCACGTCGGCACGCAGGTCGTCGATGCGCGCCATGACGTCGCCGATCCTGGCGTTCATATTGCTGTTGTTAAGCAGGACTCCAACGAGCACGATGATGATCGTCGTGATCGGCATGACGGCCACGGAAATGTAGAACTGAGTCTCGCTCATCTTGCCTTCATTCTGCACCCGGCGGCGTCAGGCCGCGCGATCCCTGATGTCAATGACGATCTGTTTGTCGAGGGCGCGGAACGCGGCTTCCACCTGGTCGAGGCGGGAGGAGTGATTCAGATCGAGCAGGCGGTCGACCTGCGGCATGTGGCAGCCGAGCCGGCGGGCGAGTTCGGCCTTCCCGACTTTAGCGGATCGCATGGAGGAATAGAGTCTGACTTTCGCCTCGCTCAGAACGGGCAGGGGGACCAGGCGCTGGCCGCGTTTCGGTTTCGAGGGCAGCGGGATTTCCCGGCGCAGGTCCATGTAGGCGGAAAGCGCCGCTTCGAGCGCTCCGGCGGCGCGCGCCAAGGCTTCGGGCTTGTCCTCTCCGAAGGTATGGGCCTCCGGGACGTCCGTTATCTGAGCCAGGATCGTGCCGTTGGTGTCGGGTTCCAGCGTAACCGGATATGCCAACATTTTCATCCTCCCTTCAGTCCGAGGTCTTTCCTGATCCGATCCACGATTCCGCGGCCGAGGTCCTTCCCGGCTCCATGCATCGGAAGAATGCTCATGCGGGAACCCAGGAACACCTTCAGATGGCCGCTCTTGGTGGATTGGAAGGAACAACCTCATTTTTCGAGCCAGCGTTTCAACTCGCCGCTCTTCACACCTTCAGTATGCAACACATCTGTTGCGTTGTCGAGTCTGGGACTTCAGCGGCAAGTAGGCGAGGACGCCGGAAGCGTAGCCATGAAATGCCGTCAACAGGGCGGTTTCAATGTCGCGGAGCCGCTGGTTGAGGCGGACTTCGAGCTGTTCGATATCGCGCTTAGTGGCTGGGGAGTCTTCCATGGCTGATTCCATTCTACCCGGATCACTCGTCGCGCGGCGGGCCGGTCGCGCTTGGCCCGGGCCGAAGCCAGGGCCTTTTTGTTTCTGTGGGAGGGGGATGCGGAATGGACGAAGGGGGCCACAACCGGCGTGGCCCCCTTCGGGTTGGGTGGTGGGACAGTGGGGAGTTGTGACTACTGGGCCAGTTTCCACCGCTTGTCGTTGGCTTCGAGATCCTTGCGGATCTTGGCACGGTGTTCTTCCGCCTGAGCTTTCTGCATCTTGGCCAAGATGACGCCCTGCCGCGCAGTGCCACGCTCGGACGGCGGCACGTTGCGGATGCCGGTGGTGTCGAATAGGATCGGGTCCGGCTCGCGGAATGTGACCGAGACGAGTTCCAGGTCCGACTGCGACGCCACGGCGCCCTTGTTGTCGTAGAACTCGATGTGACGCTTGATCTGCACGCATCCCAGGTCCAGCGCCAGCCAACTGGTCTCCTGCCGATCACTGCCAGACAATTTGATCTTGGCGGTCTTGTACCCGCCGACATCCTCATAGCCGAGCAGGACGGCGTTCAACAGCGGGTATCCCGATCCCGACGTCATGCAGCCGTGATTGGGGTCGAGTCGTTCGAGGCGGAGTTGGTCGAAATTCATCTTGTAGCGACTCATGACCGCGGCCTCATCGTGGGTCGGTGTGTTGGTGCCGTCGCTCAACTCAATGCGGCGGTCCACTTGGTCGGCCCTTCCATCCCGCGTGAGCATCTCCGTCTTAATCACTCGCGCGCCGTCCTGCCGGAAAGCCGTCGTGAAGCGGATGGAGTTGAACGCCGGTCCATTGCCGCACAACGTCTTGTCCTGGGTCACGACGGTCATGGCCTGGTTCGGGGCCTGGGAGAAGAGCAGGAACTGGTTGCGAGCGTGGCGATAGCCGATCACCGAGAGCACCGGCAGAGTCAGGGCTAGCGCGCAGACCAGCAGCAGGGAACGCTTGTTCTCGAGAATGCGTGTGAGTTTCATGGTTGTCTCTGATCCTCGTTCTTAGATATCGCAGGGGCAGGTGCCGTACTCACCGTTGCAGAAGTCGGTTCAATCGTCGTTGCCCTGATGGTAGCAGTTGGGCAGACCAGACTGACTGCAAGTGAACACCACGCAGATGCCGGCAGTGTACGCCGAACAGTAGCCGCCGTTCGCGCATTGGGTGGCACACCGATAGGCGGTGCTCTGCCACTTGGACCCGTTGCGCTTCTGGCAGGTGGGGGTCATCTCGCACACGGCCGGGTCGTGGCAGTTGTTCAACTGTGCGACGGCCAGCATGGTTCCGCCCAGCATGCACACAAGCAGGGCGATAACAGGAATCCATCGTCTCATTGTTCTTCCTTCCTTTCAGTTGTTGGGTGGACGGCCGTCCAGAGTGAATCGATCCTTAGCAGGGATACACCGTCTCAAGTGACGTGTAAAGAGAAATATTCGGTGCCGGACGCTGTATTTTCAGCCCTCTCGCGCCACTTTTACAGAAGTGTTTACTGTAACCCTGGACCGGACGGGGGAGCGAGTGGCCTGCGCCAGCCGGCGGAACCCGTCCGCCAGCCGGGGCTCGGTTTCTTGCGCGCATCGTGCCGCGCGGCGTCACGTTCCGCACATCGGGCGCAACAGCCGGCGCTGAGGCCGCTCAGAAGCCGTCGAACAGGGGCAGGGAGCCGCAGCGGGGCAGATGCCAGCGCCACCAGCGGGCGGGGAAGCGTTTTCCGCACTTGGGGCAGGCGTAGAAGACATACGGCCGCCCCGGACGACGAGCACACGCAAGCCGAATCATGCCCCTATCATACACCCGGTGCGGCGGGTCCGATAACTGCCATTAAGTCAACTTGGCACGATTGCGGCGTAACGTGTTAGAATGGCACTAAGCTCGCATGCCGCACAAGCCATACTAGCTCAGAGACTTACCCCTGATTACTCGCTGGCTCGAAGCCGTCCAGGAGCCCATTCTCGACCGCGCCGGCGTCGAGGCCGTTTTTGGCGTCTCGCGCCGCGAGGCCGTTCGCATCATGCAGCGGGCCGGCGCCATGCAGGCCGGCAATTCCCTGGTCATCGTCCGTTTGCAACTGCTGGACTGGCTGCGCCGGCTGGCCGGCGGCCGGCGCGCGGAGATCGAGCAGGAGGGCTACCGCGTGGCGCGCCTGTCCTCGCTCCTCGAGGCCGAGCGCCAACTCCTGCCCGGCCGGAAGGTGGAGATCCGCGTCGCGCCCACCGTCCTGCGCGAGGCCGGATTTGCGACCCTGCCCGGGACCATCCACCTGGGCCCCGGTAAACTCGAGATCGAGTTCTTCGGCACCGAAGACCTGGCCCACCAGTTGGTCGAACTCTCCCAGGCCATGCTGCGGGACTACGCGCAGTTCGCCGCGGTCTGTGAGGAGCTGACCTTCGCGACGCCATCCGTACTCGACCGGCAGTGACGTTACCCAGGGGGAGCTGGAGTCGTGCGCGGGGATCGCCTCCCGCTTGAACACCTGCTTAGAACGCCCGAGCACCTGCGTGAAAATCCTGCCAATACTACCCACTGAAAAACCCACTGAAAACGTGCTGAAAACCGGGTTTTTGGGCTACCTAGATTGCCTGTAAGTCGTTGTAAACTAAGGAGAAAATCGTCCAGGCTTATGCCTTCTAAGCAGTGGGTCGCAGGTTCGAGTCCTGCCGCGCCTGCCAGCATTCTCCACCAGATATACGAACAGCCACGCCGGAGGATGGCCGTTTGAGGCTTGGATTGTGACGTGCCCCCGCCAGTTGTCTGTAGCAAGACCCTTGCGGATGCCGATCGCTACCTCGCGCAACCAAGCCGGACTTACCACTCCACACGGACGGACATCTGCACGTTGGCCATCGCGCTGCCGTAGTTGGAAAAGTCGCCCAGGACGCCGGTGAACCTGGCCCAGGCGTTGGGGTTGTTCAGGTTGTAGGTTGTGTTGGGCGCGGCGAGGTTGGGCTTTTTCCACGGCAGATTGTGCCCGTCCAGCCGGAGACTGACCTTGCCGCGATCCTTGATCGTCCAGCTCTTGGTGGCGTAGCTCTGGTTCCACATGATCCCGGGAGCCTGCAAGACGTTGGCTCCCAGCGAGCCGGTCGTATACGCGGCCGGATACGCAAAGGAGTTCATTTTGAAGAAAGGGTTCTGCGCCGCGGTTGGAAACCGGTTCCCTATCTCCCAGTTCTCGACCTTCGCCTGCTCGATCGGCGCCAGGGCATTGACCCGGGCGGTGGTCAGATACCGGTAGGGGCTTCCGCCGAAACCGACCGAGAGCGGGATTCCGGATAGCATATTCTCGCTCAGGCTCAGCGCCCACCCGCCCAGAACGGCGTTCACGAGCCCGCCTCGATTGAGCCAGCGGCGGCCTTTGCCCATGGGCAGCTCGTAGGTTACCAGGGTTATGAAATTGTGGCGCCGGTCATAGGAGGTCCGGGCTTTCCCTGTCCGATCGTAATAGGAGAGTTCACTGGCGTTGCCCAGGTTCTTGGACAGGGTGTAGCTGGCGTTGAAGGTGAGTCCGTGGGAATAACGCTTTTCCACCCCGATGTTCCCGCTGTGGTAGGTGTTGTGGTCGAAGTTGGACAGCAGCGAGATGTTCCCGAAATGCGGGCACCGCCTGTAATTCTGCTGCGCCTGGTAGACCGTGTCCTGCAACGCCCGATCCCCGCCCAGCGAGATCGACAAGGGAATCTCGTTGATGTTCCAGCTCCGCACCAGCCCCACGCCCGCGGTCCCTTGGTACAGCAGGTTCATCAGCCACGTCCTGGCGAACTCATACTGGAATCCCGACGACCAGTTCATGACATAAGGATTCCGCAAACTGGGGTCGCGCCAGGTAGCCCCGCGGCTGCCAAAGCTGGCGCCGGTGTAAGGAACCGTGCCGTCGGCCAGGACCGTGTATGTGATCGGCCCCGGGCCCTGACTTAACCGGAACAGGTGACGCGGGTCGCCTGTCGGCTGCACCCGGTTGAACGTCCCGCTGTACTCCTCGAATCCGCCGGCTCCCGGGTTGTCCGCCGTCATGACCCCAAACGAGGACCGGAACACCCATTTCTTCCGGAAGTTCCAGACCAGGCCCAGGCGCGGCTGGAAGTTGTTCAGATCTCGCTTTCCGTTCGCCTCGTTCCGATGCGTGATGGCTCCCATTCTCCCGGTCATCGAGTCCACTGCCGCCGGATCGAACTGCGACTGCTGCCCGTACTTGGTCTTGAAGGGCGACGAGTATGTCCAGCGCAGACCCAGGTTCAGCGCCAGGGTGGGCGTCACTTTCCAGTCGTCCTGGACGTACAACTCGTGATCCCACTGGCGCGGCAGAAAAGTAGCCAGTTGCTTGGTGAACGTGGCGCTGTTCACCGTCCCCAGGAGGAAGGCGGCCCAGGTCTGTCCGGTATTGGGCGTGTAGGGCAGCTCCGTGCCGCCGAAGTTGTACTGACCCGAAGGCAGGGACGTGCTGGTCCTGCTGTACAGCGTGCGAATCATTTCGTAGCCCAATTTGAGGGTGTGCCGTCCCGCGATGCGGGTCAGGTTGTTCTGCAACACGCGGTCCTCGCCGACCTCGCGGGAATGGTTCAGCGCGCCCACGCTGTAGCCGATGTTGAAGTACGGGAAAGTCTCCGGACCGACGCCGGGGAGGCCCAGTTTCTCGGCCCAATTCTCACCGGCGCCGTAACGCTCGGGAGTGGAATTGGCGCGGCGCATGTAGCCGATGCGGAACTCGTTGAACATCACCGGCGAGAAGACGTACGTGTCGTTCAACACCCCGTTGATCGTGTCGGTGGGGTTGAGGAAGTCGGTGTCGAATTCCTGCCGGGCCAGCGCGGAACCATAGCGGCCGCGGTGGTGACCCTGGGAATAGCGGATGAAAATCTTGTGGTTCGTGGAAAACTGGTGGTCGACCTTGGCGTCCCAGCGGTCCCGGTTGAGGCGTCTCCGGGTTTCGATCAGCAGGTTCTGCGACGGCCCCGTCCGGCTCGTGGTCCCGGGCAGGTTCGGTTCGTGCCAGATCTTCAAGGCCAGGAAGTTGCTCGCCACGGGGTCGAACAGGCTCTTGGGAACCGCGTTGTTCGGAAACGGGTCGCGCGTCCACGCCGAGCCGGCTTGCCGGGTCGTGAACGGATTGTAGATCGGCAGCCCGCCTCCCGCCGCGGCCGGGAACGAGAGGTCGCCGTTGAGCATGGCCGGCGTCGGCACAGTGGCCCGCGTCTCGTAGATCGTGTTCTCGTGGTTGATGGCGTAGTCGGCCAGCCAGAAGGTCCGGTTCCGGCCATTGTAGATCTTCGGCAGCACGAGCGGGCCGCTGGCCACGGCGTCGAACACCTGGTAGGCCCACGGATTCGTCGTCGGGTACTGCGTGAGATAGTCCCGGTGGACCCACTTGCCGTTCAGGTAGCGGTCCTCAAAAGAACCGTGCAGAGAGTTGGCGCCCGACTTGTACACCATCTTCATGGTTCCGCCGGACGCGTGCCCGTACTCGGCCGACATCCCGGTGGTGAGCACCTTGACTTCTTCCATGGCGTCCATGCTGGCTTGGATCACACCATCCACCTGGTTCACGGTGCCGTTGTAAGGCGTCTTGGCGTTGACCCCGTCCAGCGAGAAGCCGATCGAATTCTGAGCCTGTCCGGCGATGTGGAAACCGCCCTGGCTCATGACGGCGATGACCCCGGGCATGTATTGCAGCAGGTATACCGTGCGCTTCATGAGACCCGGAACATTGGGAAGCAGGTCCGCGCCGATGGTCGAGCCCGACAGCACGTTTTCCGTGTTCAGCAGGGGGGCGGCGCCGACCACGGTGACACTCTCGGTGAGGGCGCCCACCTCCAGCACGATGTCCACGCGAGGCACCTCAGCCGACCGGAGTGTGATGCCGTCGCGCACGTACTGCTTGAAGCCCGCCGCGTCCACCGTCATCCGGTAGTTGCCGGGGATCAGAAACGGAACGTAATAGCCGCCCTCCGTGGTCGTCGAGGTTTGCGAAACGAAGGAGGTTTCCGTGTTGACGGCCGTCACCTTGGCGGCTGCAACGACGGCTCCGCTGCCGTCCCTGACGGTGCCCACCAGCGTGGCGCCACCGCCGGTTTGGGCCATCCCCGCCGGCGCCGTGACCATCAGAGTCACAGCCGCGAAGAATGTGCGGCCAATTGCGACCCGGCAAACAGATGCCCGGGGGAAGAAGCGTTTGATTCTGTTTCGCGTCATCCGGAGCCCTCTCTTAATTGTTCTCCTCAACTCGCCGGAATTCACCGGGACTTCCATTTTGCCTTCCCGTTTGCCAGCCAGTCTACTCCCAATCGCCTCTGTTAGGACCGTTTCTTTCCCCTTCCACTTCGGCCGTTCCGAACCTGCGCGCGGCTCGTCTCCCTAATTCCCCGTCCGCCTCAGGGGCAATTCGCCCTATTGCTTTGCCGGCGAGATTTCAGTACCATACAAACTTGCATTTTTGATCCTCCGCGCCGCTGGATCCGGCGCGGCTGGGAAATGGTTCGTCTGGGAGGCGCCGTTCATGCCGCAGCAGGTCGTTCGTCTGGGCCTGGTTTTTGCCTTACTGATTGCCGCACTTCTGTCCGCCCGCTGGTTCCTGGTGCCCAAGACTTTCGGCCAGGCGGGCCACTATCGGGCGGCGGCGGTCGATGACGTGATTGCCACCAAGGTCCGGTACGCCTGGCGCGAAGCCTGCCCGATGTGCCATCCGGATGTGGCCGGCAAGAACCAGAATGGACGGCATCGCGCCGTGGCTTGCGAAGTCTGTCACGGGGCCGCGCAGGCTCACGCCGACGCTCCCGAGAAGCATCCCGCCATCCCCCGGCAGAGAAAATTCTGTGCCATCTGCCACGCCTACGATGCAGGCCGGCCGACCGGCTTTCCGCAGATCGACTCGGCGGCCCACAACCCCGCCAAGAGCTGTTTGAGCTGCCATAATCCGCACGCTCCGGAGACGCCGCGCCCGCCGGATTCCTGCGGCGCCTGTCACGGCCTGATCGCCCGCACCCACGTGGTTTCCAACCACGCCTCGATTGCGTGCACGCAATGTCACGAGACACCCAAGCAGCACCGGGTCGAGCCGCTCGTGAATCGGCCCTCCAAGCCCGCCACGCGCGAGTTCTGCGGGCAATGCCACGCGTCCGATGCCAAGAGTTCGAAGGAGATCCCGCGCGTGGATCTGGCGGCCCACGGCGAACGCCGCGTTTGCTGGGAGTGCCACTACCCCCATTTCCCGGAGGCGAAATGAGCGAACCGAAAACCCCTGCCGCGCCCCAAGGCGAAGATTCGAATCGCCGCGGCTTCTTTCAGAAGGCTCTGCCGCTGGCCCTGGTTTCGCTGGTCCGGGGCGCCCAATCCGGAGCCGAAACCAAGACCGCGGAAGAGCCGAAGTACGATCCCGCGGCGCACAACTACGCCATGGGCGTGGATCCCAACAAGTGCATCGGCTGCGGCCGCTGCGTGGAAGCCTGCAAGACCGAGAACGACGTGCCGCGGGAGCCGTTCTACTTCCGCACCTGGGTGGAGCGTTACACGATCCAGCGGGGCGGCGAGGTCACCGTCAGCAGCACCAACGGCGGCATCGACGGCTTCCGGCCGGCCAGCGAGGCGGGACTGCTGCGCACGTTCTTCGTGCCCAAGCTCTGCAACCAGTGCGCCCATCCGCCTTGCGTACAGGTGTGTCCCGTGGGCGCCACGTTCACGACCCGGGACGGCGTCGTGCTGGTGGATCACAAGTACTGCATCGGTTGCCGGTACTGCATCCAGGCCTGCCCGTACGGCGCGCGCTTCCTGCATCCGGTCACGCATACCGCCGAGAAGTGCACGTTCTGTTATCACCGCGTGGTGAAAGGGCTGAACACGGCCTGCGTGGAAGTTTGCCCCACCGGCGCGCGGGTATTTGGCGATTTGAAGCGCCCCAGCAGTCCGTTGCAGCGGTTCATGCGCTTCAATCCCATTCAGGTCTTGAAGGCGCACTTGAATACCGAGCCTAAAGTCTACTACGCGAACCTCGACGGAAAGGTGGGATAGGCATGGACCCGCATCATCTTCAAGCGCTGACGGAAGTTCTCCAGCAGGTGCGAGGCTACATCTACCCGAACGAAGTCGAACTGCACTGGGGCTTGCTGGTGGTGGCCTATCCGTACATCACCGGCGTGGTCGCGGGGGCGTTCATTCTGGCCTCGCTGGAACGGGTCTTCAACGTGCGCGAGGTGCAGCCCACTTACCGCCTGGCGCTGCTCACCGCGCTGTCGTTCATGCTGGTGGCGCCGCTGCCGCTGCTGGCCCACCTGGGCCATCCGGAGCGCTCCTTCGAGATCTTTCTCACGCCCAACCTGAACTCGGCCATGGCCATGTTCGGCTTTGTGTATGCCTGGTACCTGGCGGTGGTGCTGCTGCTGGAAATCTGGTTCGACTATCGGAAAGACTTGGTATTGTGGGCCCGCGCCGAAAAGGGCCCGCGCCGGCTGATCCACTGGGTGCTGACGCTGGGCGCCACGGATCTCTCGGAGCGCTCGGTTCGTTTCGACGGCATGGCCGGCAAGGCCATCACCTTCATCGGCATTCCCTCCGCTTTTCTGTTGCACGGCTATGTCGGTTTCATCTTCGGGTCGGTCAAAGCCAACCCGTGGTGGAGCAGCGTCCTGATTCCCATCGTGTTCCTGTTCTCGGCCATGGTCTCGGGCATCGCCATGGTGCTGCTGCTGTACATGCTGGGATGCTTGGTGCGGCGCGTTCCGATCGATATGAAGTGCGCCGACAAGCTGTCCAGCTTTCTGCTGTACGCCCTGATCGTCGATTTTTCGCTGGAGGCGCTGGATTTCATTCACCGCCTGTACGAGGCGGAGGAGTCCATTCACATCCTCTCGCAAATGGTGACCACGGATCTGTTTCTGAGCCTGGTGGTGTTGCAGGTCCTGTTGGGAACCTTGGCGCCCATGGGCGCGCTGGCCCTGGTCACCTCGGCCTTCCATCACCGCGCCGTGCTGCAGGCCCCGGAAGAGCTGCGGCGCTGGGCCTACTTCATGGCCGCCGTGCTGATCCAGATCGGGATCTTCAGCACCCGCTGGAACGTGGTGGTGGGCGGGCAGTTGTTTTCCAAGAGTCTGCGCGGATTGACGGTTTACAAAATCCAGCTCCAGGGGCTGGAGGGGTTCTTCGCTTCGGCCGGCTTGCTGCTGCTGCCGTTCCTGATTCTCTGGGTGCTGGTAAAGATCCTGCCGCCCTGGCTGGAAGCGCAGGCCGAGCCCGCGGTGCAGGGAGACTGATATGACACAGACACGAAGAGGTCTCGCGGGCTGGCTGTTGGGGGGAGGGGTCACTGCGTCGCTGGCCGCTTTCCTGTACCCGGTTTTGCGCTTTATGACGCCGCCGCCGGTGGCGGAAGCGTCGGTCAGCGAGGTGGCGGCCGGCAAGGTCCAGGAGTTCAAGGTCAATGCCGGCAAGCTGGTGAAGTTCGGCAGCCGGCCCGCTCTGCTCATCCGTCTGGGCGACGATGAGTGGCGGGCGTTTTCCGGCATCTGCACGCACTTGAATTGCACGGTGCAGTATCAGGAATCCGGCCGGCAGATCTGGTGTGCTTGCCACAACGGTTTCTACGACATCAATGGGAAGGTCGTGTCCGGGCCGCCGCCGCGTCCGCTGGAAGAGTATACGGTGCGTGTGCGCGGGGATGAAGTGGTCTTGTCGCGCCGGGCATAAACGGAAAGGATGCGCATGGCCTCACTCAGGGGAAAGCCGCCCGTGTTGGGATGGCTGGAAGAGCGACTGGCGCTCGAGGTGTTCCGGTCGTTGATGGAACATAAGAAAGTGCCCAGGCATTCCGCCACGATGTGGTATTACTTCGGCGGGATCACGCTGTTTCTTTTCGGCATCCAGGTTGCCACCGGCATCCTGCTGCTGCTCTACTACCGGCCCTCGGCCAGCGAGGCGTACGAGAGCGTTCAATTCATTATCACGCGGGTTTCGTTTGGTTGGCTGATCCGCTCGATTCACAGTTGGTCGGCCAACCTCATGATTCTGGCGGCGTTTATCCACATGTTCAGCGTGGTGTTCCTGCGCGCCTATCGCAAGCCGCGGGAGGTCACCTGGCTCAGCGGGATCGGGCTCCTGGGCCTGGCGCTGGGCTTCGGATTCAGCGGATACCTGCTGCCCTGGAACACGATTTCCTACTTCGCCACCAAGGTCGGCACCGACATGGCGGCCAGCGTGCCGCTGATCGGCCCGGCGCTGGGAAAATTTCTGCGCGGGGGCGAAGATGTGACCGGCGGCACGCTGACCCGCTTCTTCGGCTTTCACGTGGCGGTGCTGCCGGCGCTGACCACCGCCTTGCTGCTGGTGCACCTGTTCCTGGTGCAGAACTTCGGCATCAGCTCGCCGCCGAAAGTGGAAGAGGAGAGCCGCAAGGCCGGCCAGGCGGTGCCGCAGATGCCGTTCTTCCCGAACTTCTTTCTGCGGGAGCTGATGGCCTGGTATGCCGCGCTGGCCGTGCTGGGCGCGCTGGCGGCGATCTTCCCCTGGGAACTGGGCGAGAAGGCGGATCCGTTCGGCGCGGCGCCGGCCGGCATCCGCCCGGAGTGGTACTTCCTGGCGCCGTTCTACACGCTGAAACTGATTCCGAGCCATGTCTGGTTCATTGAAGGCGAGCTGCTTGGGCTGCTGGGCTTCGGCCTGCTGGCGGCCTGGTGGGTCACTCTGCCGTTCTGGGCCACCAAGAGAGACGGCACCGAGCGCACCCGCTTGCTGACGGGCACCGGCGTGGCGCTGATTGCCTACCTGGCGACGTTCTCCGCACTGGGGTACTGGAAATGAGACGCGCCACCCTGTTCCTGCTGATTCTCGCTTCCCTGGCCGCGGCGAAAGACTCCTGCCTCGAGTGCCACGCCGTGCTCGGCGACAGTCTCCAGAAGCCTGCCGACGCTTTCAAGAACGACGTTCATTCGGCGCGCGGATTTGGCTGCGCGGACTGCCACGGCGGCAACGCCGCCACCGACGATCCTCAAGCCGCCATGAGCCGGGCGCGGGGCTTCAAGGGCAAGATCGCTCGCACCGCCGTTCCGGAGTTGTGCGCGCGCTGTCACGGCGACGCCAGCCTGATCCACAAGTACAAGCCTCAACAGCGCGTAGACCAGCTCACCCAATACCGGACCAGCGTGCACGGCAAGCGCCTGGCCGCCGGCGACACGGCGGTGGCCAACTGCGTGGATTGTCACAGCGTGCACGACATTCGCGAGGTGCGCAACGCGCTGTCGCCCGTGCACCCGCTGCGCCTGCCGGAAACCTGCGCCCGCTGCCATGCCGACGCCTCGCGCATGTCCAAGTACAAGCTGGAGCACACGCAATTCGACGAGTACCGGCAGAGCGTGCATTGGGCGGCGCTGGCCAAACGCGGAGATCTTTCCGCGCCCAGTTGCGCTTCCTGCCACGGCAATCACGGCGCGACGCCGCCGCAGGTGAATTCGGTCGCCGCGGTGTGCGGCACCTGCCACGTTCTGCTGGAGCAGTTGTACAACAAGAGCCCGCACAAGCCGGTGTTCACGGCCATGGGAGCGGCCGGGTGCGAGGTTTGCCATGGCAAGCACAAGATCGAGCCGCCCTCGGTGAAGATGCTCTCCGGCGACGGGAGCGTGTGCGCGCAGTGTCACGAGGCGTCCTCGGCGGGGGGCCGCGCGGCCGCCGAAATGGCGAAGCAGATGACGGGCCTCGATCAGGCTCTGCGGCGCTCGGAGGAAACCCTGGAGCTGGCGCGCGTTCTGGGGATGGAGGTCTCGGAAGCGCAGGTTGAACTCACGGCGGGACGCGAGCACCTGGTCAAGGCGCGGGTGGCGGTGCACGCATTCCAGCCCGCCGCGGTGGCCCAGCCGGTCAAGGAAGGTCTGGCGGTGGCCGCCAAGACGTACGAGACCGGACTGGCGGCCCTCAAGGAGAGCCGTGTCCGGCGTTTCGGACTGGTCGTGTCCCTGGCGGCTATCCTGGCCACCCTGGCCGGTTTGTGGCTGGCGATTCGCGCCCTCGAGAAGCGCGGGAGGTGATCCATGTTGTTGGCTTTAGCCTTACTGGCCGGCGTCGGCCTCGATTCGGCCAGCAGTGCGGAGCGCTGTGGCGCCTGTCACCGCGCCATCCACGAAGCGTGGAAAAGCTCCGCCCACGCGCGCGCCATGGAGAGCCGCCTGTTCCAGGACGCGCTCGAACGGGCCGAGGCGGACTTGGGCGCCGGGATGCGGAAGACGTGCCTGGCGTGCCATGCGCCGCTGGCGGCTTTGACCGGGGACCTGACTTTGCAGAAGAAGGTCAACTGGGAAGGCGTGACGTGCGACTACTGCCATTCCATGAAGGAGGTTGTCTGGGAGGGGGCCAATCCGCGCGCCAGGCTCGAACTCGGCCTGGTGAAGACCGGGCCGCTCAAGGAATCCAGTCCCGTCTCGCACGGCGCGACGTTTTCGTCGGTACATACCACCTCGGAGGTCTGCGCGCCATGTCACGAATACCGGAACGCGCTGGGTCTGAATGTCCTGAGCACCTACTCGGAATGGAAGGCGAGCCCCCAGGCGAAAGCGGGCAAGCAGTGCCAGACCTGCCACATGTCGCGCGTGGCCGGAGACGTGGTGGATCCCCGGATCAAGGCGTCCACGGGATCTAAGATCAACCTGCACCAGATGCCGGGCAGCCACTCTCTCGACCAGTTGAACAGCACGGTCCGGGCGAATCTCTCGACCGAGCGCGAAAACGGCAAACTGAAGGTGACCATTTCGGTAGCCAACATCTCCGCCGGGCACTTCGTTCCGACCGGGTCGCCGCTGCGCAAGATCGTGCTCGAACTGCGGGCGGATTCTTACGACGGCAAGCGCTTTCGCGAGGAGCGAGTCTACGGCCGCACGGTGGTGGATGCCGCCGGCGACCCGCTGAGCCGCGAGCACATGGTTTTCGTCAAGGGAGCGAAGATCGCCTCCGACACACGCCTGGCGCCGGAGGAGAAGCGGGTCGAGACATTTTACTTCGACGTGCCGCCGGGCGTGCAGACCCAACTGAACGCCACCTTGTGGTACTACTTCTCGCCCATGGCCACCGCCGAAGCGCAGAAGCGCATCACCTTCCGTACCATCAGCCGCCTGGCCCGCTGAGTTTCGGGGTTTCGTAGCCTCTGTCCCCGAAACTGCTACTTCCAGTTCGGGAACGGGTCTAAGCGGCCGGCCCGGCAGCCGCGGACCAGGTCCGGCGCGCGTTTGCGGCGCTCCAGGAGCCGCTCCAGAAGCTGCTCCAGGGCTTCTTCGTCGCCCTCCACCCACTCGGGGGGAATTCGCTTCAGGGCATCGTCCAGCACTTCTGCGGGAAAACCCCGCACCTGCGACAGCCAGGGTTCGAAATCCTCCCACCCGCGGACCTTTTCGTAAACCAAAGGCCGGCAGTACAAACCTTGCAGTGGCGAGTCGCGGAACTCCCAGTTCGGACCGTCGAAGACATAACCGTGATCGACCATCTGGGCCAGAAAACCCTTCTCGAGAGCATGGACTCCGGCGGCGGCGGACCACTCCTTGATCCGCGCGCGGAAAAAAATGGACTGCCGGCCGTCGGCGTTCGCCACCCACTTGTCGAACACCAGAATGCCCAGGAATTCGTTGCGGTTCGCCACGCGGTCGAGCAGCGCGTCCGGGAGGAAATCGTAGACCGCCACCCGGTTGGGGTCTCCCGGGTAGCAGGAGCCGAAATGCCGGCCGGGCGGTACCGGGACTCTGCGCGTGCCCAATTGGATAAAGACGTCCGGATTTTGCGCCAAAAATGCGGGTGACAGTTCGACGACCGCGGTTTCGGGCTGTGAGAGGCGCAGGTAGCCCAGCAGGACCGAAGCGATGGTTTCATTGACCAGGATGCGGCGATGCTGAGGGTTGTTGCTGAACTTCACCACGTACGCGCGGCCGTCGCCGGCCTCGATCAAGTGGGCCTGTGCGCCGCCGCGCATCTTTCGCAGGTATTGGCGGGCGCATACGGGCATGATCGGTGGACCGGAGATGAATGGAGTACTCTAGAGGTTTATCACAAAACGAGGAGCACCGACACTATGGCCGAAGATACTCCCACACAACCGCCGCCGGCGCGGACCAAGGACGAAATCGCCCTGGAACTGATGAAGTTCGTCGCCGTTACGACCGGCTACGGCAAGGGCGCTCCCGCCGCCGGTTTCGGCGGGAAATCGTCCCGCAGCGCGGAAGACTATGCCGAGGCCCTTTTGGAGCTGTTCGAGCGCTGCCGCGCCGTCGTTAACAAGTGAGACACTCCCACCCTCGCCGCGCGAGGACCGGCGTGGGAAACAACCCGGCAAAGCCGTAGGATCGCCTACTTCTTGCCCTTCTTGGCGGCCTTCTTAACCGGCTTCTTGGCGGCCACCTTCATCGGGGCCGGTCTCTGGGCGGCCTTCTTGGGGGGCGCCTTCTTGACCGCCTTCTTGGCAGGGGCCTTTACCGCCGCCTTCTTGACCGCCTTTTTGGCGGCAGCCTTCTTCGGCGCCGGCTTCTTGGCGGCCTTCTTGGCAGGGGCCTTCACCGCAGCCTTCTTCGGCTTGGCGGCGGCGGCCTTGGCCGGTTTCTTCTTGGGAGGGGCCGCTTCCTTCACCTCGACAGCGGCGATAGCCGGGGCGGGAGCCGCTACGGGTTCGGACGCCGGCGTTTCAGCTACGGGGGCTACGATCTCTTCGTCCATCTCGTCTTCCTCTTCCTCGTCCGGATCGTAGGCACCGATCTCGGACTCCAGTTCCAGGTGTTCCCCGTCGAATTCAAAATCGTCGAAATCGTCTTCGACGGGCGCAAGCTTGCGAACATCAAACATTCCTCGCGCCTCCTGTTGTGGGCTCGATCAAGAGATAGAATAACCCGATCGCTCGAAAAACAACAGGAAAAACTAGCGCCGCGCGGCGGCCGCGGGCCGGGCGGCGGCCTGCGCTACGCGAACCGCGGCCGCCGGCTTCTTGGCCGGCGACGAGCGGGCCGTCGCCGTGCGGCGGGCGGCGGGGGCCTTTCGCGCCACGGAGCGGGGCTCGGGCCGGGGCGCGGCGGGGACAATCACCAGGTCGCCGGATCGCGGATCGCCCGTCAAGGCCCGATTGGCGCTCTGAAGCGAACCGACGGACGATCCGAAGCGCCGGGCGATGGCAGCCAGAGTCTCATTCCCGCCGGTGCGGTGGATGCGCCAGGAATTGCGCCGTTCCGCGGGCACCAAATCCAGCGCCGAGGCCACCTCCATGGCGGTCCCTTTGGGGACATGCAACTGGAAGCCGGCCGGCGCCAAGTTCTTGAGCAGCGAGGGATTCAGTTCGCGGAGGACCGAGACCGGCCGGTCGGCTGCGTCCGCCAGCAGCGGGAGGTGCGCCGGCGCCGTCAGCTCGAGGGTGTCATACTCCAGCGGCGCATCCGCGCCGGCGTCCTCCAGGCCGTAATCGCGGGCGTTCTTGATCACGATGATCATGGCCAGAATGGCCGGAACGTAGTTGGCGGTTTCGCGCGGGAGGACGTTGCGGCTGCGCAATTCCCAGAAGTCCGCGTAGCCGGTCCGCTGGATGGCCCGCTCGACGGTGAGCGGGCCGCAATTATAGGCGGCCATGGCCAGGTACCAGTCGCCGAACTGCTGGTACAGGTCGCGCAGGTGGCGCGCGGCGGCGCGGGTGGATTTCTCGGGGTCCAGCCGGTCGTCGTGGTAGGGCGACTGTTGCAGACCGTACTCGCGCCCCCGGAAGCGCACGAACTGCCACATCCCGGTGGCGGACTTGCGGGAAACCGCGCGGGGCATGAAACCCGATTCGGCCTGCGCCAGTTGCATCAACTCCCGCGGCACGCCCTCCTCGTCCAGGATGCGCGAGATGAGCGGCCGGTAGCGCCCGGCGTAGCGCAGCCCGGCCTGGATGGTGCGGCGGCCCCGGTCGCTCGAAAAGTAGTGGATGTAGCTGAGAACCGGGTCCGTGACTTCCAGCGGCAACTGCGACAGAGTCGCCTGGACTTCCTCCCGGACCTTGGACTTCAGGCGCGGATCGAGCGGGAAGGTCAGTTCCAGGATTTCGTCCAACGGCGATTTCTCGAACGTCAGCAGCCGGTCCGGTTCCGCGGCGCCCAGTTCCTCCAGGTCGTAGCGGTGAATCAGATCGACCAGTTCCTCGTAGCGCTTCTCAATCCGCTGGCGGTCCGGCAGGTTCTCGGAGGAAGCCAGCAGGATGTCGATCGCCCGGTCGAACTCGCGCCGCGCGCCGTCGCGATCGCCGGTCGCCAGCAGACGCTTGCCGGTCTGAAAGCGCTCCTCGGCGCGGCGCAGGCGCTGGTCGGCGGGACCCGGCCGCGGAGGGGGCGCCTCCGGACCGGAGCCGAAAAACCGCGGCGGCGTCTTGTCCGGCAGGCTGGCCCGGATGTCGGGCGGCGGCTCGGTAATCTCCCCGCGCGGAACCGCCGGGACGGTATTGGGGGGCAAGAACGAATTGCGCAGCGGCTGCCTTCGGGAAACCGCACAACCCTGAATTGCTGCGACTGCTACGAGGACGCTGGAGCTCAGAAGCAACCGGCTCGATACGGTCATTCATCCGCCTGGCAAAATGGAATTAGATCTGCATTCAGACTTCCGACTCTACACCCCGTACCGAACCCGGGTCAACCCGGGAGCGGTCATTCTTCTTCCTCTTCCTCGCCCGCCTTGGCGGCCTTGGCGGCGGCGACAATCTTTTCGGCCTGCTGCTGCGGGACGAAGTCGTAATGGCTGAACTCCATGCTGAACGAGCCGCGGCCCTGGGTCATGGAGGTCAAATCGCTCTGGTAGGTCAGCATCTCGGCCATGGGCGCCTGGGCGCGGACGATCTGGGTCGAACCCTTGGTGTCCATGCCGGAGATGCGCCCGCGGCGGCCGTTCATGTCGCCCATCAGGTCGCCGGCGAACTCCACCGGCGCCTGCACCTCGACGTTCATGATCGGTTCCAGCAGGGCCGGCTTGGCCTCTTGCATGGCCGCTTTGAACGCCTTGCGGGCGGCGAGCTTGAAGGAGAGTTCCGAGCTGTCGACATCGTGATAGGAGCCGTCGTACAGGCTCACCCGGAAGTCGACCACGGGGAAGCCCGCCAGGTATCCCTTTTCGGCTGCCTCGATGAGGCCTTTCTCCACCGCGGGGATGAAGTTCCGGGGAATGGATCCGCCGAAAATGTCGTTCACGAACTCGAACTTTCCGCCGCGCGGCAGCGGCTCCATCTTGATCCAGCAATCGCCGAACTGCCCGTGGCCGCCGGTTTGTTTCTTGTGCCGGCCCTGGACGTCGGCGGTGCCGCGGATGGTTTCGCGGTAGGGGATCTTGGGCGCCTTCAGCGTGACGTCCACGCTGTAGCGCTTCTTCAGGCGGCTGACAATCACCTCGACGTGCTGCTGCCCGCTGCCCGCCAGCAGAAACTCCTTGGTTTGCGGGTCGCGGTAGAAGCGCAGCGACTGGTCCTCTTCCAAGATCTTCTGCACCGCGTGCCCCATGCGGTCTTCGTCCTGCCGGGAGCTGGCCTGAATGGCGTAGGCGATGGAGGGTTCGGGCAGCTTGACGGCCGGGAACTCGAGGGGCGAATTCTTCTCGCTCAGCGTGTCGGCGGTCAGGGTTTCCTTCAGCTTGGCCACCGCGCCGATGTCGCCGGCGTGCATTTCGGTCACGGGCTGTATGGTCTTGCCCAGCGGCGAGCCGATATGCGACAGGCGCTCGCTGGCGCCGGAGCGGTTATTGACCAGGCTGTGATCGTTCTTCAGGACGCCGGAGCAGATTTTGAAGAAGGAGATGCGGCCGGCAAAGGGGTCGGCCACGGTCTTGAAGACGAACAGGGCGATGGGTTCCGAATCGCTAACCGCGCGCTGGATTTCGCTGCCGTTTGAGGTGGCCGCCAGCGGAGCCCGTTCGACGGGGGCGGGGAAGTTCTCCTGGATGAAGTTCAGGACCAGGTCCGTGCCCATGTTGTGCAACGCGGAGGCGCACAGCACCGGGAAGATGCGGCGTTCCCGGACGGCTTGCTGGAGGCCTTCCAGCAGGTGCTCGGGGGTCAGGGTTCCCTGGTCGAAGAATTCCTCCATCAGGGCGTCGTTGCCCTCGGCGACCATCTCGACCAGCGCATCGTGGGCGGCTTGCGCGGCATCGGCCAGGGCGGCCGGGATCTCGCCTTCCTTGCCTTTCCCATCCCCGTCGGCGGTGTAGGTGTAAGCCTTCATGCCGACCAGGTCGATCACGCCCGTGAAGTCGCGCTCGGCGCCGATGGGCAGTCCGATGGGCACGGCGAAGCGGCCGAAGACCGACTGCACGCTCTCCAGGGTGCGCTCGAAACTGGCCCGTTCGCGGTCCAGCTTGTTGATCACAAAGGCGCGCGGCAACTGGAAGGTCTCGCAGAACGACCAGACTTTCTCGGTCTGCACCTCGACGCCCGCCACGCCGTCCACCACCAGCAGGCCGGCGTCGGCGGCGACCATGGCCGCTTGGGTGTCGTTGATGAAGATGTTGAAGCCGGGGGTATCGAGCAGGTTGATTTTTCGCTTGTTCCACTCCACCGAAGCGCACGCGGTGGCGATGGTGATCTTGCGCTGGATCTCGTCTTCGTCGAAGTCGGTGATGGTGTTGCCTTCATCGACGCGGGTCAGCCGGTTGGTGGCGCCGGCGGAGAACAGCACGCCGGCGACCAGCGTGGTCTTGCCGCAGTTGCCGTGACCGATGACGGCCACATTACGAATATCGGTGCTTTCGTAAACTCTCACTGGATCGCTCCTGAAGCCAACTTCCGGCCTCCCGCTGAATCGCGCCGGCCGGGCGGGGACGGACTCGAAACCATCAACTTAGCACACTCGGGCCGCTCGCGGCCTCGTCCACGGCCACCGGCGGGTTGTAGTACAGAATGCGGCCGCAGCTCTCGCAATACAGAACCTCGGCGCTGGTCCGGACGTCTTGCAGGAACTGCGGCCGCAGCGCCATGCTGCACGCCAGGCAGCGGCCCTCGCCGACTTCGGCCACGGCCAGGCCGTGCCGCTTCTTGCGGATGCGCTCGTAGGCGGCGTAAACGGACGCGGACATTTCGGAAACCAGCTTCCGGCGGCCGGCCTGGGCCTCATCGAGCTGCTCCTGGTCGGCGGCGGTGCGTTCGCGGGCGTCCTTCTTCTCCCGCTCCACTTGTTCCTTCTCCAGTTTGAGCGCGGCTTCGGCGGCGCGGCCGTTCTTCTCCAGCGCCTCCGACTCCGCCATCAGGTCCAGAATCCGGTCTTCGAACTTGCGGATTTCCTTTTCGCAGAACTCGATTTCGTGCTGGAAGGCGCGGTACTGGTCGTTGGTCTTGGCCTGCAGCATCTGGTCCCGGAGCTTGGAGACCTTCTGTTCCTGCATCTGGATGTCGCCCTCGAGTTTCTTGCGCTCCTTCTGGTTTCCGGAGAGGGCGGCGCGGTCGGCTTCCATGCGCCGGAGATGCTGGTCGAGCTGCCGCTCGATGGCGGCGATGTGCTTGGGCAGCGCGCCAATTTCACGATCGAGTTCGGCGATGCGCTGGTCCAGACTCTGCAGGTGGGTGGCAAGTCGTACGTCTGGGATCATCAATTATTGGATTTTATCACGCGCGAGAGGCCGAACTGGCCCAGCGCCCGGGCGGCCAGCTCCAGTTCCCCGATCCGGCACCACCGTCCAACCAGGAAAAACACCGCCACTCCGAGCGGGATCGAGACCGCCACGTCGGCCAAATAGCCCAGTTTGCGCGCCCCCAGCCAGCCCAGGATGCCGTGGCTCGAAAGCCAGATTGCGGCGCCCATGGCGGCCGAAGCCGCCAGGATTTTCGCCGTGCTGCGGGCGAAAGCGCGGCCGTGAATCCCGCCGATGCGGTTGCGCAAAATCCAGAACAGGGTCACGAAGCCGCTCAGCGCGACGGCGGACGTCGACAGCGCCAGCCCCGCGTGTCCCATCCCGGCCACGCGGACCATCAGCGACGCCACCACGTAGTTGGTGGCGATGGAGGCCAGACTCACGTACATCGGCGTGCGGCTGTCGCCCAGCGCGTAGAAGGCCGGCGCCAGCACCTTGATGGCGGCATAACCGGCCAGCCCGATGGCGTACCACGACAGCGCCAGCGCGGTTTGCTGGGTGTCGTAGGCCTGGAACTTTCCGCCCTGGTAAATGGCCCCGATCATGGCATCGCCCAGCACCGCCAGGCCCACCGACGAGGGCACGGTCAGCAGGAACACCAGTCCCAGCGAGCGCGCCAGCGTGCGCCGGAATTCGTCCAGGTCGTTTGCCGCCGCGCTGCGCGAGATTTCCGGCAGCGTGGCCGAGGCGATGGCCACGCCGAACAGCCCCAGCGGAAGCTGCATGAAGCGGAACGCGTAGGCCAGCCAACTGACCGGGCCGTCCAGCCCGCGCAGCGGGTCGGCGATGCCGGAGGCGAAGTTGGTGTTCACCATCACGTTGATTTGCACCGCCGCGTTGCCCAGGATCGCCGGGCCCATCATGTGCACGATGCGGCGCAGGTCGGGGTCGCGCAGATTCACCCGCAGGCGGAAACCGAAGCCCGCCCGGCGCAGCGACGGCCACTGGAAAAGCAGTTGCAGCCCTCCGCCCAGCACGATGCCGATGGCCATGCCGTGAATCGGCGTCAGGCCGATATGCGGTCCCGCCCAGAAGCCCAGCAGCAGCCCAAAAGCCACCGAACCGAGGTTGAAAAAGGTGGACGAGAGAGCCGGAACACCGAAGCGATTGCAGGCGTTCAGAATCCCCATCGCTTGCGCCGCCAGCGCCACCAGCAGCAGGAACGGGAACATGATCCGCGTCATCTCGACGGCGAGCTGGAATTTGCCGGGCTTGCCCGCGAAACCGGGTGCCAGCAGCCGCACCAGCTCGGGGCTGAAGACCACGCCCGCCAGGCACACCAATCCCACCACCGCGATGATGGCCGTCGCCACCAAGTTGGCCAGTTCGGCCGCTTGTTTCTTGCCCTTGGCGGCCAGGCACTGGGTGAAGGTGGGAACAAAGGCGGAGGAAAGCGCGCCTTCGGCGAACAGATCCCGGGTCAGGTTCGGGATGCGGAAGCCGAGCAGGAAAGCGTCATAGGCCTGGCCCGCGCCGAACAGGCGCGCCATGGCCATCTCGCGGATGAGTCCGCTCACGCGGCTCAGCGCTACCGCCGCCGAAACTATGCCCGCCGAGCGGACGATGCTGGCCACGCCGGCCCCCTAAGCGCCGTACTGAGCGAAGAACCGCGCCACGGTTCGGATTCCCAGGTAGAAGTTGCCGACCTTGAACTTCTCGTTTGGCGAGTGCAGGCCGTCGTCGGGCAGCCCGAGTCCCAGCAGGATGGTCGGGATGCCGAGGTGTTTGGCGAATTCGCCCACGATGGGGATCGAGCCGCCGGAACGTATGAACACGGTGGGGCGGCCCAGCACTTCGGCGAAGGCCCGGGCCGCCACGCCGATGGCCGGGTGGTCCGGATCGACCAGCACCGCGGGCGCCGCGCTCAGCACCCGGACTTCGGTCCGAATGCCCGCCGGCGTATTCCGAGCCACAAACTCCTTCCAGGCGGCGATGACCTTTTCCGGCGTCTGGTTGGGGACCAGGCGGAAGCTCACCTTGGCGGTGGCTTTGGCCGGGATTACGGTCTTCGCGCCCGCGCCCGTGAAGCCGCCGGCGATGCCGTGCACTTCCATGGTCGGCCGGGCCCAGATGCGCTCGAAGACCGTGCAGTCCGCTTCGCCGGTGAGTTCGCTGGAGCCGACTTCCTTCTCCAGAAACTCCCTCGGGTTGAAGGGCAGGCTGTCCCAACTGGCTTTCTCGGCGGGCGCCGGAGGCGCGACTTCGTCGCACATACCGGGAATCAGGATGCGGCCGCTGGCGTCCTTGGCCTTGGCCAGCAACTCGATCAGGCCGAAGATGGCGTTGGGCGCCGTGCCGCCATACAGGCCCGAATGCAGGTCGCGCGACGGGCCGCTGGCTTCCACCTCGGTGTAGACCAGGCCGCGCAGGCCGATGCACAGCGTGGGCATGCCGTCGGCGTACAGCGCCGTGTCGGAAACCAGTGCGACGTCGGCTTTGAGCTTGTCCGGGTTCTCGGCGACGTACTTCGAGATCGACGCGCCGCCGACCTCTTCCTCGCCCTCGACGATGAACTTGAGGTTCAGCGGCAGTGTCCCGTGCACCGAGCGCAGCGTCTCGATGGCCTTGATGTGCATGTACAACTGCCCTTTGTCGTCCGACGAGCCGCGGGCGTACAGGTTGCCGTCGCGCTCGGTGGGCTCGAACGGCGGCGTCTTCCACTCCTCCACCGGGTCGGGCGGCTGCACGTCGTAGTGGCCGTAGCACAGCACGGTGGGCTTGCCCGGCGCGTGGAGCCAGTCGGCGTACACCAGCGGGTGGCGGGCCGTCGCGATGATCTCGATGTTCTCCATCCCGGCGGCTTTCAGGCTCCCGGCGACAAACTGAGCCGCGCGCGCGGCGTCGCCCGCGTTTTCGGGCAAAGTCGAAACGCTCGGAATGCGGATGAACTCTTTCAGCTCGTCGAGAAACCGCTCCTGGTTCTGCAAGACAAACGCGTCGGTAGCCTGAGACATTGCTCCATTATAGGAAAACCGGGGACAGTACACTCAAACACCAAGTTCGAAATTGGTGTTTGAGTGTACTGTCCCCGGTTTT
>JACQZT010000339.1 GCA_016213755.1 Acidobacteriota bacterium | reverse complement strand
GCATCGACAAGCGGTCGAGCGGCGAGGGGCGGGCGCCGCGCTCCATCGGGATGGTGAACTCGCCCGTGGCGCGGGCTTTCTCGATGTGCTCCTCGAAGCGGCGGTATTGCTCGTGGTCTTTCCCCGTCGCGCCGGTTTCGGGCAGCAGGCCCTCCTGCCAGCGGCCGTGCAGGAACAGGCGCTCGTGGGGGGAGTGGCACAGGTGGCGCTCCTCCCAGCGCCCGTCCTTGAGCAGTCCGAGCTCTTCGCACAACTCGCGGACCAGGGTGGCTTTGGCGTCGGGCAGCGGAAGGTAATGAGCCGCCCAAGGGTAAGCGCTGACCTCGTTCTGGCCCCAGCGGGAGTTGCCGCCGGGTTGCTTTTCGAGCTCGAGAACAACGAAGCCGGTGAACCCCCGCCTGACCAGGCGCCAGGCGGCGCTCAACCCGGCGATGCCCCCGCCGACAATGACGACGGGGATCTTCTCCTTCCGGTTGGGCGTGCGCAGGCAGGCGCGGTGCCGCAGTTCGTGGCCGATGTTCTGGGATTCGTAAACGAACGAGCCGGCGACCACCCGGTCGGTCTTGGGCCTCAGGCCGACGATGGCGGCGCCGGCGAACTCTCTGCGCGAGACGGCCACACAGCCATCTTAGCGTGGCGGGCGGACAAAACGTCTGTCGCGGATGGCCGGATCGGACAGGATGGCGGGGCTCGCCGGCGCGCCGAAAACCAGCATTGATCCAGGCAAGTCAATCGGTTACGGCGGATTCCAGATCTGGCAAGACACATGCATTGGAAGGTGACGGAGAGAGCTAATGCGAAACCTGAAAATCCTACTAACTCTGATTTCAGCACTTACTGTAGCCCATGCCGGACCTGCGAAGATTGCGAAAGACTTGATACCGGCCGATTCCGGTAAAACAGTGGATGTAATCGTCCAGTTCAATCAGCCTGTAAGTGCGGCCCACCACCTCAAAGTGAAATCCAAGGGCGGGAGCCTCAAGCGCGAACTGGGCGTGGTGAAGGGCGGCGCCTATTCGCTTCCCGCCGGCGCACTGGCGGCGCTGGCGGCCGATCCCGACGTCGCTTACATCTCACCGGATCGCAAGGTCCAGGGAGCGCTGGACTACGCCGCACCCACCGTGGGCGCCGATATCGCCCGGCTCAACGGTTGGAACGGATCGGGAGTGCGGGTCGCGATCGTCGACAGCGGCATTCAGACCTCCGATGCGGGCGATTTGCAGTACCCCGGCTCGGCTGCGAGCCGGGTGATCTACAGCGAAAGTTTTCTGGGGAACAACGTGACCATCGATCAATACGGTCACGGCAATCACGTGGCGGGAATCGTGGCGGGCAACGGCGATAATTCGCTTGGCGCCAACGTGACACGGACCTTTTACGGCATCGCGACCAACCCCGAGCTGATCAATCTTCGCGCCCTGGATGCCAATGGCGCGGGCAGCGACAGCACGGTGATCGCCGCGATCGAGAGGGCGATCCAGCTTAGAGGCCAGTACAATATCCGCGTCGTGAACCTGTCCCTGGGCCGCCCGGTTTTCGAAAGCTATGTCTTGGATCCCCTCTGCCAGGCGGTCGAAGCGGCCTGGAAGAAGGGCCTTGTCGTGGTGGTGGCGGCCGGCAACCAGGGCCGGAATAACTCCCTGGGAACCGCGGGCTACGCCACCATCGCCTCGCCGGGAAACGACCCCTATGTCATCACCGTGGGCGCGATGAAAACCAAGAGCACGGCGTCGCGCGGAGACGACGAGATTGCCAGTTACAGCTCCAAGGGCCCGAGCCTGCTGGACCACGTGGTCAAACCGGACCTGGTGGCGCCGGGTAATCGGATCGTCTCTCTGGTGGCGCAGGACTCCGCTCTGGTAACCACCTATCCGGACAATCGGATTCTTCAGTCCTATTTCAAGAGCTCTGGGCCGAAACAGTACTCGGACAAGTACTTCAGGCTGAGCGGTTCGAGCATGGCCGCGGCCATGGTAAGCGGGACCGCTGCGCTCATGCTGCAAAAAAACCCTTCCCTCACGCCGGACCAGATCAAGGCGCGGCTGATGAGGACGGCAACCAAGGGTTTTCCATCCTACAGCGTCGCGACGGACCCGGTGACCGGCCAGACTTACACCAGCCAGTACGATGTGTTCACCGTCGGTGCGGGTTACCTGGATGCGTGGGCGGCCCTGAACGACACCACCCTCGCAACGGGGACGGCTCTGTCCCCCAAGGCCGCCTACGACGCCGCCAGCGGGACCGTCTCGCTGGTGTTCGATAGCGGTGTGGTTTGGGGTACGGGTGTGGTCTGGGGCACCGGCGTGGTCTGGGGCACGGGCGTGGTTTGGGGCACCGGCGTGGTTTGGGGTACGGGTGTGGTTTGGGGTACCGGCGGAGCGCCGTCCGGCACGGGTGTGGTTTGGGGAACGGGTGTGGTCTGGGGTACCGGGCAGGTGGCCAGCGAGGCTACCGTGATCGCTATTCATGGCGAGAACTAACAGGTTGGCAGATAGAAACGGGAGATTGGTCATGCACTCAAACAGCAAGCTCGCAATCTCGCTTTTTTTGGGCGCCGCAATTGCCTTCGCCGGCTCGTCCAAGATCGCTCAGGACCTGGAGCGGATGGCACCCAACACAGCGGTGGACGTGATCGTCCAGTTCACGCAGCCGCCCACCAGCAGGCAGCACAAGATGGTCCTCGACAACGGCGGCCAGTTCCGGAGGGAGCTGGGGCTGATCCGGGCGGCGGTCTATTCCATCCCTCCGGCGCGACTCACGATCCTGGCCGCCGACCCGGACGTGAAGTACATCTCGCCCAACCGAAAAGTGCGGGCCTCCGCGTTCGAGTACGCTCCGCCGGCCGTGTTTGGCGACATCGCCTGGAAGTACGGCTGGAGCGGAGCCGGAATCGGTGTCGCGGTCATCGACAGCGGTGTGGACAACAAGCACCCGGATCTGCAAGACGGGCGGAGATCCAGAATTGTCTACGCCGAGGCGTTCGACGTCAATGCGGTTACCGTCGACAAGTACGGGCACGGAACGCACGTGGCCGGAATCCTGGCCGGGAATGGAGCGGCCTCCACCGGGTCGCAGTACACCTTGACGTTTACGGGTTTGGCTCCGAAAGCGAACATCGTCAATCTTCGGGTCCTGGACGGGAACGGAAGCGGAACCGACGCGGGAGTGATTGCCGCCATTCAGCGGGCGGTTCAGTTGAAGAGCGTCCACAACATCCGCGTGGTCAACCTTTCCTTGGGCCGCCCGGTGTTCGAAAGCTACAAGACCGATCCGCTGTGCCAGGCGGCAGAGGCGGCCTGGAAGGCCGGCCTCGTGGTGGTGGTGGCGGCGGGCAACGAGGGCCGAAACAACAGTTTTGGCACCGCCGGCTATGCCATGATCGGCGCTCCCGGCAACGACCCCTATGCGATCACGGTGGGCGCAACGAAGACCCTGGGGACCGTGCCGCGGGCCGACGACACGATCACCAGCTACAGTTCCAAGGGTCCCACGGCCATCGACCACGTCGTCAAACCGGACATCGTGGCGCCCGGCAACCGGATCGGCTCGCTGCTGGACCAGCTCGGCAACTTCGCGGTCAACTACCCCATCAACATCATCGCCTTGAATGAGTACCGCAAGACCGGGACCACCAGGGAATCTTCGCAGTACTACAAGCTGAGCGGCACGAGCATGGCCACGCCGGTGGTGGCCGGCGCCGCCGCGCTGATGCTGGAAAAGGATCCGACCCTGACGCCCGACGCGGTCAAGGCGCGCCTGATGAAGACCGCCTCCAAAAGCTTTCCGTCCTACGCCAGCGCCACGGATCCAGTGACCGGGCAGACCTACACCACCCAGCACGACATCTTCACTGTTGGGGCCGGGTATCTGGATGTATGGGCGGCGCTGAACAACACGGATGTGGTGACGGGCGCGGCGCTCTCAACGGCGGCCCGCTACGATTCCGCGACGGGCAGCGTCTACCTGGTGAGCGCGGACGGTGCGGTGTGGGGAACCGGGGCCGTGTGGGGCACGGAAGCGGTGTGGGGCACGCGAGTCTTCCTCGACGCCAGCGGAGCCGTCTGGGGCACCGGCGCGGTGTGGGGGACCGGAGCGGTTTGGGGTACCGGAGCGGTGTGGGGCACGACCACCACTTCCGGCAGCAGCGCCACCGCGATGTCGGCGGCGACGTCGATTGCCTCGCCCGAGTCGGTCAACATCGCCATTTACGGCGAGCAGTAGAAAACCTCGTCAGCCTGACCTGCCCGGGTTTTTAAAAACCCGGGCAGGTCAGGTTGTCCCCTTTTCTGGGTACACTCGGGAAGGGGTTGCCATGCTTTTGCTTGCCGCCATTACCATCACGACCGCGTTTGAGGCCGGAAGTCTGGGCCGCGTGGAAGCCGTCTCGCCCGTGCATCTTCGCTGCGCGCTCAAGGGGCAGGCCGACCAGGACGGCCGCAACCGGCAGGCGAGCTGGTACTACTTCCGGCTGGACGGCCTTCCTAAGCAGGAAGTGCGCCTGGAACTGACGGACCTGGTGGGCGAGTACAATTATAAGCCCGGCAGCCACGCGGTGACGCGCAACACGCGGCCGGTTTACAGCTACGACGACCGCACCTGGAAGCATTTCCCGGATGGGAACATCGAGTGGGACGAAAAGCAGGTCCGGCTGACGCTGCGCTTCACGCCTGAACGCGGGCGCATGTGGATCGCCCACGTGCCGCCCTACACCACGGCGCACCTGGCCAGACTGCTGGGTGACATCGGCCGGAGCCCGCACGTTCGGCAAGAGCCGGCCGGCAAGACGACCCAGGGCCGGGAACTGCCTCTGGTGACCATCACCGACCTCGCCGCTCCCGAGCGCGACAAGAAGACGATCTGGATCATGGCGCGCCAGCACGCCTGGGAAACCGGAACCTCCTGGGTGGTGGACGGCGCCATGCGCTTTCTGGTCTCCGGCTCGCCCGAGGCGGCCCGGCTGCGCCGCGAGATCCTGTGGAAGTTCTTCCCCCTGGCCGATCCCGATGGCGTGGTGAACGGGCAGGTGCGCTTCAACACCCACGGCTTCGACGTGAACCGCAATTGGGACACGGCCGAACCGTCCCGCATGGCGGAGATCGCGGCGATGAAGAATGCGATGCTCGCCTGGATCGACGGGGGCCGCCGCATCGACCTGTTCCTGACCCTGCACAACCAGGAAGGGGGCGACTACATCGACGGTCCTCCCGGCGACGGGGCGCAACGGTTCTTCGAGGCCCTGGCGAAGACCGATTCGTTCCAGGCCTCCGGCGGGCCGCGCAACATTTTCGCGCGCGGCGCGGTCGAAAAGGGGCGCATGACCGTCAACCAGGCGCTGTTTCACGAGCGCAAGGTGCAGGCTTTCCTCATGGAACTGGGCGTGGAGCGCAACGTCAAGCTGGGACGCCCGCGCACGACCGGTGACAACCTTGCTTTTGGTCCCGCGCTGTTGCAGGCGCTGGCCTCGGTGCTATAGCGTCTTTACGCGGATGTGCTTGAACTCGGTCCAGCGCCCGGCCTGGTGGGCCTGCAACTCGATGTGTCCCTCGCCGAGGTTTTCCAGCTTGTCGTAAATCATGACCGTCTGGCCGTCGATGCGCACCAGGCACTCGCGGCCCTGCACGATAAGCTGCATCAGAAACCACTTCTCGGGCTCGATGCGCGGGTAAAAGGAGCGCTTGTGGTAGTACAGCGAGCCGGTGGGAAAGTGGGAGTCCTCGACGTCGTGCAACTGGATTTCGTAGTGGCGCGGATCGGCCAGTCCCTTGCCGGACGAGCGAAACAGGACCCCGCCATTGTGATGCTTCGCGTGGCGGATGTAAAGCTGAAGCTCGAAATCCCGATACTGCTTCCTGGTTGCCAGGTGGCCCAGTCCGTCCGCGCACAGGATGCCGTTGCGCGCGCGGAACTGCGCCGGCGAGCGCTGGTTGGACTCGGTGACGAACCAACCTTCCAGGTCGGAGTCGGTTTCGAACAGCGTTTCCCACTTCTCCTTCGACGGCAGCTCGCGGATGCGCAGGTTGCGGAAACGCAGCGGATAGCCCAGCGCGCTCAGGCCGAGGAAGCCCTGCCGCAGGCGCTGATGCAATGCGTGGTTCGAACCGCAGTCGAGATCTTGCACTAGTTCGCCGTTCACCCACACCATAAGCCGGGGCCAATCCATCAGCACGCGCATGGAGTTCCATTCGCCCTTGCCGCGGACGTTGACCAGCTTGGGCGCGGCCACGGGAAGGATGGCGCCCATGGAATTGGTCTCCGGCTGTTTGTCGAGCTGGTGGAAGATCTTGATCTGCATGCCCGCCCAGGTGGGCCGGCCGTGCTCGGGAGCGTGCAAGAGAACGCCGCCGTCGGTCCAGCCGCGCACGAAGAACTCCAGACGCAGATCGAAGTTCTCGTACTGTCTGTTGGATCGAAGCCAGGCCGGGAATTCGGAGGTCTCGTGCCCGGCGATGTCGCCCGCGTCGGCGTAAAAGGCCGACTGGGGGCCGTCCTGAATGGTCCAGCCGTTCAGCGTCCGGCCGTCGAACAGGGGCGTGAAGCCGGTCTCGGATTCGCCCTGCGCGAGGGCCAGGGCCGGAACGGAGAGGAACTCGCGGCGTCGCATATTCTAGAATGTAGCATCACTATGCGTACGCTGATCTCATTTCTGCTCCTGCTGGGGCCGCTAACGGCCGCCAGCCCCGCGGTGCGCTGGATCGACTCGATGAAACTCGGGGTGCTGGAAACCGATCGCTCCTCCTACGTGCTCGGCGTGAACGATCTCGGCTATCTGCAACATGTTTACTGGGGCGGGAAGCTGACGCGCCCCGAGGATTTCGCGCCCGCGCGCGCCGCCGCGGCCTTTGCGTTCGAATCGCGCGAGGGCATGACCAGCGAGGAATACCCGGCCTGGGGCGGCATGCGTTACGGCGAGCCGTGTCTCAGAGTGACGCTGGCCGACGGTGTGCGCGACGCAGTTCTGAAGTACCAGTCCCACGAGGTACGCGGCGACCAGTTGCGCGTGACGCTGCGCGACATCCAAACCGGCCTGTTCGCCGACCTGATCTACCGCGTGTACGCGCGACACGGCCTCATCGCCCGCCACGCGGTGATTCGCAACCAGACCAAACAAAGCGTCGTTATCGAGAGCGCCCAATCCGCCGTCTGGCACCTGCCCAACGGCGGGGACTACCGCCTGAGCCACCTGGCGGGGCGTTGGGCCGGCGAAACGCAGTTGGTCCAGGAGAACATCGCGCCCGGCAAGAAGGTGATCGAGAGCCGGCGGGGCAACACCTCGCACCAGGCCAACCCCTGGTTCGCCATCGACGCCGACGGCGAGGCGAGCCAAGAGCGCGGGCGGGTATGGTTCGGCGCGCTGGCCTGGAGCGGCAACTGGAAGTTCGTCGTCGAGCAGACGCCCAACCAGCAGACGCGCCTCACCGGCGGCTACAACGATTTCGACTTCGCTTACCCGCTCAAGCCCGGCGAGCAGCTCGAGACGCCGGTGTTCTACGCCGGCTACACCGAGGAGGGTTTCGGCGACGCTTCGCGCCGCATGCACCGCTTCCAGCGCGAGGAGATCCTGCCCGACCGCGCCGCGCCCAAAGTCCGCCCCGTGCTTTACAACTCCTGGGAGGCGACCACCTTCCAGGTCGACGAAGCGGGCCAGAAGGCGCTGGCGGACAAAGCGGCCAAGATCGGCGTCGAGCTGTTCGTGATGGACGACGGCTGGTTCGGCGCGCGCGACCACGACCGCGCGGGGCTGGGCGACTGGTTCGTCAACCCGAAGAAATTCCCCAACGGTTTGAAGGCGCTTATCGACCACGTGAACGGGCTGGGCATGAAGTTCGGTCTGTGGGTGGAACCCGAAATGGTGAACCCGGACAGCGATCTCTACCGCCAGCACCCGGATTGGGCTATCCACTTTCCCGGCCGCCCGCGCACCGAGGGGCGCAACCAGTTGATCCTGAACATGGCGCGCGACGACGTGAAGGAGTTCATCTTCGCGCTGCTCGACAAGCTGCTGGCCGAAAACAACATCGCCTTTATCAAGTGGGACATGAACCGGCATTTCACCGAGCCTGGCTGGCCCCAGTTGCCGGCGCCCGAGCAGAGGAAGATCTGGGTGAAGTACGTCACCAACGTCTACGAAATCTTCGACCGGCTGCGGGCCAAGCACCCGAAACTGGAGATCGAAGCCTGTTCGGGCGGCGGCGGGCGCGTGGACCTCGGCATCCTGCGCCGCGTCGACCAGGTGTGGACCTCGGACAACACCGAAGCCTTCGACCGGCTGACGATTCAGGACGGTTTCTCGTACGCGTACACGCCCAAGGTCATGATGGATTGGATCACCGACGTGCCCAACATGAACGGACGCTCGACGCCGCTCAAGTACCGCTTCCTGGTTTCGATGATGGGCTCGGTGGGCATCGGCGCCAACCTGAATCACTGGTCGCCGTCCGATTTTGACCTGGCGAGCAGGATGGTGGCCTACTACAAGCGGATTCGCGCCACCGTGCAGCAGGGCAGCCTGTACCGGCTGAGCTCGCCGCGCACGGAGAATCTCACCGCGAACCAGTACGTCTCCAGCGACGGCCGGCAGGCGGTCCTGTTCGCTTTTTTGCATGCGCAGCAGTTCCGCTACAACGCTCCGCCGGTGTACCTGCGGGGTCTCGACGAGAACGCGCTGTACAAGCTGACGCCGCTCGACGAGAAGCAGTTGGCGGAGCGCGCGCGCACGGTGAGCGGCGCGTACCTGATGCACCGCGGTTTGAACTTCCGCCTGGGCGGGGATTTCGACTCGGCGTCGGTGCTGATCGAGCGGGTTCCATAAGGAGGATGCCATGCATCGTCGCGCATTTCTTGCTTCTATCCTGCCGCTCGCCGGCGCCGCGCGCGGGATGAAGATCACGCGCATCGACACCATCTACTGGAAGTCGCGCGAAGCGGCTCCCTTCTGGCCGCATTGGGTATGGGTGCGCGTCCACAGCGACAGCGGCCATACGGGCGTG
>JACQZT010000342.1 GCA_016213755.1 Acidobacteriota bacterium | reverse complement strand
CTGCTTCGAGTGATAGCATGGCCACGCTATGAGAATCGGCGTGATTGGACTCGGATTCATGGGCTCGACGCATTTGAAAGCCCTGGCCAATATCCCCGGCGCGCAACTCGCCGCGGTGATGGACCTGGATGAGAAGCGGCTTTCCGGCGACCTGAGCGGGATTCAGGGCAACATCGGCGGCCCGGCGCAGACGATGGATTTCTCCCAGGTCAGCCGGTACCGGTCGGTGGAAGAGATGGCCGACGATCCCAGTGTGGAGGCGGTCGATGTGTGCCTGCCAACCCACCTCCACGCTCCCGTGACGCTCCAGTTGCTGCGGGCGGGCAAGCACGTGCTGGTCGAAAAACCCATGGCGCTGGGCGGCGCGGCTTGCGATGGAATGGTCGCCGAAGCCGAAAGGCAGGGGCGGATCCTGATGGTCGCGCAGGTCTTGCGTTTTCTGCCAGCCTACCAGGCGCTCGAAGGCTGCCTGCGGGACGGCAGCCTGGGCGCGGTCCGCTCGGCGTTCTTCCGCCGCCGCTGCGCCGTGCCGGGATGGGGCCCGTGGGAGTTCGATTCCTCCAAGAGCGGCGGCGGCATCTTCGACCTGCTGATTCACGATGTGGATATGTGCCTGCACCTGTTCGGAGCGCCGGCGGCGGTCTCGGCGATCGGGCATGAAGACATGGCGCACGGGATCGACAACATCCTGGCGCAGTTTGAATACCCGGAGATCGGCTGCGTCGCCATCACGGGCGGCTGGCACCATCTGGGCGCCTATCCGTTTTCGATGGAGTTCACCGTGGTTGGCGATGGCGGCGTGGCGGAATACAGTTCGGCCGGCCGGCCGCTGGCGCTCTACCGCTCCAACGGCGAGTCGCAGACGCCCGAGTTGAGCGACAAAGACTGTTACCAGGCCGAGATCGAGTACTTCCTGGAGTGCTGCCGGACGGGCGCCCGGCCCGAGTTGTGCCCGCCGGAAGCGTCCGCCCGCTCCGTAAAGCTCGCGCTGCTCATGCTCGAGTCGAGAAGACGGAAGGGAGAGAAGATCGCATGCAACCTCTGAACCGCAGGGAACTCCTTCTGAGCGCGTCGGGCGGCGCGCTCGCCCCATCGCCCGCGCCCAGATACCGGAAGGGCTTCTGGTGCATGGGATTTCCCAAGACGATGCCCTACGTCGAGTGCTTCCGGCAGCTCCGCAACGCGGGCTTTGAAGGCCTGGACATCCAACTGGGGGACGAAGTCAAGCTCTCTTCACCGCCCGACCAGTTGAAGCGCCTGGCCGACGATGCCCGCAAGGCCGGCGTGACCATCGTGAGCATGTACGTGGCCGAGGGCCTGAATGCCAACCCGCTGAACGACCCTTCGCCCGATGTGCGCGCCAAGGGCGTGGCGGCCATCGAGAAAGCCATCGAGATCTCGACCTATCTAGATCGCTGCCCGCTGTTGCTGGTGCCGGGCCGGCTGGGATCGGGGGCCAAGTTTCAGGTGGGATACCAGGATTCGTGGGACCGTTCGACGGCCGAATTCCGGAAGGTCATCCCGCGGGCGGCCGAAGCCCGGGTCGTCATCGGCCCGGAGAATCTCTGGAGCAAATTCCTGGTGAGCCCGATCGAGATGCGCAGCTTCGTCGACCAGTTCCAAAGCCCTTGGGTCAAGGTTCACTTCGACGTGGCCAACCCCATGCAGTACGGCTATCCGCAGGACTGGATCATGACTCTGGGAAAGCGGATCGCGCGCGTGCACCTGAAGGACTACAAGCTCTCGGCCCGGAGCGAACAGGGGCGCTTCGTCGACCTGCTGGAGGGCGACGTGGACTTCAAGGAAGTGATGGCGTGTCTTGGTAAGATCGGCTATTCTGGATTTCTTTCCGTCGAAGCCACCCAGGATCCCAAGGACCCGGATCGGCTTCTGAAGATCTCGCGCGCCGTCGACAGGATTCTCGCTCTGGCAGGATAAGCGCAATGAGAGAACTTGGCGTGGGCCTGATCGGAACCGGTTGGGTTTCCAACGAGTACATCAAGGCGTTCCGGAAGAACGTCCACTGCGAGGTGGCCGCCATTTGCAGCCGGGACCGGGCGCGGGCCGCCGCCAAAGCCGCCGAGCATGGATTGAGCGGCTGCGCCGCGTTCGACGATCCAGCCGAGATGCTCAGAGAAGAAGCGATCGACATCGTCGCCATCTGCATGCCGCACGACCAGCATGCCGAACAGGGGATCGCCTGCGCGCGCGCCGGCAAGCACGTGCTGGTCGAGAAGCCGGTGGCCCTCACGCTGGCCGGCCTTCGCTCCCTCGATCAGGCGATCCGGGCGGCGGGCGTGAAGAGCATCACCAGTTTCGTGCTGCGCTGGAATCCGATGTTCGCCAACATCCGGGCCATGCTGGACCAGAGACTGATCGGCGACGTCTTCTATGCCGAGGTCGATTACTTTCACGGCATCGGGCCGTGGTACGCCTCCTGGAAATGGCTGATTAGCAGGCAGACGGGCGGGAGTTCTCTGCTCATGGCCGGCTGCCACGCCGTGGATGGTTTGCGCTGGCTGATGCGCGACGAAGCGGTGGAGGTCACCGCCTACTCCAACACCAGCAAATCCAATCCCCTGCAATACGAATACGACCCCAACATCGTGGCCATCGTCCGCTTCGCCGGCGGCGCCATGGGCAAGGTCGCATCGCTGGTCGAATGCCGCATGCCGTACACCTTTACCGTGCAGCTCTTCGGCGAACGGGGCACCATCCGCAACAACCAACTTTTCACCACCAGTTGGCCGGGGCAGAATGGCTGGGCCACCGTGCCGGCCGTTCTGCCGGATTCCGGCGATGTCACTCACCATCCATTCCAGGCCGAAGCTGACCACTTCGTCGAGTGCATCCTGACCGGCACGGAATCGCACGCCAGCGTGGCGGACACCGTCAAAACGCACGAGATCTGCCTGGCGGCGGACCTCTCGGCCGCCGAGGGCCGGCCGGTGCGTCTGCCGCTGGAGTGAGCCGTGAAGGGTCTGCTGCGGGTTATCGAGAACGAGCAGATGGAGCGCGTGCATGAGGGCGCCCTGCGAGTCCTGGAGACCACCGGTCTGCAAATCCGCGCGCCCTTTCTGTTGCGGGCGCTCGCGGACGCCGGCTCGAAAGTGGACTTCGCCCGCAACCGCGCCTGGTTCAAACCCCATCTGGTCGAGAAGCAGATGGCCGCCCAGCGCGGGCGGTACCGCATGGTCCGTTCGTCGCTGTGGTACCCCTTCTGCCGGGAACTGCCGGCCGAAGACGTTGCCCGGCCCGACGAGTGGTGCGTTGACTTCGGCTTCGGGGCGCCGGCGCTGTACGACTATCCGTCGGGCGCTTACCGCGCGCCCACCCGCCAGGATCAAGCCGGCATCATCCAGCTCGGCAACGCCCTGCCGGAGGTGAAGGCGATTTGCGCGCCCTTCGTCTGCGGCGATTTCGACCCGCGAATGGAGATCATCGAATCTT
>JACQZT010000340.1 GCA_016213755.1 Acidobacteriota bacterium | reverse complement strand
AGGAAGCGCGGCGTGAGCCACTCGCCGTGGCGCGCCATGCGCAGCGCGGTGTGGCTGTAGAGCGCCTCGTCCTGGGCCGCGATGCGGCCCACCGGGTCCACCCACCCATACGCAATGCCGGCCTGCTCCACCCGCAAGCCGAACAGCGCCAGGGCCACGACGAAGACCAACCCGGCCAGCCACCTCGCTCCCAGCATGAGCATTTCATGATGACGCGCCGGGCACGATTTCGCAACCTAAAGTACGATATGCACATGGCCGTTGACTATGGGCGCGACATTTTCTTCCGCGGCGACGGCGCCGACAGCCGCCTGCTGGCCCGGTTTCGCGAGGCGGGCGCCTCGGCGGTGGTTTTCACCGCGCCGGAACCGGCGCAGGAAGACGCCTGCCGGAAACTCGGACTCGAGCCTGTGCGCGCGAGCCAGCTTCAATTCCTGAGTTGGAAGGAGGCGGGGCGGGCGCGAGCCGGTTCCCCGGTGGTGCTGGCCGAGGGCTTGTGGCCCGGCGTGACGCGCGGCGGCGGCGGGCGCCGGGACGAAGAGGTGGCCAGCGCCAGCGGGCAGCCGTGGGTGGACGCCAATGGTTACTGGATTGGGTGCCTGAGAGCGATCGCGCCCGCCCGGCCGGCGGTGCTCGGCTATCTGCCCGACGAGAAAGCCGGAGTGGGCAAAGAGCGTGTGGTTTCCTTCGATTCGCTGGAACTGGCGCTGGTGGACGCCTGGGCTTCGGGCGGCAACTGCCTGCTGGCGCCGGAGACGCGCTACCGCGCGGCGCTCGCCGCCGGAGACGAAAAGGCGGTGGCGGCGTGGTCGCAACTGACCCGCACGGCGGCGTGGCTGCGGCAAAACGTGGAGCGCCTTCGCCAGCCGGTCGTACCAATCGTGACCGCGCTGGTGGCGCCCGGCACGGAGTCGGCCGAACTGGCCAACCTGATGTTTCGCCACGCCGTCTCGCCGAACCTGGCTTGGGCCGCCGAGCCGCCGCCGCCCGCGCCGGGGCGGATTCTGGCCTTGGTGGCCGCCTCGATCGGCACACCGGGCGCGGCCGCGCGCGGCCGGATTCTGAGTCATGCCGGCGAGGGGGCGACGGTGGTGGTGGACGCGCCCGGCCAGGGCGCCTGGTGGCGCGTCGCCGGACTGAAGCCGGCGCGGGAGGAGGAAGACCGCGACTTCTACCGGCTGGGCAAGGGGCAGGTGGTGGCGTATAAGAACCCCATCGAGGACCCCAGCGACTTCGCCTTGGACGTCATCGACCTGGTGACGCACAAGACGCGCGCCGTGCGCCTGTTCCGCGCGCCCGCCATGCTTCCGCTGCTGACCCGCGCGGGGCTGGTCCTGATCAACTACGGATCGGGGCAGCGCTTCGAGACGGCGGTGCACGTGCAGGGGCACTTCCAGCGCGTGCGCCTGGAGCGGCCCGAAGCCGCGCCGGCCGACCTGACGCCGGCGCGGCGCGGCCCGCTCACCGAGATCCGCATTCCCGAGATGGGGCGCGTGGCGCTGGCGACCCTGAGCTAAACTGAGATCAGCACCAGGGAGGCGCCCATGCAATTGAGCCGACGCGATCTCCTGCGCGGCCTCGCCGCGGCGACGCCGGGATTGCCGCGCGACTACTTCTCGCTCGATCCCTTCATCGAAGCCCACCCCAAGGCGGTTTTCGTGTGCCGCACGCGGGTGCCCTCGAAGACCGATGCCGCGGCCAAGCTGCAAGCGGGTTTGAAGCTGGCGCGGGAGATCTTCGTTCCCTCGGCGGCGCCGGGCATTCCCATTTCCCACCGCATCGTTCTGAAGCCCAACCCCACCGTGGTCCGCAGCCGGAATCGCCCCGAGGTGGAAACCTGGGGCGCGGGTACCGACCCCCAGTTCTACGAGGGCCTGCTGATGGGACTCAAGGAGCTTGGCCTGCGGAAGTTCCACTTCGTCGAGGCCAACGCGTACCATCAGTGGGCGCTCCGCGGCTGGGTCGATATCAACGACCGGCACGGCGTGGAGATGATCGAGCCCGAGCGGCGGGCGCGCAATTTCCGCGACGGCTACCAGATGACCTGGAGCAAGGTTCCCGGCGCGGTGGTCTACGCGCGCATTCCGCACTACGCGCCGGTCAACGAACCCAACACCTGGCTGCTCAACATCGCCAAATGGAAGGCGCACGGCATGTGCCTCACCCAGGCGGTCAAGAACGAGCAGGGCCTGGTGGTGATGCCCTTCGTCCGCTTTTGCGCGGGCTGGAGCATGGTGACGGGCGTTTCCGACTGGATGAAGCCGGACATCGCCCCCCAGGTCGAAGAGCGGGTCAACCGCTACTTTGAGAATCACCGCCGGCTGGGCTACTCGCGCTACGACAGCCGGGCGCAGCTTGGCCCCATCGCTCAGGAGATCTGGGCCCACAAGACCTGCGACAACCAGAGCGTCCTCAAAACCGGCCTGTCCATCATCGAAGGCATTTACGGCCGCGATGGGGACGGCTTCGGCGTGGGCGACGACTACCTGACCAACCTGGTGATGTTCGGCCAGGACAAGTGGCGGCTGGACCTGGTGGGGCTGTGGCTGGGCGGGCACGAGCCGGGCAACGTCCATCTCTACCGCATCGCCAAGGAGCGCGGGCTGAGCGACACGTTCAACCCCTGGGACGTCGCGGTCTACGAATGGATCGACGGCGCCGCCGTGCCGCGCAAACTGACCGATTTCCAGCGCACGCCGCTGAAGACGTATTACTTGCAGAAAGACGGCGAGCCGTATTTGCACCTGGTGAACGAGCCGTTCGACTATGACCGCCACAAGACCTAACGCATCTGCTAACGTCGAGTGAGGAACCATGAGGCGCTTGCAGCCGGTCATCTGGATGAAGGGGACATTTCTGAACCCCCAGTATCTCCAGAGCCAAGATCGCTATCTGGAAAGCACGCTGCAATTCCACCTGGAGTCGCTATCGTATGCTCCCTGGGGGTTTCGCGAGCTGCGCGTGGATCACGAGGCGCTGGCGGCGGGCTACTTCGCGGTGTCGCAGGCTTCGGGCATCTTTCCCGACGGGATGCTTTTCGACATCCCCAACTGCGACCCGTCCCCGGCGCCCAAGCCCTTGCAGGAGTTCGTCGAACCGGAGCAGGAGACCATGGAGGTCTACCTGGCGGTGCCGCACTACCGCGACCGCGGGCTCAACGTGGCGCTGCCGGACGCCGACGCCGACACCCGCTTTCTCACCGAAGTCACCATGCTGCGCGACGAGAATACCGGCAAGACCGAGAAACCCGTGCAGGTGGCGCGCAAGAACTTCCGTTTCCTGGTAGAGGGCGAGTCGCGCCAGACTTGCTCGTCGCTGCACGTGGCGCGGGTCAAGCGCAGCCCGGCCGGCTTGTTCGAACTGGATCCCGCTTTCGTGCCGCCGCTGCTGAATTTCAGCGCCAGCGACTACCTGGTGGCCATCGCCCGCCGCCTGGTCGAGATCCTGGCCGCCAAGAGCAGCCAACTGGCCGGCGCGCGGCGGCAGAAGAACTTGAGCCTGGCGGAATTCGGAACCTCGGACATCGCCAACTTCTGGCTGCTGTACACCATCAACACGCACTTTCCTCTCTTCCAGCACCTGTTCGAAACCCGGCGCGGCCATCCCGTGGCGTTCTACGAGTGCATGCTTTCCCTGGCCGGGGCGCTGACCACCTTCGCCCTGAAAGTGCATCCCCGCGACCTGCCCACCTACGACCACGACGACCTGTCGCCGTGTTTCACCGACCTGGACGAGAAAGTGCGCACGCTGCTGGAAACCGTGGTGCCGAGCAACTTCGTCTCGCTGCCGCTCAAGTACGTGCAGCCGCACATCTACGGCACGGCCCTGGCCGACGAGAAGTATCTCCGAAACACCAAACTGTACCTGGCCGTGAGCGCCGACGTGAGCGAGGCGGACCTCATCAGCAAGGCCCCCTTCCTGATCAAAACCTGCTCGGCTGACCACATCGAGCACCTGGTGCGGCAGGCCCTGCCCGGCGTGACCATGATCCACACGCCCAAGCCGCCCAGTTCGATTCCCGTCAAGCTCAACAGCCAGTACTTCAGCCTCAGCCAGTCCGGCGTCGCCTGGGAAGCCATCGGCCGCGCCCGCAACCTGGCGGCCTACGTCCCGGGCGACTTCCCCAACCCGCAGCTCGAGCTGGTGATTTTGCTGCCGGAAGTGATGTAATTATGGGAGCGGCAACCCGTACCATGCCGGTGAGCGTTTTCCGGGCCGAGTGTCCGCGTGCGTTAGAGGAACTGCGGGAACACGGAGGCGAGATTGTCCATTTCGACCTTGCCGGCGAGTGGGAAACCGCTTGATTCCAGAGACTTACGTGCATCGGGCGGGCCGCGAATGATGCAAATCGATTCGCGCTCATTCGCGGCCAAATAATAATCCTTCCTTCACCGAAGTGCCGTGGACACCTGGGGGTTCTCAGGGAATTGGCCGCGAATGAACGCGAATACACGCGAATGGTTATCTCGAGAAGTTTTCGGGCAGCGAGCGGACCAGTCGCACGGTTTCGAGGCTGACGCGCACGACTTGACCGGCCAGGCGGACGATGTATTCCGGGTCGTCCGGACGGTTCGGGTCGGAACGGATGCCCGAGCGCGGGTCTTCGCAGACCTGATACTGATCCACCACCCATTCGAACGCCGAGCGGTTCCCGAGACGGTACTCGTAAACCTCGGGCGGAATGCCGGCCAGCGTCAGCGACGAGTTCACCTGAAGCGCGGTCTTGTCCTTCGACAGCCGCATCTTGTCGCGGACCTCGTAGCTCAACGGCTCGGCCCGGTTCTCGACAAACTTCAGCGGCCAGGGATCGAGCTGTTCGTACTCGACGTGCAGCCGGGCCAGTTCCTTTCCGGCCTCGGCGAAGGCGCGGAAATCCGGGGCGAAGGGGATGCGCGGCAACTCCCGTTTCAGGTTCTCCGCAAACTTCTCGCGGTATCCGGGGT
>JACQZT010000334.1 GCA_016213755.1 Acidobacteriota bacterium | reverse complement strand
GCGCGGCCGGGGCCGCCCCGCGCGCTTCGCCCCCTGCGGCAGGGAACGGCTGTCTCGGACCGGTAAGAATCTGTCCCGGTTTAGGCGCCGGCAGCGGTTTCACCGGGATCGATACGCCCTTGGCGGGGGTAACGACGGCCGGCGCTTCGGCCACGGGGACCGGCGGGGCGGCCGCCGCGGGGGCAACGGGGGCCGGGGGGGCCTCCGCGGAAACGGGACGTCCCGTTGCCAATGGAGGACGCAACGGCTGCGGCGCGTGGCGGCGCGGCGGTAATTCGACGGCAGCGGGTGTCAAAGTTGGGGTTGCTTTCGATGGAGTCTCGGCCGCGTGCGGGAATTCTTCGGCGACTTCTTCCACCGCGGCGGACGCGGTGGAACCGGCGGCGTGCGTCCGCCCCGGTTTGGTTTCGGCGCCCGGCTGGGGCGCCGGCGAGGGCGTGTCCGGCTCCGCTTCCGGCGCCGGGCGCGTCACTACCTCCACGCCAAAATGCCGCCGCACCAGGTCGGCGACATCGTCGTCCAGCGAACTGGAGTGAGTCTTCTTGTCAACGACACCCAGCTCCGGCAGCGCATCGAGGATTTTGTTAGGCTTGACCTCGAGTTCGCGGGCCAGCTCGTTGATTCGAATCTTGCTCATAGTCAATAGCGCACCGCGCTTTCGTCGCGATACGACGCCCGGTCAGGCTCGCATCGCGGTTTCCGGGCTCCACAGCACCACAGCCGCACACTTATCACGCTGGTTGGCTCCCGGCTTTCAGGCTGAGTCCTTCATCGTATCAGATTCACCCGATCCGGCACTTTCCGCGGGCGGGCCGGCTTCGGCCGCGACCGAAGCCGCCGGCTCTTCCACCGGCTCCGCGGGAGCGTCGCCCTCGGCGCCTTCCACCGAGCCTTCGAACTGGAGGTAGTAGGCGTTCACGGCCGTCTGAATGCTCTGCACCCGCTCCGGGTCGATGTCCGGGATCTCTTCCAACTGCTCCGGCGTCATTCCGCCGAGCTTTTCCACCGTGCCCACGCCGGCTGCAAATAGCTTCTCGACCACGTTCTCCGGCAGCCCCTGGTCGATCAGCACCGACACCGGCGCGCCCGGCACCACCAGCGCCATCGCCGACTCCACTTCCTGGCGCTTTTCCTCTTCGCTCTTGATGTCCACTTTCCAGCCCAGCAGCTTGGCCGCCAGGCGCACGTTCTGGCCTTTCTTGCCGATAGCCAGAGACAACTGCGTGTCGTCGACAATCACTTCCATGTGCTTCTCGACGGCATCGACCACGCTCACGCGGCTGATCTTGGCGGGGCTCAACGCGTGGGTGGCGAAAACCACCGGGTCGTCCGAGTACTCGATAATGTCGATCTTCTCGCCCCGCAGCTCGCGGATGATGGACTGCACCCGCATGCCCTTCATGCCCACGCAGGCGCCCACGCTGTCCACGTCGCGGTCGCGGCTCTGCACGGCGATCTTGGTGCGCTCGCCGGCCTCCCGCGCGCAGGCCTTGATGATCACCGTGTTGTCGTAAATCTCCGGCACTTCCTGCTCGAACAGCCGCTGCACGAATTCCGGCGCGGCCCGCGACAGGATCACGCCCGCGTTCTTGCCCGCTCTCTCGACGCTCTTGATGACGCAGCGGATACGCTCCCCGACGCTGAAGCTCTCCAGCCGGGACTGCTCTTTTTTGGTCAGCCGGGCCTCGGTCTTGCCCATGTCCACCACCAGGTCCTGACCCTCGATGCGCTTGATGGCGCAGTTCACCAGTTCGCCCACGCGCCCGGAGAACTCCGCGTAAATGGTTTCCCGTTCCGCCTCGCGAACCTTTTGCAGAATTACCTGTTTGGCCGTTTGCGCCGAAATGCGGCCCAGCGCGTCGGTGTCCTTCTCGAAGCGGATTTCGCCGTCCACCTGGGCTTGCGGATCGATGGAAAGCGCCTCCTCCAGGCCGATCTGCATCACCGGGTCTTCCACCGCGGCGACGATGCGTTTGACGGCGTAGATGCGCAGGCCGCCCGTGCGTTCGTCCAGTTCCGCCACCAGGTCTTCGGTCGTGCGGTAGTGCTTGCGGGCCGCCACCAGCATGGCGTCCTTCACCGCATCGAGCACGATTTGCGGATCGATGCCCTTCTCCTTGCTCAGGATCTCGATGGACTGATAGATAGTTGCCAAACCAATTCCCTCGCTTCAGTCTGCCTGGAGATTACCACTCGAACTTCAGGTTGGCCTTCTCGACCAGGCCCAGGTCGAACCGGATCTGCCGTCCGGGAGCCGGCTCCAGAGTCACGACGTTCCCGTCGCAACCGGCCAGTTTCCCTTCCCAACGTTTCCGGTCCTCGACTGGCTGGCGCAGGACCACCCGCGCCTCCCGGCCGGCAAAGCGCTCAAAATCCTTCGCTTTGCTCAGCTTGCGTTCCACACCAGGGGAGCTGACTTCCAGGTGATACGACCCGCCCGGGATCGTATCTTCCACATCCAGGATGGCGCCCACCTGCCGGGAGATCAACTCGCAGTGCTGGTGAGAGACTCCGTCCGGGCAGTCGATGAGAATCCGTAACAACCGCGCCCCGCCGCCGCCCAGCAGTTCGACATCCACGATCTCAATACCCTCGCTCCGGCCCACGCGTTCGGCGATGGCCGTCACTTGCTCGATTATGGCTTGCTTTCCCGGGCTCATCCCGCTTACCACGCCCCTGGCTCTCCGGGCGCCGGCCGGCAACAAAAAAGTGGGCTTTCGCCCACTCGCCATGTTCGACCTAACTTACATTATACACGAGCGCCCGCGCGGCTCCTAACGAAGAAAGGGGAGATAGGCCGGCACGCTGCGCCGGTACGCGGCGAAAGTCAAGGGAAACCGCCGCGCCAGGACCCGGTCTTCGGCTCGCACGCGGATCTCCGTTCCGGCAAGAAAGATCGCCAGGCCGAGAGCCAGGGCCCACCCTTCGGCCAGCAGCGTGCCGGTCGCCAGCAGCATTCCCGCAAGCGAGGCGTAGATGGGGTGCCGCACCAGCGCGTAGGGTCCGCTCGTAATCAGCTCATGGTCGTCGGTCACCACCGCCCGGATGCGCCACTGCTGTCCCAGGCGGCGCAGGGCGGCCCAGCCAAAGCCGATGGAAATCGCGGCCAGCGCCAGCGCCGCCAGCAGGAGCCCTCCCGGAATCCCGTCCGGATGCGGCCGGCGGAACGTCCAGACCAGCCCCAGTCCCGCTGCTTCGAGCAGCAGGCCGCAGTCGGAAGCCCGGGCCAGGAACAGGCGCCGGGAAGTCTTCCCTTCCGCCGCCCGGCGGCGCCGCACCCGAAGGTGCTGCCACACGAAGCCCAGCCCGTACAAGGCCCAGCACAGAACCAGAATGCCCAGCGCCAACTTCGGCTCCACTCTCCCCACTGGGACCGAGTTTAGCACAGCCTCAAAATCGCTCTTCCCCCGCGGGCGTTCCCCTGATATAGTTTCAGCGGAGGCGATTCTCATGTTCTCGCTGGCCAAGATTGTCCTGCCCGTGGATTTCTCGGAACGCAGCCTGGGCGCAGCCCGCTATGTGGAGGCGCTGGCCGCGCGCTTCGACTCCGAAGTCCTGATCCTGCACGTGCTTCCGCCGCCGCATTACGAGTTCAGCGCGCTGGAGGTGGGCGGCACCATGCTCAACGAACTGTTCGCCGCCCGGGCCAAGCAGGTGCGCCTGGAGCTCGACGAGTTCCGGACCCCGGAGATGGCCCGCATCCGCACCCGGCGCCTGGTGCTGGAAGGCGATCCGGCCCGCAAGATCGTCGAGTTCGCCCACGCCGAGCAGGCCGGCGCCATCGTCCTGCCGACCCACGGCTACGGACCCTTCCGCCGCTTCATCCTCGGCTCGGTCACGGCCAAGGTCCTGCACGACGCCGACTGCCCGGTCTGGACCGGCATCCATTTGGAACAGGCGCCGCCGGTGGACGCCATCCGGTTCGGCAACATCCTGTGCGCTGTCGACCTGGGCCCGCAGAGCCCGCGTGCGCTGCGCTGGGCGGCGGCCCTGGCCGCCGAGTACGGCGCGCGGCTCACCATCGTGCACGCGGCCATGTGCGGCGAGCCGCCCCTCAACGCTGCCGCCGGGGAAGACTGGGCGCGGCAGATCACCGAGAGGGCGCGCGACGAGATCGAGGCCCTGAAGCGCACGCTGGGGGTGGAGGCCGGCGTCGAGGTGCGCACCGGCGACGCGCCCCACCTGGTCTGCGACCTGGCCCGGCGTCTGCCGGCCGAACTGCTCGTCATTGGGCGCGGCTCAGCCGCCGGCGTCTTCGGCCGCCTGCGCACCAACGCCTACGCCATCATCCGCCAATCCCCCTGCCCCGTAGTCAGCGTCTAGAAACCGGGACAGGCGGCACTTTCCCACTTTCCGATCCGCGAAAGTGGGAAAGTGCTGCCTGTCCCGGTTTTTTCGGTGTTATAGTGGGGGCGAATGAAGGCGTGGTGCGCAGGCTTCGTATTCGCGCTGCTGGGTTTGGCGCCCGCTCGGGCGGGCCCCGTGGTGGCCGTCACGGTGGACGGCATGGTTCATCCGGTCACGGTCGAAATCGTCACCCACGCCATCGCCCAGGCGCAGCGCCAGGAAGCGGCGTTGCTTCTGCTGCGCCTGAACACGCCCGGCGGCCTGATGGACGCCACCCGCCTGATCGTCGAGCGCCTGGTCGCCTCCCCGGTCCCGGTGGTCGCCTATGTGGCGCCCAGCGGCGGGCGGGCCGCCTCGGCGGGCTTCTTTCTGCTGCAGGCCGGCGACATCGCCGCCATGGCGCCCGGCACCAATACCGGAGCGGCCTCGCCGGTGCTCCTGATCGGCAACCAGATGGACCCGGTCATGCGCCGGAAGGTGGAAAACGACGCCGCCGCATCGCTCCGCAGCGTGGTGTCCAAGCGCGGACGCAACGCCGAACTGGCCGAGAAAACGGTGCTGGAGTCGCGCTCCTTCACCGACGACGAGGCCTTGAAAAACCGGCTCATCGAAATCGTCGCACGCGACCAGAACGACCTGTTGCGCCAGCTCGACGGGCGTGAAATCACCCGCTTCGACGGACGCAAGCAGACCCTGCGCACCACCGGCGCTTCCGTCGCCGAATACCAGCTCACCATCCGGGAAACGATCGTCTCGGCCATCGCCGACCCCAACCTCGCCTTTGTGCTCCTCATTCTGGGCGCGCTGGGACTGTACATCGAATTCACCCATCCGGGCCTGATCGCTCCCGGCGTGGCCGGCGCCATCCTGGCCCTGCTCGGCCTGGCCGCGCTCTCGGTGCTGCCCATCAACGCCGGCGGCGTCGCCCTGCTGGTCCTGGCCCTGGCCCTGTTCGTGCTCGAAGCCAAGGTCGCCTCGCACGGAATTCTGGGCGCCGGAGGCGCGGTGGCCATGGTCCTGGGCGCGCTGCTGCTGGTGGAGGGGCCGCCGGAGCTGCGCATCCGGCTGTCCACCGCCGTCGCCGTCACCGTGCCGTTTGCCGCCATCACCATTTTCCTTCTCTCCCTGGTATTGCGCGCCCGCGCCAGCAAGGTCGTCACCGGCGCCGACGGCATGCTGGGAGAAACCGGCGTCGCCCGCACGCCGCTGCATCCCGAGGGCAAGGTGTTCGTCCACGGGGAATACTGGGATGCCGTCTCGACGCGCCACGCGGAGTGCGGCGCCGCTGTCCGCGTAATCGCCGTCGAGGGACTCAAACTCAAAGTCGAACCGTCTCCACAGGAGTAGGCCATGCCCGAATTCAACCTCGCGACGATCGCGGTGCTGATCGTCGTCCTGTATCTGCTGTCTTCCATCAAGATCCTGGCCGAGTACGAGCGGGGAGTCATCTTTCGCCTCGGCCGCGTGCTGGATCGTCCTAAAGGCCCCGGCGTCATCCTGGTTTTCGCCCCCATCGACCGCATGGTGCGCCTCTCGCTGCGCGTCGAAACGCTGGAGGTCCCCTCGCAGGACGTGGTCACCCGCGACAACGTCACGGTGAAGGTCAATGCGGTGCTTTATTTCCGGGTCGTCGAACCCACCCGCGCCGTAATCGAAGTT
>JACQZT010000341.1 GCA_016213755.1 Acidobacteriota bacterium | reverse complement strand
GGTGGTTTCGGCGTTGCGCCAAGAGAAGGAAGCCCTGGCGCGCCGCGCGGCGGAGGCGGAGCAGCGGCTGGAGCGGGTGACCCTGGAGCTGGAATCGCTGCGCAGCGAGCGCAAGCAGGTCCGCACGCGCATCGAGAAGCTGAAGGACCAGCTCGAGCTTCTCGGCGGGAACTAAACGCACGCGTCCAACCCGGGTGGGGAGAGGCCGCGATGGAAACAGGCACGCTGGAAAAGAAACCGGTCCGAATCTCGGTGGGCGGGCAGGCGTTTACCGTGCTGGCCCCGGGCGATCCTTCCGAAATCCTCCAACTCGCCGCGCAGGTGGACGAGATTATGACCCGGGTGGCGTCCCTTTCCGGCCTTCCGGACTCCATGCGCGCCGCCATCCTCACCTGTCTTCATCTGGCCGACCGCGCGCGCACGCTGGAGCGGGAGATGGACGACCTGCGGAAGCGCATCGACGAGAAGACCCGCCGCATCGCCGGGATCCTGGACGGCGCCCTGGCTTCCCCCGCTCCGCCGGCGGTTGAACAGGAGAACTCCGGTGAAGACACGCCCTGAGAAAGTCGACTTCAAAACCCTGGTTCGGGTCGCGCCCGAACGCGTCTTCGACGCGCTGACCACCGCTCGCGGTCTGGATGAATGGTTCACCGCCAGTTCGTCTATCGATCCGACTCCCGGCGGCCTCATCGTCTACCGCTGGAAGGACTGGGGAATCCAGAAGTACACCGGGGAGTACCGCGGCCAGGTGATCGAGATCGACCGCCCCAGGCGTTACGTCTGGCAATGGATGGCCGACAGCGGCGGCTACGACACCACAGTGGAGATGGATTTCACTCCCACCGGGGAAGGGACCCTGGTGCGCCTGGTCGAGTACGGGTACGAGGACGGCCCGGTGGGGATGCGGGACCTGCTCAACCGGGTTGCCGGTTGGGCCGAAGTCCTGACCCTCATGAAGTACTACCTCGAGCACGGCGTGCGCTACTAGCCGCTCAGATCTGCAGGCTGGCGATCTCCACCGAGCCGCGCCGGCCCTCCACCACCACGATGCCCGAGTCGGTGACGTGGTGATGGATGCGGTCGCGGTCCAGGTCGTAGCCGATGGTCGCGCGGGGAGGGACGCTCACGTTCTTGTCCAGGATGGCGCGGCGGACCTTGGCGTGGCGGCCGATGTCGACGTTGTCGAAGAGGATCGAGTCTTCCACCAGCGCGCCCGCGTGGACCCGCACGGCGCGTCCGATGACCGAGTTGCGCACCGAACCGCCGGACAGAATGGCGCCCCCCGATACAATCGAGTCGATCGCCTGGCCTCGCCGGCCCTCGTCGTCGAAGGTGAACTTGGCCGGCGGATCCTGGTGCCCGGCGGTGCGCAGCGGCCACTGCCGGTTGTACAGGTTCAGCTCCGGAACCAGCGAGCGCAGGTCCATGCTGGCCTCGTAGTAGGCGTCGATGGTTCCGACGTCGCGCCAGTAGGCCGGCTGATCCAGCGGGTCGCCCGGAATCCGGTTGGTCTGGAAATCGTAAGCGAACATTGGCAGGCGCCCCACCAGGCCGGGCAGGATGTCGCGGCCGAAGTCGTGCGAGGAATCCTCGTTGGCGGCGTCCTTGTGCAGTTCGTCGAGCAGCAGTTGGGTCGAGAAGACGTAGTTGCCCATGGAGGCGAAGACGCGGCCGGGGTCCGAGGACATGGGTGGGGCGTCGGCGCGCTTCTCGTGGAAACCGAGGATGGCGCCTTCGGGCGAGGCCTCGATGACGCCGAACTCGCGCGACAATTCCTGGCGCACCGGGATCGCCGCCACCGTGGCCTGGGAACGCTTCCGCACGTGGTACTCGATCATCTCGCGGAGGTTCATCCGGTAAATGTGGTCGGCCCCGAAGATCACCACCAGGTGCGGGTCGGTCTGCTCGATCAGGTTGATGTTCTGGTAGATGGCGTCCGCCGTGCCGCGGTACCAAGTCTCTCCCGGCGTGCGCATCTGCGCGGGCACGGGAATGATGAAGTGGTTCTTCAGGATGCCGCTGTACTCCCACCCGGCCGCAAGGTGCTGCAACAGCGACTGGCTTTTGAACTGGACCAGGACGTAAATCGAGTTGATGCCCGAATTGATCAGGTTGCTGAGAACGAAGTCGACAATGCGATAACGCCCGCCGAAGGGCACCGCCGGCTTGGCGCGCTCCTTGGTCAATGGATAAAGCCGGGTGCCTTTACCTCCCGCCAGGACAAACGCGAGTACCCGAAGGTCCATATCATCCGCTCCCGATCCAGCCCAACTGCCGCGAATCCCTATTTTGTCAGCGCGAGGCAGGTCAAGGCAAATTTGTGATACCTTCGTGAGTTCCATGTCCGATCAAGCGCAAACCGGAAAAACAGTGAACTGTGCGATCACCCCCGCGCGCCGACGGATCATCATCGGGCTGCTGTGCATCGCGATGATGATCGCCTATTTCGACCGGGTGAACCTCTCGGTCTCGCTCGCCTCGCCGGACTTCAAACAGCATTTCGCGCTCAGCGACAAGGGTCGCGGCGCCCTGAACTCGGCCTTCTTCTGGTCCTACGCGGTCTTGCAGATTCCGGCCGGCTGGTTTGTCGACCGCTACGGAGTGAAGATTCCGTTCGCCTTCGGCTTCGTGTTGTGGAGCATGATCTCGGCCGGCACGGCGTTTACCGGATCGATGCGGCAGTTGTTCGCGCTGCGTCTGCTGCTGGGGATGGGCGAATCGGTGGTAACTCCCGCGGGCATGCGCTGGATTCGCTTCAACTGCGCGGAAAACCAGCGCGGCTCCGCGGTCGGTTTCTACAGGGCGGCGGCCAAGGCCGGGCCCGCCGTGGGCGCGCCGCTGGCCACCTGGCTGATGCTGGCCTACGGCTGGCGCAACATGTTCGTGATTCTGGGCGCCGGGTGTCTGGTCTGGCTCATCCCGTGGCTCTTGCTGGTGAAGAACAACGACCGCGACCTGGAGAAAGTGGCGGTGCGAAAAGCCGCGGCGCCCGCGGTCCCCTTTTCGCGCCTGATGGCCAGCCCGGTCATCTGGGGCACCGTGATCGGCACGTTCTGCTACCAGTACTTCGTTTATTACTGCATGACCTGGATGCCGGCCTACTTCGTCGAGCAGCGCAACCTTTCGCTGAACTCCCAGGGCTGGTACACCATGTACAGCTTCATGGGGATGGCGGTGGTGGCCACTCTGGCCGGTTTTGCCGCCGACCGCATGATCGACCGCGGATGCGACCCGGTGCGGGTCCGCAAAGGCTTCACCATCGCGGGCTTCCTGATCGGCTCGACGGAGATCGTCGGCGCCCTGTCGGACTCCAACTCCGTGGCCCTGTTCTTCGCGGTCTTCTCGCTCAGCGGCCTGGGGCTGATGACCGCCAACTACTGGGCGCTGACCCAGACGCTCATTCCGGGCGCGGCCGTGGGCCGCATCGTAGGCGTGCAGAACTGCGCCGCCAACCTGCCCGGCATCGTGGCGCCGCTGCTGACCGGCTGGCTCAAACACACCACCGGCAGCTACAACGCTCCCATGCAGGCCATCTGGGTCTTCCTGATTCTGGGGATCGCGTCCTACGTGTTCCTGGTGCGCCCCAAGTACGTTCCGAAGTAACCGGGTTTCATTCGGTCTAGGTCTCTGACCGTCTGATCCGGTGTGACCGCTCCCTCAGGAGCTGTCAAATTTTCAAAAACTCGCGGCACCGGATTGAGCGACGCGAGCCGGGCGGGGGCTGCCATTTTTCCGGGCGCAACGGAACGCCAACTTCTCTCGACGTGTGGCGGGGCGCCCCATGCCT
>JACQZT010000018.1 GCA_016213755.1 Acidobacteriota bacterium | reverse complement strand
GCCCCGCCGCCAGATGACATCCCCGCCCCCGACTCTCTATAATGAAGAAACTGCCCTCGTAGAGCGGTAGTGTGTCCGGACTGGCCTCCTGGCGACGATCCGACGCGGACTCCGATCATGTTTGAGAACCTTTCGGAAAAGCTGCAGCGCGTTTTCAAGAACCTGCGCGGCGAAGGAAAACTCTCGGCCGAGAACATGGAAGCGGCCCTGCGGGAGATCCGCGTGGCGCTGCTGGAGGCCGACGTCCACTTCCGGGTGGTCAAGCAGCTCATCGAAAACGTCAAGCTGAAGGCCATGGGCGCCGAGGTGCTCACGGCGCTTTCGCCCTCCCAACAGGTGGTCAAAATCGTGCGCGAGGAGATGGTCAAAATCCTCGGCTCGCACCAGTCCAAGCTGCGCATGGCCAACGAGCCGCCGACCGTCATGCTGATCGTGGGCCTGCAAGGCTCGGGCAAGACCACCTCGGCGGGCAAACTGGCGCGCTGGCTGTCCAAGAACGGGCACAGCCCGATCCTGGTTTCCGTGGACGTGTACCGGCCCGCCGCGCGAAAGCAGTTGAGCGTCATCGCGCGCGACATCCGGCTGCCCGTCTACGAGGGCTCGGCGGAAGAGACGACCCCGGTGGAACTGGCCCGCGGGGCGCGCCGCGAGGCCATGCAGACCGGCAAAGACGTGGTCCTGGTGGACACCGCCGGCCGGCTCCACATCGACGAGCAGTTGATGCGGGAACTGAGTTCGCTCAAGGAAACCCTGGCGCCTACCGAGATCCTGTTCGTCGCCGACGCCATGACCGGCCAGGACGCCGTCAAGTCGGCCGATGAGTTTCACAAGCAGTTGGGCATCACCGGCGTGGTCCTCACCAAGATGGACGGCGACGCCCGCGGCGGGGGCGCGCTGTCGATCCGCCACGTCACCGGCCAGCCGCTCAAGTTCGTGGGGACCGGCGAGAAATTCGACGCCCTGGAGCCGTTCCATCCCGACCGCGTGGTTTCGCGGATTCTCGGCATGGGCGATGTGCTCTCTTTCATCGAAAAGGTGGAAGAGACCATCGACCAGAAGAAGGCCGAGGAGATGCAGCGCAAGCTGATCGACAACGAGTTCACGCTGCAAGACTTCCGCGATCAACTGAAACAGCTCAGCAAGCTCGGGTCGATGGAGTCGATTCTGGGCATGATGCCCCAGGTCGGCCCCCTCAAAGGACTCAAGGACGCCAAGGTCGACGAAAAGGAATTTACCCGTGTGGTGGCGATCATCGATTCGATGACGCACAAGGAGCGCGCCAATCACATGATCATCAACGGTTCGCGGCGGCGGCGCATCGCCCGCGGCAGCGGCACGTCGGTGCAGGAAGTGAACCAGTTGCTGAAGCAGTACGCGCAGGCGCGCAAAATGATGAAGACTTTTTCCGGCGGGTTTATGGGGAAGCGCTTGGGCAAGCTCAAGCTGCCGTTCTTCGGCGGCCAGCCGTAACGTGGATGTGGAACCGATTCAGGAGATGCAGTTTCAATGTTGATGATTCGCCTGGCGCGCTTTGGCGCCAAGAAAAAGCCCACCTACCGGGTGGTTGTGATTGACAAAGAGCGGGCCCGCAACAGCCGGTCCGTTGAAGTGGTTGGTTTCTATAATCCGGTGGCCAGCCCGGCCCAGGTTCAGTTGAACCACGACCGGATCGCCCATTGGATGAAATCCGGGGCTCAGCCTTCGGACACCGTCGCCCGGCTGCTGAAGGCCAATCCGGTCCCGGCCGCGCCGCCGGCGGCGTAAACGCCGGGCCCCACGTTAACCTCCGCCATCTCATCCCGAAGGGTCGGGATGCTATGATGGCGGCAGCAGGAGGCGCACTGGGATGTCGGAAATCAAGCAACTTGTGGAGGACATCGCGAAGGCTCTGGTGGACATTCCCGACCAGGTGGCGGTTCGCGCGGTGGAGGGGGAGCAGGTAACCGTGCTGGAACTGCGCGTCGCGCCGAGCGACTTGGGCAAGGTGATCGGCAAGCAGGGCCGCACGGCCAGGTCCATTCGCACGCTTTTGGGCGCCGCCGGGATGAAGCTGAACCGGCGCTTCACGCTGGAGATCCTGGAGTAGGCGCCGGGCGCGCCTTCCCAAGCGTGTATAGTAGGAAATGGACGATTGGATCACCCTCGCCCGGCTGGTCCGCCCGCGCGGGATCCGGGGCGAGGTTCTGGCCGAGTCGTTGAGCAACCGGCCGGACCGTTTCTCCCGGTTAAAGAAGGTGATGTTGATGCCCGCGGGCCGCCCGGCGGAAGTCGAAGCGGTCTGGTGGCATGGCGGCCGGGCGGTCTTCAAGTTCGCCGGTGTCGGCTCCATCTCCGAGGCGGAAATGTTGCGCGGTCAGCAAGTCTGCGTTCCGGCTTCCGAGCGCGAGAGCCTGCCGCCCGGAGAGTATTACCAGGACGAGTTGATCGGCTGCGAGGTGATCGACCGGCCGAGCGGCGAGAGCCTGGGACGGGTGGTGCGCTGGCAGGAATGCGGCGGGCCGCCGCTGTTGGAAGTGCGGGGCGAAGGCGGGGAGCTGCTGATCCCTTTCGCGGCCTCGATTTGCGTGGCCATCGAGCCCCACCGGCGGCGCATCGAAGTCGCGCTTCCGGAAGGGCTGAAGGATTTGAACCGGCCATGATTTTTCACGTGCTGACCGTGTTCCCGGATTTTTTCCGGGGACCTTTCGAGCACGGGGTGGTGGCGCGGGCCAGGGAGGCGGGCGTGCTGGACATCCGCATCCACGACCTGCGCGACTGGACGCACGACCGGCATCGCACGGTGGACGACCGCCCCTTCGGGGGTGGCGAAGGCATGGTGCTGAAGCCGGGACCGATCTTTGAAGCGGTAGAAACCATTTGGCCCGAGCGGGACCGGGCGCGGCAGAGAGCGATCCTCCTGTCGGCCCAGGGCAAGCGGTTCGACCAGCGCGCGGCGCGGCGTCTGAAGGAAGCCGGCGAGCTGCTGTTTATCTGCGGGCGCTACGAAGGCGTCGATGAGCGGGTGAGCGAGCATCTGGCCGACGAGGAGCTTTCCATCGGCGACTACGTGCTGAGCGGCGGCGAGCCGGCGGCCCTGGTGGTCGTCGATTCGGTGGCGCGGCTGTTGCCCGGGGTGCTGGGCAACGAAGCGTCCAGCGTCTTCGAGTCGTTTTCGGAAACGGCCGCGGGCGATGGGATTTTGGACTGTCCGCACTACACCCGGCCGGCGGAGTTTCGCGGCTGGGCCGTGCCGGAGGCCCTGCGAGAAGGAAATCATGCCGCCGTTCAAGAATGGCGGCGCCGGGCGGCGCTCGATAAGACGCGCCGGCACCGGCCGGAATTATTGGAGAAGGATTGAGATGAGCAGCAACGCGTTGTTGACCAAGGTAGTAAACAAGAACAAGCGGACCGACATCCCCGAGTTTCGTCCCGGCGACACGATCCGTGTGCACGTGAAGATCAAGGAAGGCGACAAGGAGCGCTTGCAGGCCTTCGAGGGCACGGTCCTGGCCCGCAAGAACTCCGGCCTGGGCGAGACGGTCACGGTCCGCAAGATCAGCTTCAGCCACGGCGTCGAGAGGATCTTCCCGCTCCACGCCCCGGTGATCGACCATATCGACGTCATCCGTACCGGGCGCGTGCGCCGCGCCAAGCTCTACTACCTGCGCGGTTTGAGGGGCAAGGCCGCCCGCTTGCGCGAGCGCGAGTAGAGCGCGAGAGGCGCGGGATCCCGGTGCGCGGCGAGCGAGCGGCGCGGTTTCGTTGCACGATGGCTTTCGAGCGGCAGGCCCGCGAAAAGGGCTTCGTGCGCATTGCCGGCGCCGATGAGGCCGGCCGCGGCGCCCTGTTCGGCCCGGTCTTTGCCGCGGCCGTCATCCTGCCGCCCGAGCGGCCCATCCGCGGGCTGAACGACAGCAAGCTCCTGACCGCCGCCGAACGCGAAGCCCTGTCGGCCGAAATCCGCCGCCATGCCGTGGCCTGGGCGGTGGCCGCCGCCGACGCTTTCGAGATCGACCGCCGCAACATCCTGGAGGCTTCCCGCCTGGCCCTGCGGCGGGCGGTGGAAGCTCTCGACCCGCCCTGCGATTTCGTGCTGGCCGACGCCATCCGGCTGGACTGGCCGGGGCCGCAACAGGCGGTGGTACACGGAGACGCCCGCTCGCGCAGCATCGCCGCGGCGTCCATTCTGGCCAAGGTCGCCCGCGACGAGTGCATGGCCCGCTGGGACGCGGTCTTCCCGGAATACGGCTTGGCGCGCCACAAAGGTTACCCCACCCCCGATCACCAGGCGGCGCTCGAACGCCTGGGACCCACGTTCCTGCATCGCTTCAGCTACGCTCCCGTGCGGGCTGCCGTGGAGCGCGCGAGATGACGGCGCATCGCTGGTACCACAAGCTGGGCGCGCTGTTGTTTGCGAACTTCTGCTTCCTGATCGGCGTGGTGCTGACCGTTTTTCCCTGGCTGCCCTGGTGGGATACCAACTACTTCGCCGGTTTCCACCCCGCCTGGCGCGAAATCTGGCTCAACCCCTACTTTCGCGGGGCGGTCAGCGGAGTGGGCCTGCTGAACGTCTACATCTCTTTTGTCGAGATCTTCCGCCTGCGGCGGTTCTCCGGCGGAGTTCGGTAGAATGGAATGGTGAGCGAAGCGAAGAAGAGCAAAGCCGAACCGCCCCGCGGAACCATCGCCGAGTGGACGGTGACCATCCTGTTGCTGCTGTTCGGCACCACCACCCTGGTGCAGGCGTTTGTCATTCCCACCGGTTCGATGGAAGATACCCTGCTCATCGGCGATCATCTTCTGGTCGACAAGCTGGCGTATGCCCCCGCCGGACCGGTGACCAAGTACGTCCTGCCCTACAGCCCCATCCAGCGCGGCGACATCATCGTCTTCCGCTACCCCATCGACATCCGCCAGACCTTCGTCAAGCGCGTGATCGGCGTGCCTGGAGACCGTCTCCGGGTCGAGAACAAGCAGGTCTACCTCAACGGAAAGAAGATCAGCGAGCCGTACAAGTATCACAAGACCGAGTACTTCGACTCATACCGCGACAACTTCCCCGGAGTTCCCAACGTGCGGCTGTACGATCCGGCCCAGGTCATGCTGGACAAGAACGTGACCAACGGCGAGGTCGAGGTTCCGCCCAACAGCTATTTCGCCATGGGCGACAACCGCGATTCCTCGCTGGACAGCCGCTACTGGGGTTTCGTGCCGCGCGACAACATCATCGGCAAGCCGCTGATCATTTACTGGTCCTACGACGCCCCCACCGAACGGCTGGCGGACCCCACCATCGGAGTCGACCACGCCCTGGACCTGCTCCAGAACTTCTTCGTCAAAACCCGCTGGCGCCGCACCTTCAACCTAATCCACGGCTACCGCCTCAACTAAGAAAGGGGACAGCCTGACCTACCCGGGTTTTTCCCGCGCGGAACAAACCGGCCGCCGCCTGCGTTTACCTCAGCGAGGAGATCCGCGGGCTTGAAAACCAAACTGCGTTTTGCAGACTGGCTCACCCAGACCATATCCGGATGGAGGGAACGCTGCTTATCGGCGACCACCTCTTCGTGGACAAGCTGGCGTACGCACCCGCGGGCGCCGTGTCCGGCCGCCTGCTGCCGTACCAGCCCGTGCGCCGCGGCGACATCATCGTCTTCCGCTACCCGCCGGATGCGAGCCGGAGCTACGTCAAGCGGGTTGCCGGTATACCGGGCGACCGCATCCGCATGGTTCACAAGCGCCTGTGGCTGGACGGCAAGCCCGCCGACGAGCCCTACGTCCGGCACATCACAACCTACACGGACTCCTACCGCGACTACTTCCCCTCGGCGCCGGACCCCCGCCTGCCCCCGCGCGCGCTCGAGATGCTCGAACGCCACGTGCGGAACGGCGAACTCATGGTTCCGCCCGGGAACTACTCATCGTCTGGTGCTCCTACGACGCCCCCACCGAACGCCTGGCCGACCGCAGCGTCCGCCTGGACGATATCGCCGACCTGGCGCTGAACTTCTTCGCCAAGACGCGCTGGGAGCGGACGTTCCTGCTTACGCGGGGCCGCCCGCTGAAATGACCGGAACCGGGCGCACGGGGAGCGAGCAGAGCAGCACACGGATGAGATCGGACTGGCGCCGGGTGTCCGTCTTGGAGAGGACGCGTTTCAGATGGGTTCGGGCGGTGCTTACCGTGATGCCCAGCTCATCGGCCACGGTCTGGAGAGGTTTCCCTTGGACCAGCAACGTGCAAAGGCGTGCCTCGGCGGCCGTCAGACCGAACAGCCGGCACATCTGCGCGCCGTCCAGTTCGGGCGCGCTTTCCGGGTCGGCGACTAAGACAACGGCTGCCGGGCAGCCGGCGCCGGGCTGCCGGAACGGCGTTACGGTAACGCAATAGGCGCGCCGCGCGGAAACCCGCGAGACGCGCATTGTTCCGCCTGGAGCGATCCCGTCTCCGCTCCGGGTAGCGCCGGCGATCTGCCTCCGCAACTCGGCGGATTCGGAAACCAGCGCCGCGGAAAGCTCGCCCCCGCTTATTCGCAGGCCGTCGTTTGCGCGCAGGATCTCGGCGGCGCTCCGGTTCATCTCCAGCACCCTGCCCCTGGCATCCAACTGAATCAGGGCGCAAGGCAGCGCGTCCAGCAGGTGAGCGGCGGTCATGGCCCGCTGCCGGGCGCGCAGGAGGTGCTGTCTCAGCCGCATCGCGGAAGCGAGGTGAGGCGCAACCATCTTGGCGATGCGGATCTCGGCGCCAGTGTAGGCCCCGGCTCCCATGGGGCGAGTCACCCCGAGGTGCATTGGCGGCATGCCTTCGTCTTTCAGCAAGATCCCCAACGAGTGGTGGATTCTCTGCGGCCGCATGTAGTCGTGATAGTACTCCGTGCGCACCAGTTCGTCATCTGGGAGAATCGCCTGGCTCGGCGCCACGACCTCGGGAACCGCGGTGTGCTTGAGGCACTGGACGTAGACATTGACTGAATGGTAGTACTTCTCGTAGGCACTCAGAAACGACGGATCGATACGCGTGGAGGCGACAATATGCGTCTGGCCGACCGGCCCGTCGCTGGAAGCGATCACAGCGCCGCTGGAGCCACTCAGGCAATCCGCATACCGCGACAGAAAGGCCTCCAGCCCTCCCTCGTCAGCCGCGGCCTCATAAAGGGAAGCCACCAACCGGTCTAACCGTCCAGAACTATCCAGCCCCACTGTGGGGACGATTATACAACAACCAGGCAGGCCGGGATGTGACCAAAGTCACATCCGCCAGCCCGCCGGGTTCCTCCGAGGCGGTCAATTCGTCGGGCAAGTGCTCGGGTAGAATCCGCCCGCCTGGCTGTTGTAGACCGCCAGGCAGTTCACCAAGGCGCCGCTCACCCCGCCGCGCAGGAATGTGCCCCCCACGGTGACCGACGTCACGGGGCTCGACGCATCGACGGCCCGCGTGCCGCCCTCGATCTGGGACTGGTGAATCTGAACCGTGTAGGGGCCCGCGCCGCCTCCCGTGTGCACGGTCAGTCCCTTGCTAAACGTCGCAGGGGCCGCGCGGACGCTGCTGTTCAGCAGCACCAGGTTGCCGTCCAGGTGCTCGATCCCAATCGCGGCGGAAGTGCCCTCGGCATAAACCCTTGAGTTGGACACGGTCAGCAAGCCCGTCGCGCCGATGTTCGCGATGCCGGAAGCCGTCCCCCCCGAGGGCGCAGTGAACCGGCCCGTTGCCGTTACGTTCGCCAGCAGGACTTTGCCAGGCGTACCGGTCAGGATTCCTACGCAGTTGGCGGAGGCACACGTCCCGGTAAACGATGAATCGGAGACTTCGGCGTCCGAGTTCCGCAAATCCATCCCATAGGAAGTAAAGGTGGACGGGAGTCCCTCGCCGGTAACTCCGCGCATGACCACCTTGACCGTCCCGTAAGCCGAAAAGCCGAGCGTGCGGTAGCCGGTGAGTCCCCGCGCGATCGTATCGGTTACGATCACGGTGTCGCCTACCCCCGAGTTGAGGGAAATGCCGACGCCGGAGCATTGCGACACCGTCGCGCCCGACGCCTCCGCCACCACGCGCGTGATGCGCGTTTTCGCGGTTCCGTTGTTGTGCATGGATATGGCGGTGCTGTAATCGGCGTTGGCGTTGCTCACCGCCAGGTCGCGGATCTCACAGTTGCCTTCCAGAATTACCGTGGTCCAATTCCCGCCGGCGATCTTCGTCACCGCCCGTCCGGACCCTTCGATATCCACGTACGGCTTCATCGAGAGCACTTGGGCGCCAAGGTCGTACACTCCGGGCTCGATCTTCAGTACGTACGGATTCGATGCGCTTGCGCCGGTGATGCCCGCCAGAGCCGTCAGTAACGCCGTTCCGCTGGCGCTGGCGCTCCCTGGAACCGGGTTCACGACCAACGTGCGGATCAGCGTCGGGTCGCCCTTCGGTCCCGGAGGACCCTGCAAACCCGTCGCACCCGCCGGTCCCTGCGGCCCCGTCAGTCCCATCGGTCCAATCGGTCCGGCAGGCCCCGCGGGCCCGACAGATCCCTGTAATCCCTGCGGCCCCGTCAGTCCCATCGGACCGACCGGACCCTGAGGACCCTGCGGACCCACCGCGCCATAGGTCACATCGGCCGTCGCCGTCTGGTTCGTCCCGGTGATCACCTTCAAGAGATAGGTTCCCGCCGTCAACCCCGCCGGTAGCGTTCCCGCAATCGTCTGGGGCGTCGTCGATCCCACATAGCTGACCCCGGTCAGGGGTGCTCCGTTGAAAGTAACGGCCGGCGCGGCCGTCCCGAAGCTGTCGCCTGCCATCACGATCCTGTTGGTCGCATAGTCGATGGTCGTTTTAAGGATTGCCGGTTGTGGTCCGCCCGCTCCCCCGCCCTGCGGCGGCCCCTGAGCGAGCAACCCGAACACCGACGCCATTCCAGTTAAAACCAGTCCGGCCACCCGGACGGGTGGTTCTTGAACCCACGCTCTTCCCAAGTTCCCCTCCCAGTCTCCAGTTTGCCGAATCCCAGATTCGACCCGCGGATCAGACTGATCTTAACCGCAGGTGAGGGGATGCGCGTCCCCCAAATGGGGTACGGACGGAGAAGAGGTCACACGGAGTGCGCCGCTGCCTTCTTGAAAACCTTCTTCAGCTTGTCCACGGCGCGGTCGATTTCGCTTTCCGTGATGATATAGGGCGGCAGGAAGCGCAGCACCACGTCGTGCGTGCAGTTGAACAACAGGCCCTCTTCCATCCCGCCGGTGACGAATTCCTTGCCGGGGATGTCGAGTTCCACGCCGATCATCAGGCCGGCGCTGCGCACTTCCTTGACGAAGCCGAAATGGCGCGCCAAGTCCACCAGTTCGGACCGGAAACAGCCGCCGGTCTTGACGATCTGGGGCAGCAGGCCCTCCAGGATGTCGAAGAACTCCAGCGCCACCCGGCAGGCCAGGGCGCCTCCGCCGAAGGTCGACCCGTGCATGCCCGGCCCGATGGTGGCCGCGGCCTCCTCGTCGGCGACCAGGACGCCCAGCGGAAGCCCGCAGGCCAGGGGTTTGGCCGCCACCATCACGTCCGGCAGAATCACCGGGCTGGCCAGCAAGTAGGAGTAGTAGGCGCCGGGCCGGCCCACGCCGCACTGGATTTCGTCGAACACCAGCAGCGCGTTGTTCCGGTCCGCCAGTTCGCGCGCCTTGCGCAGGTACTCCACCGTGAGGGGGTAGATGCCGCCCTCGCCCTGGATGGCCTCGACCACGATGCCCGCCGTGCGCTCGTTCACCGCCGCCTCCAGCGCCGCCAGGTCGTTCGGCGGCACGAAGCGCACGCCGGGCAGCAGGGGCTCGAAATCGCGCCGATACTTCTCCTGGCCGGTGATCGACAGCGACCCGAGGGTCCGGCCGTGAAAGGAGTTCTCGAGCGAGACGATTTCGTACTTCTCGAGGCCGATCTTCCGGCCATGGGAGTGAATCATCTTCAGCGCTCCCTCCATGGCCTCGGTCCCCGAGTTGGCGAAGAAGACCCGCGCCAGGCCGCTGGTTTCCACCAGTTTCTTGGCCAGAGGACCCTGGTACTCGTGATAGTAGAGGTTCGAGGTGTGCAACAGCAGGGCCGCCTGTTCCCGGACGATTTTGACGATCCGAGGATGCGCGTGGCCCAGGGCGTTTACGCCGATTCCGGCGATCAAGTCCAGGTAACGTTTCCCGCCGGTATCGTAAACGTAGCAGCCCTTGCCGCGGTGCAGACATAACGGATAACGCCCATAGTTTTGAATAAGATACTGCTTTTCAAGAGCTTGGATAGCCTCACAGGCATCCGTCCCGCCGGTTTCCATGGTGCTCATAGAGTCATGATAGCGCGCACTGCGGACCTTACTACTTGACAAAAAACACCCTAATGCGCCTCGGGGAGGTGACCGATGAAGATGGCACAGCGAATATGCTCTCCCGGACAAACACAAAGTTTCGTTGCACCGTGCTCGGATTCGCAGCCACGGTGCCGGCCGGCGCTCGAGTCGGTCCGGAAACCGGCTTCCTGCACCTCCGCCCCGCGGACCTGGAGTCGCTGTTGTGGTGGTGGGGCTTGATGGCCGGGTGCGCTCTGATCGGGCTGGCGGTCCTGTGGATCTGGCACCGCCGGGTCAGCCGGCTGATGGACGCCAAGTGCTCCCTGGAACGGGCGGTGGCCGAACGGACGGCCGAAATCGAACGCCTGCTGGCGGAGACGCGGGAGGCCAGCCGCCTGAAAGGCGAGTTCCTGGCCAACATCAGCCACGAAATCCGCACTCCCATGAGCGGAGTCATCAGCATGGCGGCCCTGGCGCTCGAGACGGAACTCACCGAGGAGCAGCGTGAGTATCTCACCTCCGTGAAGGTCTGCGCCGATTCGCTCCTGCACCTGCTGAACGAAGTCCTGGACTTGTCGAAGATCGAGGCGGGACGGCTGGAACTGGAAATGGAACGCTTCTCGCTCCAAGATTGCGCGGAGCGGGCGATTCGCATCGTTTCGTCCTGCGCTCGGGACAAGAACGTCGGGCTGGCGATGGACCTCGACAGCCGGATTCCAGCGGACGTCGCCGGCGACGGCCCGCGGCTGGAGCAGGTGCTGGTGAACCTGCTGAGCAACGCGTTGAAGTTCACATCGGACGGCTGTGTCGCACTTCGCGTTTCGCTGGTGCCGGCCAGTCCGTCGGAAGTGCGTGTGAACTTCGCGGTGGAGGACACGGGCATCGGCATCCCGGCGGACAAGCTGAAGTCGATTTTCGAACCGTTCGTGCAGGCCGACGGCTCGGTCACGCGGCGCTACGGCGGGACGGGCCTGGGATTGGCCATCAGCTCGCGCCTGGTGACCCTGATGGGCGGCTCCCTTGACGTGCAGAGCGAACCGGGCCGCGGCAGCCGGTTTTCCTTCTCGATCCCGTTTGGCGCCGGCGGCCTGGTTACCGGGGAGCCGGAGCCGGGCGCTTGGTCACCGTCCGCGCGGGTCCTGGCGGTGGAGGACAACGCCGTCAGCCGGAAAGTGGCGGTGCGCATGCTCGAAAAGCTCGGCTGCCAGGTCGAATCGGTCGAAAACGGCCGGAGCGCCCTAAAGCGGCTGGAAGGCGAAAGCTTCGACCTGATTCTGATGGACGTCCAGATGCCGGAACTGGACGGCGTCGCCGCGACGCGGGCCATTCGCGAATGGGAACAAGCCGCCGGCCGGCACACGCCCATCGTCATGCTCACGGCCAGCGCGCGGGCGGGCGATCGGAAATGCTGCCTCGACGCCGGCGCGGACGGCTTTCTGACCAAACCCATCCAGCCCAACCTGCTGAGCCAAAGCCTGTCCGCCCTCCTCGCCCAGAAAACAGGGCCGGCTGCCGCCCCTGTTTCTAGAAGCGCAGGCGGGCGTGGAGTTGCAGCAGCCGGTTGAGGGCCGAGGTCTGGAAAATGGGGCCGGCCGGCGGCACGGGAACGGCGTCGCGCCGGCCGTGATGGTGCGACAGGAAGTACGGCGCGGGCGGCTGGTCGAAACCGCTCAGGCGCGTGGGACAGGCGCAGTGCGCGCCGATCAGGCACTCGCGCGCCGTCCCGGCCACTGGATCCTGCTGGAAACCCGGGCGGTCGAAAAGAAACCGCACCAGCGCTTGCGTGACCGCCGCGCCCAGGTCCGCTTCGCCAGCCGCCGGAATGCCGTGATCGAGCATGGCCGACCAGGAGATGCACGGCAGGCTGACTTTGGTCTTGCCCAGCGCTCCCAGGCAATCCAGGGTGACGCCGTCGCCCTCTTCCCGCTTCAGGAAGCGGCGCGCCAGGCATAGCTATCAAGACTCTCAAGTCGAGGGATTGCGCAGCCCGTCACCGTTTTGCTGTAATTGCTGTCTTTGGGGGAGGGCGAATGAGACGACGGAGTTTCGTGGCATCGTTGGGAGCAAGCGCCGCGGCTGTGGCCGCGCCGCGCTGGACTCCCGGCACGGCGCAGAGCGCCATCCCGCGCTGGCGCGGATTTAACCTGCTGGATCTGTTTCAGGCCCTGACCCGCGACGGGCGGCGCCCCGCTCCCGCCTCCGAGGACGAGTTCCGCTGGATCCGCGACTGGGGCTTCAACTTCGTCCGCATCCCCATGGACTACTGGCTGTGGATCGACACCGACTGGCCCAAAACCAAGAAGCTCGGCTCCGGCGACATGTATAAGATCAAGGTGAGCGCGTTCGACGAGATCGACCGGATCGTCGAACTGGGACGCCGCTACGGCCTGCACGTCAGTCTCAACTTCCACCGCGCACCCGGCTATTGCGTCAACAACGCCGAGCGCGAACCGTTCGTGCTGTGGAGTGACAAGCCGGCCGAGGACGCTTTTGTCCACCACTGGGCCATCTTCGCCCAGCGCTACAAGGGCGTCTCCGATTACGACCTCAGCTTTAACCTGCTCAACGAGGCGCCCCGGCCGCGCGAAGGCTACATGACGCGCGCCGATTACGTTCGCGTCATGAGCCGGGCCACCGAGGAGATCCGCGCCATCAGCCCCAAACGCCTGGTGATTATCGACGGGCTGGAAACCGGCAATTCCGTGGTACACGAGATGATCCCCACCGGCGTGGCGCAGAGCGTCCACGCCTACTGGCCGGGGCAGATCAGCCACTATCGGGCGTCCTGGGTCGATCGGGAGTCGAAGTTCCCGCTGCCGGCCTGGCCTATCCTGGCCGAGGACGGCACGGTGAAGGCCGGCCGCAAGCAACTGGAAGACCGCTACGCCCCCTGGGCCGAACTGGCGAAGCAGGGCATCGGTGTGCACTGCGGCGAAGCGGGTTGCTACAGCCGGACTCCGCACGCGGTGTTTCTGGCCTGGTTCGAAGACGTGCTGCAAATCCTGGCGGGCTACAACATCGGCTGGGCCTTGTGGAATCTGGGCGGCGGTTTCGGAGTCCTGAATTCGGGCCGCGACGACGTGGCCTACGAAGACTGGTACGGGCGCAAGCTCGACCGCAAACTGCTGGCCCTGATGCAGAAATACTGAGGAGCATCTTATGTTCTTGAGACGGACGGCGGCCGCGATTCTGTTTCTCTCCGCTTCCGCGGGCGCTCGCGAAATCGCCGTGACCGGCACGCACTTCGCGCTCGACGGCAAGCCGTTTCCCTACACCGGCGTGAGCTTCTTCAACGCCATCTACAATCCGTCTTTTAACCAGAGTTCGGAAGAGCGCTGGAAGTGGATCGAGAAGTTCCAGCGGTACGGCATCAACGTCCTGCGCGTCTGGGCGCAATGGGACTCCAAGCGCGGCTTCGTCGACGCCTGTTCCGAGTGCACACTCTACTATCCCGACGGACGCCTGCGCCAGGATCGCGTGGAGCGGCTCAAGCAGATCCTGACGGACGCCGACCGCGCCGGCATGGTGGTCCAATTGGCGCTCTTCGCGCGCGAAAGCTGGAACGAGAAGATCCGCCTGGAACCCGCCGCGGCGGATCGCGCCGTGGCCGGCCTGACGCGCGAGCTGAAGCCCTGGCGCAACCTGACCTTCCAGGTGTGGAACGAGTTCTCAGACCGCGTGCTGGACCACGTCAAGACCATTCGCGCCGGCGACCCCGCGCGCCTGGTGACCAATTCGCCCGGCTTCGCGGGCGACCTGGGCGATCCGGCTCAGAACCGCGCTCTCGACTACCTGACGCCGCACACCTCCCGGCAAACGGCGGGCAAGACCTGGGACATCGCGCCCAAGGAAATCGCCTATCTGCTCGCGCTCTACCGCAAGCCGGTGGTGGACGACGAGCCGGCGCGCACCGGCACCCCCAACTTCGGCGGGCCGCGAGACAAGACCTGGCCCGCCGACCACATCGTGCAGATCCAGCGAGTCTGGCAGGCGGGGGGCTGCATCACCTACCACCACGACATGTTTCAGACCGGCTACAACACCCCCGCCGTCCCGCCGTCGGGCGTGCCCGATCCGGAGTTCAGCCCGTATCACCGCGCGGTGTTCGAATTCATCGCCCTGCGCCAGCGTTACATGCCGGCCCGGCCCGGTCCGCTACAATGACGACAAGTGGACAAACGCCGCATGTGCCCGCAGTGCCGGGCCTTCATCACCACCAGCGACCGCATCTGCCCGTACTGTGACACCAAGGTCGGGCCGCGCGCGGCCGACCGTCTGCACGCGGGCGAGATGCTGGCCGGCTTCATCCCCCACGCGCGCTTCGTCACGGTCATGATCCTGACCCTCAATGTCGGGCTCTACCTGGTGACCATGCTCTACAGCCTGCGCGCCGGGTCCGAGTCCCTGATGGACATCGACGGCCGCACGCTTTTCGTCTTCGGCGCCAAGCACCGCGAGGCGATCTTCCTCGGGCAATGGTGGCGGCTGGTCACGGCCGGCTTCCTGCACGGCGGGCTGTTTCACATCCTCATGAACTCCTGGGTTCTGTTCGACCTGGGGGCGCAGGTGGAAGAAATCTTCGGCCAGCGGCGGCTGATCGTCATCTACTTCGTCTCCACGGTGGGCGGATTCATGGCCAGCACGCTGTGGTCGCCGGCGCTTTCCGTTGGCGCCTCGGCCGGCGTGTTCGGCCTGATCGGCGCGATGATCGCGCTGGGCGCGCGCAGCCAGTCGGCCCTGGGCTCGGCCATCAAGGCGCACTACCTGCGCTGGGCCGTCTACGGGCTGCTGATGGGCTTTCTGCCGTTTTTCCGCGTCGATAACGCCGCGCACCTGGGCGGCCTGGCGGCGGGTTTCGCCTGCGCCTGGCTGGCCGGCGTGCCACGCCTGATCAGCGACCGGCGCGAGAAGATCTGGACCGTGCTGACCGGCCTGTCGCTGGCCCTCACGGCAATCTCGTTCCTGCTTATGTTCGCCTGGTTCTCGCTTTCCACGCGGTGACGGTCCGTACCGAAACAACTGTTCCAACCGCTCCCTTATAGCAGCTCCGTGAGGAGTTTTTAGGGGAAAGGTTTTCCACAGTCGTCGTCGGTGGCGGCTGTGGAAATCGGGCTCGCCGACTGCCGCGGATGGCCGTCCGCTGGCAGTGTGACGGGTCACGATATTTGCCGGTGAGCGCGTCCCATACATGGCGGGCTTTCAGGCACGGTCTTTCCCTCTTCCCAGGCAGATCCGCGGAACGGCCGCAAGACCGTGAGCCTCGACATTTTCCGGAGCTTCCGGATTCGCGAAACGATGAAGCTTCAGTTGCGAGTGGAGGCGACAAACGCGCTCAACACGGTGAACCTGAGCAACCCAGCCACGGCGATCAACTCGGCGACTTTCGGACAAATCCGATCGGCTCGAAACATGCGTGAGGCTCAGATCGGGTTGCGCCTCTGGTTCTGAGGGAACCACCGTAGACGGGAGCAGAGCACATGTAATCCAATCGCGCCGTCCAACCGGCCGTCCCGGCCCGGGACCGCAAAATGATCCTGCTTCAGCTCGATGCCGAAGGCTTTGTGAAAGAGGGCATCAAAAGTTGCTGGATACCGTGCGGCAGCGAGCCGGGGTGAATGGCCTGCTACTCGATAGTTTTTGGTTTTCACGGAGCGAAGGCGGGCACATGGGCCGCCTTCACGCCCAGTACTACAAGGACATCGGCGTAAACGTGAAAGACCTGCGGGCTCCTGATCCCAAAGCCCTCGACGTGCTCGCCGCTCTGGCCGGCCCTGCCAGGCAACGGCACATGACCAGAACCTGCATCGTCAAGGACATGTTGCCGGACGAGCTGCCTGGGGCCGAGAAGCTGTGCGAGCGCGACTTCAACGGCGCGCCGGCCGAGACCACCTGCAAGAACAACCCCTTTTATCGAAACCTGGTGCTCGGCGCGGTCGAAGACGCCATTCGTTCCTACGATGTGGACGGCGTCCTCTACATGGCGGAGCGGCAGGGCGCTTTCACCGACACGCTCGGCATGAGATTCCGCGGCAAGGAAAGGGGCCGGCCCGGATCGCGAACGTGTTTCTGCCAGTTCTGTCGGGCTAAGGGCGAGGAGCTCGGCATCCGGTTCGAACGAGCCAAAGCAGGATTCGACGAACTGGAAAGATTCGTATCCGCCGGCCGGGCCCGGAAGCGTCCCGCGGACGGATATTACGTCACGTTGTGGCGCCTGATGCTCCGTTACCCGGAGTTGCTCATGTGGGAGCGCTTGTGGCACGAAAGCTTCCGCGAGCTGCTGCGGCTGCTCCACGGCAGGGTGAAGGCCGTGCGGCCGGGCGTTCAGTTCGGCTCGCACATCTGACCAAATCACTCCATGAATCCGGTCTTCCGTGCCGAGCAAGACCTCTCCGAACTGGCCGCCTACCATGACTTCATCAAGGTGCCGCTTTACTACAACTGCGGCGGGCCCCGCATGGCGAGCTACATCGAAAACGTGAGCGAGACGGTTTGGGGCGATGTTCCGCCGGACGAGTTGCTGCAGTACCAGTACCGGGTTCTCAACTATGATGAGGCCCCGTACAGGGATGTCCGCCGGGCAGGTCTGTACCGAAGTTTTGTCTGCCGCGAAAGCAAAAGAGCCATGGAGGGTACTCGCGGCACCGCGGTGTCGATCCTGCCGGGGCTTGAAATCGACATCCCGGTGATGCGCGCGGATCTGGCCGGCGCCCCGGCGGAGATGGCGCGCTGCACTCGGAAGGGCGTCAAAGACATTGTCATGCAGGCCTTTCGAGCAGAGGTGCCCGGCGTTATCCTCTCGCGCGAATACACGGAGATGCGCCCGGAGAACATGGGTGGCGTGGGCGACGCCATCCGGGAACTTGGTTTGAACACGTGATCCGTATCGGGTTCCTCGAGGATTCTGACGCCGGGGAAACCAACCGCCACGCCCGAAAGCTTACTTGGTACCGGGGCTGCGCTCGCGGCTGGCGATGATACGGTCGACCATGCCGTAGGCCACTGCCTGCTCTGACTCCAGGATGTAGTCGCGGTCGACGTCGCGCGCGATGCGCTCCAGGGGCTGGCCGGTGGAGTCGGCCAGAATCTGGTTGAGCGTCTCGCGCATGCGCAGGATCTCTTTGGCGTAGATGTCGATGTCGGTGGCCTGGCCGGCCAGCCCGCTCATGGAGGGCTGGTGGATCAGGATCCGGGAGTGCGGCAGCGCGTAACGCTTGCCCTTGGTGCCGGCCGCCAGCAGCACGGCGGCCATGGAAGCCGCCTGCCCCACGCAGTAGGTGACGATATCCGGCTCCACCAGGCGCATGGTGTCCAGAATCGCCAGGCCGGCGGTGATCGAGCCTCCGGGCGAGTTGATGTACAACGAGATGTCCCGCTCGGGATCCTCGGATGCCAGGAACAGCATCTGGGCAATGATCAGGTTGGCCACCGAATCCTCGATCGGAGTGCCCAGGAAAATGATGTTCTCTTTGAGCAGCCGGGAGTATATGTCGTAGGCGCGTTCACCCCGCGACGTTTGCTCGACCACCATCGGCACTAGAACGGAATGCCCCATTGGATTAACCCTCCGGCGGCCCCGTTCCTGGGGCCGCCCCTTCACTTTTTGGCTGCGGATCGCTTGACTCGGCTCTTCTTCTCGATCTGCTTCAGCTTCATCTCGCGGGAATCGGCCAGCGTGGCGATCGTCGTGTGTTCCAGATATTCCATGATACGATCTCGCAGGGCCTTCCAGCTATCGTGCATCCCGCAGGGCTGGTCGTCGTTGCACTCCGACATGCCGCCGGGACAGCGCCGGTAGTCGGTCAGGCCATCGATGGCATCCACCAGTTCCATCATGGTAATTTCGCCCGGCGGCTTGCGCAGGGAGAAACCGCCGGTGGGGCCTTTGCTGGAACGCAGGAATCCCTTGCGGGCAAGCTGCTGCAGGATCTTGGCCAGAAAATGGGACGGAATGTCGGATTGCGCGGCAATGTTCTTCACCATGGCGTACTTGCCGGGAGGCACCGTGGCCAGGTGAATGAAAGCCCGGATCGCATATTCGACCGAACGCGAATAGATCATCTGTCACCCCTCTAGGGTTCAATTCAAAACACTTTTATCTTAAATGGCCCAAAGCGCTTTTGCAACTTTCGGGTCATTATAGCGCTTCCCGGGCCTTGGCGGAGAAGTCGCCTTCGACCGGAGCCAGCCGGTACTTGTAGGAAAACGCCTCACTGGCCGGGATGCGGTAGGGCGCCATGGGATAGGCATTCTGGCTCCAACTGTCGATTCCGCCCACACCCATCTGCTTGCCGTCGAGATTCAGATAGATCTCGGGATGCCGCCGCATCTGGAAGGTGTAGGCGGCCCGCTCCATGTCTTCCTTGGTGTAATGCCGCGCGCCGGCGCTCAGCGTGGGAGCGCCCACCGCCAGCAGCCCGACGCCCTGCGCGTTGGTCAGCGCCACCCAGCGCACATCAGTCTTGTTGCCGTTCTCCTGCGGGCGCGAGTAATCTACCCACTCTTTGTCGATGGTGGATCGATACACGCCGACGCGCTCGAACTGGCGGTCGATGTAGGTCGGCGCCGGACCGCGCCCGTACCAGGCGATGTTCTCCAGTCCTGCCGCGGCGATCAGTTCCGTGCCCATGCGCGGAATCATGGCCAGTTTGCGGTCCCCCGGCCGGTAGGCGCACTCCACCACCACGTCGCCGGAGCCGTACACGGTGTAAACCAGGGTGTAGGACGCCCCCACCGCCGGCAGATCGGCGCTCACGGAAATGCGCGCGGCGCGCTGGTCCACGCGCTCCACCCTCACGTCTTTGACCACCCAGCTCGGGCCGGCTTCGCGCCACAGTCGGATGTCGGCGGAGGAATCGTTCGCGGCTCGAGTGCGAAACACCTTCCAGGCGCCGGTGTCGTTGTCGGTGGAGGCGCGCCAGAAGTCCGGGCGCGGCCCGCGCTCGAGCAGGTTCACTCCCTTGTAGCGGAAAGAGGTGATGACGCCTTCGGCCCGGTTGAAGCGCAGCGCGAAGGCGGCCCCCTTCATCGTCACCGCGCCGTCCTCTTCGCTCACCTCGAGCTTGGGCGCCTTGGCGGCGTCGAAAGCCCGCGCCGGCGCCGAGACGGGCAAGGCGAACTGCTCCCAGGCGATTTCGTGCCCGCGGGCGGCCCAGGCGGTGTCCGTCTTCAGCGTGAAGCTCAGGTTGAGCATGTATTCGACGCCCGGTTGCGGCACGAGCTTGGGCAGAGCCAGCGTATACTCTTTTTCCTCGCGCGGTTTCAAATCCAGGTCCGGCAGCTTGCCGACGGCCACGGTCCGGCCGTCCGCTTTCACTTCCCAGCTTCCCTCGGCGACGTCCTTGGCATTGACGAAGTCGAACCAGTTCTTAACCCGGATGCGGCCCGCGGCCAGGTCCGCCGGAGCGGCGTGCAGGTAGCGATAGACGTACTTGATGGCCCACAGGCCCGGGTGCGGAATGCGATCGGCCGAGACGAGGCCGTTATTGTTGAAGTTGTTGTCGTTGCGAATCTGGCTCTTGTCTTCCCACCACCCGCCGTAGGCCAGAAAGGTCTTGGCCAAGGTGTTCATCCGGTACTCGCCGGGGACCGGCACGCGGATGCCCTGGTCCACCCAGTCCCACACAAACGCGCCCTGGGCGTTGGCGCCCAAGTAGAAGATGTCCCAGTACTCCTTAAGCCCGCCGTTGGAGTTGCCCATGGCGTGGGTGTATTCGCACAGGATCAGCGGCATGTCGGGCCGCCGGGCGGCTTCCTGTTTCACACGCTCCGGCGTCGGGTACATGAACGAATTGATGTCGGCGTTGGATCCCCGGTTGGCGGTCGAGCCTTCGTTGTGGAAGGGACGCGAGGGGTCGCGCTCCCTGGTCCACTGGTAGCAGGCCTCGCCATTGGGTCCCTCGCCGCTCTCGTTGCCCATGGACCAGGCAAATACCGAGGGATGGTTCTTGTCGCGCTCCACCATGGAGGACACGCGATCAAGGTAGGCGGCCTTCCAATCCGGGCTGTTCGTCAGGCGGTTGTTGCGGTCGTTGCCGTAGTGGTGCGCCTCGAGGTTTGCTTCGTCCATGACGTAGAGACCGTACTTGTCGCACAGCTCGTACCAAAGTGGAGTGTTGGGATAGTGCGAGGTGCGGACGGCGTTGATGTTGAACCGCTTCATCAGTTGGATGTCCTTGATCATCAGGTCCGCGTCCACCACCTTGGCGGTTTCGGCCGAATGCTCGTGGCGATTCGTGCCCTTGATGAGGACCGCCTGGCCGTTGATCAGCAGCCGGCCGTTCTTGATTTCGACCCGTCGGAAACCGACGTTTTGCGGGATTACTTCGACCACTGCGCCGGTCTTGTCTCTCAGCGTGAGCAGCAATTTATAGAGGTAGGGCGCCTCGGCGGACCACTTCCGCACGTTAGCCACCGGTATGTTCAGCCAGGTTTCTTCCGCGCAGGCCGCCTCGGTTTTGCCCACCGCCACACCGGTGGCGTCGAACAATTCCGCGGCCAGCTTGCACTGGTCTGGTTTGACAATATCGGCCTCCACGGCCAGTTTCGCGTTCTTGAAATCGTCGTCGAGGAGGGTCTTCACTTCGTAATCGCGCACGTGCTGGCCGGCGGTGCTCCACAGGAAGACGTCGCGGTAGATGCCGCTCATGCGCCACATATCCTGGTCTTCCAGGAACGCTCCGTCGCCGAAGCGGTAGACCTCCACAGCCAGCAGGTTCAAGCCCGGTTTCAGGTGCGGCGTGATGTTGAATTCGGCGGACGTGCGGCTATCCTCGTTGTAGCCCACCTTCACGCCGTTGACCCACACGTAGAAGCAGGAATCGACGCCTTCGAAGTGCAAATAGACCTGGCGGCCCTTCCACGCGGGCGGCAGAGTGAAGCGCGTGCGATAGCTGCCCACCGGGTTGAAATCGCGCGGGACGCTGGGCGCCGCTTTCGGATCCTGCGGCCAGGGATAGATGATGTTGGTGTAGATCGGGATATCGAAGCCGTGCATCTGCCAGACCGACGGGACGGGAATGGTGCGCCAGGCCGCGTCACTGTAGTCCGGGCGGTAAAACTCGAGCGGCCGGCTGGCCGGGCGCAGCGAACCGTGGAACTTCCAGTTCCCATTCAGCGACTGGAACCAGGGCGACTGGGCGCGATTCCCCGCGCGAGCCAGTTCCGCCGTGGGGTAGATCATCATGGTCGCGTGGGGCTTTTCCGTGCCCACATGCACGATGGCGGGGTTGTCCCACTCGGGCCGGCCGGCCGCGAAGGCCGCGCCGAGGAGCAACACAATCAGACCGAGACGAATCCGCATACCGACAGTATCACATGCGATTGTCCGCCCGAGGCGGCGGGCGGGTATGATTGACGAGGTGACGATTATGCACAAACCGAGAACGTGGATAGCTCTTCTGGCGGCCGCCGCCGGCACGGCGCTGGCGCAGCCTGCCTACGTGATCCCCGACAGCGTCGAGACGCTCTGGGCCAGCCCGGAAAACCCGGCCGGCGCCAAGGGCGCGGCCGCGCAGGCCAACGCGGGACGCAAGGGCCGCTCGAATATCCCCATCAAAGCCGGCGAATCCGTGACGCTGGCCGAAGTGCGCGGATCTTCCGGAACCGTCCGGCGCATCTGGGCCACCATCAGCGACCGCTCGCCGCAAATGCTGCGCGGGCTGAAGATCGAAATGTACTGGGACGGCGCGTCCAAGCCCGCTGTCAGCGTGCCGTGGGGCGATTTCTTCGGCACCGGCCTGGGGCAGATGACAGCGTTCGAATCCGTGCTCTTCGCCAGCCCCGAGGGGCGCAGCTTCTTGTGCTTCGTCCCCATGCCCTTCCGCACGGGCATGAAGATCGTGGCCGTCAACGAGAGCGGGAAGGACCTGCGCAGCCTCTACTACGACGTGAACTACACGCTGGGCGAAAAGCACCCCGCCGGCGCGCTCTACTTCCACGCGCACTGGCGGCGCGAGGCCCCGACCGCGTTCCAGAAAGACTTCGAGCTGCTGCCCCGGGTCGAGGGCAAGGGCCGCTTCCTGGGCGTGAACGTGGGCGTCATCGCCAACCAGAAACTTTACGGCAAGAGCTGGTGGGGCGAGGGCGAGGTGAAGGTGTACCTGGACGGGGACAAGGAGTTCCCCACCCTCAGCGGCACGGGAACCGAAGACTACATCGGCACCGGGTGGGGACAGGGCCGCTATGCCAACCTGTACCAGGGCTGTCATGTGGCCGACCGCGACAACATGAAGTACTGCTTCTACCGCTATCACGTGCCCGACCCCATTTACTTCCGCAAGGACATCCGCGCGACCATCCAGCAGATGGGCTATCTGGGCCTGGCCGAAGCGGGCGTCATCTATTCGAGCGGCGAAAAGGTCTACAACGCGGGCCCCGGACTGGTGGAGCGCAAGATGCTCTCCACCGGCCTGTTCGAGAGGCGCGACGACTGGTCCAGTTGCTCCTACTTTTACCTGGACCGCGCCGAAAACGGCCTGCCGCCGCTGGCGCCGGCCGCCGAGCGCACGAAGGGTTTGTGATGCGGAGGCTGGTTCTCCTGGCCGTGCTCGCAGTGACGGCGCGAGGCGACGAGTTCGACAACCTGCGCCTGCGCTGGCGCGCCATGCTGATGGGAGGCGACGGCATCGATCTGGCCATGCCGGAGGTCCGCGAACGGATCGCAGCGCTCGATTCCACCGCGCGCGGCAACTGGAACAGCCTGCTGAAGACTCCGGATCGCCGCGCGCTGTGGAGCGACCTGGCCAGCACCGCCATCTCCAGCCAGATCACAAGTTCCTGGAAGCGGCTGAAAGACATGGCGCTGGCCTGGGCCACGCCGGGCGCGCAGCTCTACGGCAACCCGGAGCTGGCGGCCGACCTGCGCTCCGCCATGGCCTGGATGGAGGCGAACCGCTACCACGCGCGGGTCACCAACAAGTACGACAACTGGTGGGACTGGGAAATCGGCGCGCCGATGGAAGTTGACGACCTGCTGGTCCTGCTCTACGACCAACTGACGCCCGAGGAGATTCGCAAGTACGCCGAGGCGGTGGACCGCTTCGCGCCCGACCCGCGCGTGATGATCGCCACCACCGTCACCACCGGCGCCAACCGCGTCTGGAAGTGCAAGGTGGCGGCGCTGCGGGCGGTGGTGGTCCAGGATGCGGCCAAACTGCAACTGTCCGGCGACTCGCTGGTCCCGGTGTTCGCTTACGTCACCTCCGGCGACGGCTTTTACCAGGACGGCTCCTTCATCCAGCACACGCGGCACCCCTACACGG
>JACQZT010000336.1 GCA_016213755.1 Acidobacteriota bacterium | reverse complement strand
CTGGGCGACCCGGTGGGACGCGAAGAGTCGGTCGAGGAGACCATCCGCGGCTTCGCCGGAATGTGCCGCCGGCACGACTGGGGCTTCGGATTCCACCAGGTGCTGCCGGACCATCTGCCCGTCTACCTGCACGCGGGGTTGCGGAAACTGAAGGTTGGGGATGTTGCCATCGTCGACCTGGCCCGGTTCAGCCTGGAGGGCAAGGCCGGGAAGAACTTCCGCACAACCATCCGGCTGATGGAGAAACTCGGCGTGCGCTCAGAGCGGTTTGACCCGCCTATTCCGGAGCAGGTCATCCGGCAGATCCAGGTCGTCTCGGACGAATGGCTGGAGATTCCCGGCCGGCGTGAACGCCGCTTCACGCTGGGCATGTTCGATCCGCATTACATCCGCTCGACCACCGTAATCGCGGCCTTCGACGGGGAGGGGACCATGCTGGGGTTTCTCAACGTGATTCCGTCCTACCGGCGGGGCGAGACGGCGGTGGACCTGATGCGCCGCCGCACCGCGGCGCCTAACGGCGTGATGGACTATCTCTTCGTCAAGCTCTTCCAGGAACAGAAGGAACGCGGATTCGCGCGCTTCAACCTGGGTTTGGCGCCCATGGCGGGCTTTCAGGAACGGGAAATCCCGACCGCCGAAGAACGGGCCGTGCACTATTTCTTCCAGCGCGTGAACTTCCTGTTCAGCTTTCGCGGATTACGGCAGTACAAGGCCAAGTTCGCTACCCACTGGGAGCCCCGATACACGGTTTACCGCAACGTGTTCGAGCTGCCCAAACTGGCTTTGGCGTTGAGCAAAGTCTCCGAGTTCGAGGACCAATGAGAATCCGTTGGATGCTGGCATGCCTGGCGGCGCCGGCTCTTCTGGGACAGCCGCCCGTGCCGGGGAAAAACGCGTTCCGGCTGCGCGGCCGCCAGCAGGACGTTTACTTCCTGCCGGCGGTGACTGGGAAGAGCTCCCCCGGCCGGGTGCTTTTCTTTCCCGGCGACGGCGGCTGGCGCGGCTTTGCCGTCGACATCGGGCGAGCCATGGCCAGTTGGGGATTCGACGTTTTCGGGGTTGATACCAAGCATTACCTGGAGAGTTTCACCGGCGGCGGGAGCACTCTCAAGGAACCGGAGGTGACGGCGGACATGCGGGAATTCGCGGCCTGGGCGCGCCACGGCGCCCGCGAGCCGGTGCACCTGGCCGGCTGGTCGGAGGGCGCCGGCCTGGGATTGCTGGGCGTGGCGGATCCGGAGAGCCGCGGCTGGTTCACCGGCTTGGTCGCGCTGGGACTGCTCGAATCCTCGGTCCTGGGCTGGCGCACGGCCGATAACCTGACCTGGATCACCAAGAAGACGCCCAATGAACCGAGTTTCCGTTCCTTGGATTACCTCGCCAAGGTAACGACGCCGATTTTCATGATCCATTCCTCCGGCGACGAATACACCCCGGTCGAGGCCGCTCGGAAGATGTTCGCGGCCGCGGGCGAGCCCAAGCGCCTGGTCCTGGTGGAGGCGCGAAACCATCACTATGACGGAGGCCGCGACCGGTTTTTCCAGGCGCTGCGGGAGGCACTTGAATGGCTGAGCAAGAGCCGGAGGTAGTCCTCGCTCGCGGAAGCCGGCACTGGCAGGGTGCGCTTGGCTGCCTGTTGGGCGCGGCCTGCCTGGCGTGGGTCCTGCATGACGTGGAGATGGCGGGACTGGCGCGCAGCTTCACCAACCTCCGCTGGGGCTGGCTGGCGCTGGCCGTGGTCTTCGACATTCTGAGTTATGCCAGCCAGGGCTGGCGCTGGGAGTTGTTGCTGCGGCCGCTGGGCCGCCTGTCGGTTGTGAGAACCACGCAAGCCATTTACGTCGGTTTGTTCACCAACGAAGTGCTGCCGCTGCGGTTCGGGGAAATCGTGCGCGCTTACCTGGTGTCGCGCTGGCTCAACGTCGGTTTCAGCCGGGTGCTCCCTTCCATGGCGCTGGAGCGTCTGTTCGACTGCATCTGGCTGGCGGTGGCCGTCGGCACGACGGCGATCTTCGTCGACTTGCCGTCCGACCTGATGCAGGCCGAGGACTACCTGGGCCTGGCCGTGCTGGCGGCGACGGCGCTGTTCACCTGCCTGGTGTTCCGCAAGCCTCCCGCTGTCCCACCCAAGTGGAAACCGCTGCGCTGGCTGGCGCATTTCGGCGAAGAGCTGCAACGGATCGGACGCTCGCGCGCCTTCTACACTTCTTTCGCGGCGTCGTTTGTACTGCTGGCCGCGCAGGCGCTGGCCTACTGGCTGGTGATGGCGGGCTGCGGGCTGGACCGCTCGTTCTGGACCGGGGCGGTGGTCTACCTGATTGTGCGGCTGGGCACCGCCGTGCCCAACGCCCCGGCCAATGTGGGGACGTTCCAGTTCTTCACCGTCGTCGGGCTGACCCTGTTCGGCGTGGACAAGACCACCGCCACCGGGTTTTCGCTGGTGGTCTTCCTGGTGCTGACGGTTCCCCTCTGGGCGCTGGGGTTACTGGCCCTGAACCGGAGCGGCACGACGCTGCACGCTTTGCGCCGGGAGATCCTGGCATTGCGAACCCGGAAAGGAGAGGCAGGATGAAAGACGAGCCTCCGGCCGTCCAACTGATTTCAGCGGAGTTGATCGCCGAAGTGT
>JACQZT010000335.1 GCA_016213755.1 Acidobacteriota bacterium | reverse complement strand
GAAGATGCGCGAGCTGGCGCTCATCTTGAACGCCGCCCGTGAGCGCCGGGGCTCGATCGACTTCGACCTGCCCGAGCCGATCCTCCGCTTCGACCCCCAGGGGCAGATCGTCGCCGTCACCCGGAGCGAGCGCAACATCGCCCACCGCATCATCGAGGAGTTCATGCTGGCGGCCAACGAAGCCGTGGCCTCGCACCTGGAAGAGGCCGGCTGCGACTCACTGTTCCGCATTCACGAGCCGCCCGACCCGCGGCGGGTGATGGAGTTCGAAGAAGTGGCGCACGGCCTGGGCTACTCGCTCGGAGCGGGCGCGACCTCGGAGATCTCCTCGCGCCTCTACCAGAAGCTGGTCGCGAAACTCGAAGGCAAACCCGAAGAGCGCATTCTAAACTACCTGATGCTGCGCTCGCTCAAGCAGGCCCGCTACAGCCCCGAGAACCGTGGCCACTTCGCGCTGGCTGCCGATCGCTATACTCACTTCACCTCGCCCATCCGCCGCTACCCGGACTTGATCGTGCACCGCGTCCTGGACGCCTGGCTCGACGCCCGGCCGGCAGTCTACTCCGGGCCGGAGCTGTACGCCATCGCCGATGAGTCGTCGGACAGCGAGCGCCGCGCGGCCGACGCCGAGCGCGAGCTGGTGGAGTGGAAGAAGGTGAAGTTCATGGCCTCGCGACTGGGAGACCACTTCGACGCGCTCATCATCAGCGCCGGCCGCTGGGGCTTCTTTGTCGAGCTGGAAGACCTGTTCGTCGAAGGCCTGGTGCCCATCGAAACCCTGCCCGCCGACCGCTTCCGCCCCGACCCAAAAATCGGAGACCGCGTCCGCGTCCAACTGGCCCGCATCGAACCCGTCGAACACAAACTCCAATTCACCCTCCTCCAAAACCGGGGACAGTACACTCAGTCACCTATTTCCCGGACTCGGCGCCCCCGGAGAAATAGGTGATTGAGTGTACTTTCCCCGGTTTTGTATAGTCGCTGGTTGGAGTGGAAACGGATTAGTTCGTGCGCCTTGTTCTTCGTGGCGGGACTGCTGTTCATTCCCCGGGCCGGGATTCAGACCGACGAGGCTCTGTTCTCGGCGCCGCTCTACGAGCCGGCGTACACGTACGGCGCCGTCGAGATCTTCGGACACAAGATCCCGCTGCTGCTGATGAACTACCTGGGCGCGCTGAAGACCTGGATCTACTGGCTGGTCTTCAAGATGTTCGAGCCGACAGTCTGGTCGACGCGTGTCCCGATGCTGCTCGCCGCCACAGCGACGCTATGGCTGTTCTGGGGGCTGGCCCGGCGGCTGGCCGGCGAACGCGCGGCGCTGATCGGCGCCGCCCTGTTGGCCACCGACGCCACCTTTCTCCTCACCGCGGTCTGCGACTGGGGGCCGGTCGCCTTGCAGCACCTGTTCCTGGTGAGCGCGCTGGTCCTGGCGCTGCGCTTCCACGACACCGGCTCGCCCCTGGCGCTGTCCACGGCTTTTCTTGTGTTGGGGTTGGCGGTCTGGGACAAAGCCCTGTTCCTCTGGTTGCTGGGTGGGTTGGGCATAGCAGTATTAGTGGTGTTGCCGCGCGAACTCCGGCGGGCATCGAGCTGGAAAAACCTGCTCCTGGCGGGTGCGGCCTTCTGCCTGGGCGCCGCTCCGCTCCTGTACTACAACGTCCGCTCGCGGGGCGAGACCGTGCGCGAAAACGCCGTCCTGACGTGGACCGAAATGCCGAAGAAAGCGGCCAGCCTCCAGAGCGCTCTCTCGGGCAGCTCACTGTTCGGCTACCTGGTGGGCGAGGCGTCGGACGAGCCACCCCGGCGCGTGACCTCCGCGCTGGGCCGCCTGTCGGTGAGCGTCAGCGAACTCGCCGGCGAGCCGCGCTCGTCCCTGCAACCTCACCTGATACTGCTGGCCCTGCTTCTCGTGCCTCCGCTCTGGCGCACCCGCGCCCGCCGGTCGGCCCTATTCTGCCTGGTCTTCCTCGTCGTGGCGTGGCTTCAGATGGCCCTCACCGCGCGCGCCGGCGGCAGCGCCCACCACGTGGTTCTGCTGTGGCCCATGCCGCACCTGCTGGCGGCGGTGGTGTTCGCCGAATTGTCCAGGAAACTCCGCGCCGCCGGCCTGGTCGCGGCCGTGACCCTGACCGGCCTCGCCGCCGGCTCCAACCTCCTGCTGCTCAACCAGAACTACTCGCAACTTCTCCGCTTCGGCGCCAGCGCCGTCTGGAGCGATGCCATCCCCACGCTCGCGGCGCGCCTTGAGAAGCTCGGCGCCGACCACATCTTCATTATGGATTGGGGCCTGATGGACAACGTCCGCATGCTCACCGCCGGCCGCCTGCCCATCCACGTCGGCTCCGACGCGGTCACCAGCGACAGCCCCGCCGAGGCCGAGCGCTCTCTCTTTCGGCGAATGGTTGAAATGCCCAACTCCGTCTTCGTCTCCTTCACCGACCGCTGGGAACAGACCCCGGGCCTGAACCGCCGCATCGCCGCGCGGGCGGCCGATATCGGATTCCGAGTCGGGCCTGTGGAGTTGGTCCATGATCGCAACGGCCGCCCCATCTTCCAAGTCATTAGAATAATTCAATCACCCACTATTTGATCTAGATTTAGGCCATGTGATATGCTTCTTGTACATGGTCGTCATGAAGTATCCACAGTTGTCTCATCTGCGCACGCTCGAGGCGGAAAGCATCCACATCCTGCGGGAAGTGGCCGCTCAATTCACGCGTCCGGTCCTGCTGTACTCCATCGGCAAGGACTCCTCGGTGCTTCTGCACCTGGCGCGCAAGGCTTTCTTCCCGGGCAAGCTTCCGTTTCCGCTCCTGCACATCGATACCACCTACGAGTACCCGGAGCTGATCCGGTTCCGGGACTGGTTCGTGCGCGAGCTGGGAGCCGAACTCATCGTCTACACCAACCGCAAAGCCATCGGCGAAGGCGCAAACCCTTACGATCTGGGCACGGCGAAATGCTGCGGCCTGCTGCGGACACAGGCGCTGGTGGCGGGCCTCAAGGAGCTCGGCGCCGATGCGGCCCTGGGCGGCGCGCGGCGCGACGAGGAACGTTCGCGGGCCAAAGAGCGGGTTTTCTCGTTTCGCGACCGCAACGGGCAATGGGACCCCAAGAGCCAGCGCCCGGAACTGTGGAACGTCTATAACGGGCGGGTCGACGCGGGCGAATCGATCCGCGTCTTCCCCCTCAGCAACTGGACCGAGTTCGACGTCTGGCAGTACATCGAACTGGAGGACATCCCCATCGTCCCGCTCTATTTCGCCCGCCCGCGCGAGGTCGTCATCCGCGGGGGCAGCCTGATTCCGATGGAAGCCAATGTCAAGCTGCTCGCGGGCGAGCGCCCGGAGACGGTGGTGTGCCGGATGCGCTCGCTGGGCTGCACGCCGTGCAGCGGGGCCATCCGCTCGGAGGCGTCCACGGTGGCCGCGATCATCGAGGAACTGAAAACCTTCCGCCGCTCGGAGCGCGAGAACCGGGTGATCGACCACGACCAGGACGGCTCCATGGAACTGAAGAAACGGGAGGGCTACTTCTGATGGCCACGGCAACCGCGCAGCGCCCGATCGAGGCGATCCGCTTCCTGCGCCGCGAAGGCGAGAAATCACTGTTGCGCTTTTCCACCGCCGGCAGCGTGGACGACGGCAAGTCGACCCTCATCGGCCGGCTCCTGTTCGACACGCAAGGGGCCTTCGACGACCAGATCGAAGCGGTGCGCAAGAGCCCCGTCAACCGCTCCACGGGGGCGGTGGATTTCTCGCTGCTCACCGACGGCCTGCGGGCCGAGCGGGAACAGGGCATCACCATCGACGTGGCCTACCGCTACTTCGCCACCGCGCGGCGCAAGTTCATCATCGCCGACACGCCGGGGCACGAGCAGTACACGCGCAACATGGCCACCGGGGCCTCCAACTGCGACCTGGCCGTGATCCTGGTGGATGCGCGCAAAGGGGTGCTGGAGCAATCGCGGCGGCACGCTTACATCTCGGCCCTGCTGGGCATCCGCCGCCTGGTGGTGGCGGTCAACAAGATGGACCTGGCGGGCTACGACCAGGAAGTGTTCGAGCGTATCCGCGCCGATTTTCAAAGCCTGGCCGGCAAGCTTCACGGTGCACACCTGGACTTCATCCCCGTGAGCGCGCTGGAAGGCGACAACGTGGTTACGCCATCCCGGCGCATGGACTGGTACACGGGACCAACGCTGCTCGAGTACCTGGAGACGGTCGAAGCGGGCGAGCGAAGCGCGGATGCGCCGTTCCGCTTTCCGGTGCAACTCGTGATCCGGCCCGACGACGGATTCCGGGGCTACGCCGGCCAGATCGCCGCCGGAAGGGTGCGCGCGGGCGAGGCAGTGGTCGCGCTGCCTTCCGGCCGCGCCACCCGCATCCAGTCCATCACCACCTTCGACGGCGAGCTGGACGAAGCCTTCGCGCCCATGTCGGTGACCCTGACGCTGGAGGACGAAGTGGACCTGGGCCGCGGCGACCTGCTGGCCGGCGCGCCGCACCCGCCCGAGACCGGCCGGCACTTGCTGGCCATGCTGGTCTGGATGAGCGCGCAGCCGCTGAAGCTCGACACCGGCTACCTTCTGCGCCACGGCCCGCACGAATCGACGGCCCGCGTGCGCGGCATCGCCCGGCGGGTGGACGTGGCCACGCTCGACGCGGCCGAGGGCCGGCCGCTGAAGTTGAACGAAATCGGGCTGGCGGCGATCGAGAGTGCGCGGCCGCTGGCTTTCGACCCGTACCGGAGCAACCGGCGCACGGGCGGATTCATTTTGGTCGATCCGATCACCAACTTGACCGTCGCCGCGGGCATGATCGAGCGGCGCGACATCGACCCGGCCGGCGCCCGGACGGGGCGCAGGGCCTGGTACGGGCACGGCCCCTGCCTGGTGCGCGCCGCGGCGCCCGAGCCCGTGCTGGAGGCCCTGGAACGCCGGCTCTTCGAGAAGGGCGCGCACGTCGTGCGGCTCTCCCGGGCCGTCGAGCCGGTGGAAGCTCTGCTGGAAACGGGGCTGATCGTGATCGCCCCGGCGGCTGGGCCCGCCGGGGGGCATCCCTACCTCGACCCGGCGGAGGCGCTGCCGGCGGCCGGTTCCGAGGCGGCCGCCGAAGCGCTCCTCGAGCAATTGCGCCGCCTTGGCGTCTGGAGCGTGCGCGAACAATTCAACCAGGGAGGAGGCATTTAGCATGATCGTCCGGAAACCGTCCCCAGGCGAGCAAGTCAAAACCGGCAGCCGCTACCTGCGCGGCACGCTGGCCGAGGAACTCATCAACGACGGTCCGGGCTTTTCCAAGGACGCCGTGGTCCTGCTCAAGTTCCACGGCGCCTACGCGGGCGATAACCGCGATTCTCGCAAAGCCGGCGACGGAAAGGTCCACATCTCGATGCTGCGGGTTTGCGTTCCCGGCGGACGGGTGACGGCGGACCAGTACCTGGCTCTGGACCGGCTGGCCGACACGGCGGGAGACGGCACGCTGCGCATCACCTCGCGCCAGGGCATCCAATACCATCACGTGGGCAAACGGGCGCTGCGCGACCTGATCCGGGCCGTCAACGCGGCGGAACTGAGCACCCTGGCCGCCTGCGGCGATGTGGTCCGCAACGTGGTCTGCTGCGCCGCGCCGCTGCCGGGCGAGGAGCGGGCGGAGTTCTGGCGCTACGCGAAATTGCTCGACCGGGAACTCAAACCCAAAACCGGCGCCTATGCCGAGATCTGGCTGGACGGGGAGAAGGCCGCCACTCTCGAAGATGCGGAGCCGCTTTACGGCGCCGCCTATCTGCCGCGCAAGTTCAAGATCGGGTTCGCGTTCGAGGGCGAAAACACGACCGACGTCTATACCAACGACCTCGGCTTCGTGCCGCACTTTGAGAGTGGCCGTTTGGAGGGCTTCACGGTCCTGGCCGGCGGCGGCCTGGGAACTTCGCCGGGCGTCAAAGAGAGCCACCCCCGGCTGGCGGACCCGGTCGCCTTCGTGCCCCCGGAAGACCTGCTGGCAACCGCGCGCGCGGTGGTCGGGGTGCACCGCGACCTCGGCAACCGGGCCAACCGCAAACTCGCCCGCCTGAAGTATGTCATCGGGGAACTGGGCGTCGAATGGTTCCGGAATGAGTTGGCCGAGCGCCTGGGAAAACCGCTCGCGCCGCCCAGGGAACTGGTTTGGAAACGGCAGTCCGACTATCTGGGCTGGCACCCGCAAGCCGGCGGAGGCTGGTTCTTCGGCCTGCGCGTGGTGAGCGGCCGCATCGGGGGCGCGGTGCGCGCGGCGGTTCGCCAGGCCGCCGAAGAACTGCGGGCCGAAATCCGCTTCACGCCACAGCAGAATCTCATCTTCGCCGGCCTCGATGATCGCGCGCGGCCGGTGCTCGAAGGCATTCTGCGCGAGCACGGCGTCGCGCTGCCCGGCGAATTGCCTTCCGTTCTGCGCCATTCCATGGCCTGCCCGGCGCTGCCCACTTGCGCGCTGGCGATCACCGAGAGCGAACGCGTGCTGCCCGGCATCGCGGCCGGAATCCAGGGCGAACTGGATGCCCTGGGGCTGGGCGCCGAAACCATCCACCTGCGGCAGACCGGCTGTCCCAACGGCTGCGCGCGCCCCTACACGGCCGAGATCGGAATCGTCGGCCAGAGCGTCGGGATGTACGTCGTGTACCTGGGCGGCTCGCCCGTGTCGACGCGCTTGGCGCAGGTTTTCCGGGAGAAGGTCCCGCAGGAGCGCCTGGCGGAGGTGCTGCGCCCGGTCTTTCACGAATACGCCCGCGAGCGCCGGGCGGGCGAAGCGTTTGGCGACTACTGCTTCCGCGCCGGCGTGGATGCGCTGCGCGCGCGCCATGGGGAGGCTTGAAGCATGCCGTTGACCGCCGCCGAAAGGCTCATTGCCGAATCCCTCGACCCTGCGCGCGGCCCGGCCTGCCTGACTTGCAGTTTCCAGGCCGAGGACATACTGGTGCTCGACCTGGCGCGCCGGCACCAGCCTCGCATTCCGGTGCTGTTCCTCGATACCGGCTATCATTTCGCCGCAACTTACGCCTATCGCGACCGCATGGCGGCCGAATGGGACCTCAACCTGGTGAACCTCGTGTCGGCGCTCGGCGTGCCCGAGCAGGAAGCGCAGTTCGGCATCCTGCACCAGAGCGACCCGGGCCGCTGCTGCGCTTTGCGCAAAGTCGCACCGCTCATGACCGCGCTGGAAAACTACGCGGTGTGGCTGACCGGTCTGCGGCGGGAGCAATCGCCTACGCGCGCAAATCTGGCCGCGCTTGAAACCCACCGCCTGCCCTCCGGGCGCACGCTGCGCAAGGTCAATCCGCTCGCGGAATGGAAATGGAACGAGGTCTGGAGCTGCCTGGCCGTCCGGGAGATTCCGCACCTGCCGCTCTACGACCAGGGCTATCCCAGCATCGGCTGCGAGCCGTGCACCGCCCGGCCGCTCGACCCGGCTAACCTGCGTTCCGGCCGTTGGGGCGGCATGAAGCTCGAGTGCGGCATCCACACCGCCACGCAAGGAGCCTGACGCCGTGGAAACCCTGCTTGGCTTCCTCATTGCCGTTTTGGTGGGCCTTACCGGCGTGGGCGGCGGTTCGCTTACGGTGCCGATTCTGATCCTGGGTCTGAACATTCCCGCGGCTCAGGCGGTGGGAACCGCACTGGTCTTCGTCACCGTGACCAAACTGGTGGCCGGCCCGCTTTACCTCGCGCGCCGCCAGGTGGACTTTAAGGTCTTGAAACTAATGCTCAAAGGCGGGATTCCGGGGGTTCTCGCCGGCGCGCTGCTGCTTGGTTCGGCGCGCTCTCGGGCCCTCGAACCGGTGGTGCTCACGGTGGTGGGCAGTGTCATCGCCGTCATGGCCGTAATCAGCCTGTGCAAGCACCTGCGCAAACAGAACTGCCAGGTCTGCTCGAACAAAGCGCATCGCCTGCCGTGGGTCACCCTACCCATCGGTTTGGAAACCGGGTTCTCCTCGGCCGGTGCGGGCGCGCTGGGCAGCCTGGCCCTGATGTGCCTGACCTCCCTGGAAGCTTCTCACATCGTCGGGACGGACCTGCTGTTCGGCCTGGCGCTGTCGGCCGTAGGCGGAGGATTGCACGCGGTGGGCGGCAACGTCGACCCGGCTTTGCTTGCCAAGCTCTGCATGGGCGCCATCCCGGGTGCGGCGCTGGGCGCCTGGCTCGGCGCCTGGTTACCCTCCCGCCAACTGCGGGCAGCGCTGACCGTCTTTCTCGCTCTGCTCGGCGGTCAGCTTTTCTGGAAGGGTCTCTCCGTTCTGGTTCGGTAGGTTGGATTTCCGGATTGGGTAGCGCCTGCCGTTCAGCAATACTCCTATCAATGTAGGACGAACCAGGAAGTGGTAGCTGGCGAACAGGATCGGGATGCTGCCGGCCAGCACCAGGGCGGCTTTGATCAGCGGAGATACAGCCAGACCGGCCACCAGGATCTGGAGCCACAGAACCACCGGCGCGTGAAACAAGTAAACCCAATAGGCAGAATCGGATAGATAGCGCATCGAAAAGCTTCCGCCATCCAGGTAACGCAAGAACAGCCCCGCGCAGCCGAACAGCATGAGCCAGACCACCAGTGCCCCCGTGATGGCCGTTCCGTAGAATCCGATCCAGTGCCGGGCGGGCATCACCTGCAACTGCTTCATAGCCAGGAGAAAATTCAGCATTCCCAGCGCGGAGGCCAAGCCAAGGTTGGTCCAGGCTCGGTTCTTAAACCTGTCCAAGAGGTCCACATTCTCATAGATCCCCCACCCGAAGCCGAAAAAGACCAGGTAGGCCAATACGATGCGTGGGGCGGGCAAGAACGTGTGCGGAGTGTCGAGCAATCCTACGCTCATAGTCAGGAGCGTGGCCAGCGTCGGTAGAGCCCAGAGGTACGGTGCCCAGGAAGAGGACAGCGACCAGCGGAAACTGTCGTTCACCCGTTTCCGGGCGGCCCCCGGCAGCCCCTGCCACGGCGGCAGAAAAGCCAAAAATACGATAATTATAATTATTAAGACACACAAGAACCACAGGTGCATTGGGTGAACCCAGCGCCAGTACCGCCCGGAGAGCAGAAACTGGATAGATCTCTGCAACGGATCAGGCTTGCTCCAAACTCGGGTGTAGCCCTGCAAGGCGTTCATCATAGGGTAGAGGGTCAGCATTCCGAGTAGCAGGGGCAGCAGCAGGCGTTTGGCGCGATTTTCGAGGAACCAGCGCCATCCACGGCGCTGGAACAGGAGGGCCGCAAAGAACCCCGACATCACGAAGAAGACGGGCAGGCGGAAAATGTGCAGAAACAGGATGGTGAAGTCAAAGAACCAGTGGCCGGTCTGTTCCGTATACCACCATGTATCCGGGATGTGGGTGTAGCCGCAGGCCGTGTGGATAAGAACGCCCAGCATCATCATGATGCCCCGCAGAGCGTCGAAAGCGTGGAAGCGTCGGTTCGCTGTCGTCATACGTACCATGAAACGCGTTTTGGAGCTTCAAAGAAAGTAGTTGGGGGTAGGATTAACGGTATACTCTTACCGTAAGCGCAATGAAATGAAGGACGCAGTCCAGGCCGCGCTCGAGAGGATTCTGGTCAGCCCAGGATTTGCCGACGCCGGCCGCCTGGGTCCGTTCCTTCGCTATGTGGTGGAACAAGCCCTGGCGGGCGACGGATCTCGATTGAAGGAGACGGTCGTCGGAGTCGAGGTTTTTCAGCGGCCGGCGGATTACGACCCGCGAATTGACCCTATCGTGAGGGTCGAAGCCCGGCGGTTGCGGTCCCGCCTGGCGGAGTACTACGAGGGCCCCGGAGCCGACGACGCAATCCGCATCGACCTCCCCAAGGGCACATACGCCCCCGTCTTCACAGCGCGAGCGGCGAAGCCTCCCGCCGCGAAGTCGAGACGCCGCCTCTTGGCTGCCATCGGCGCCTGCGCACTCCTAACGGCAGTGATCTCCTCCTGGCCCATCCTCTCTCGCCGTTCGGCGCCGATCACGCCTTCCATCGCCGTATTGCCGTTCGT
>JACQZT010000343.1 GCA_016213755.1 Acidobacteriota bacterium | reverse complement strand
GCTGGTTGTCGTTCAGACTGTAGCTGAGCGCGAGCTTGCGCGCCTGGTGCCCGGTGTAGCCGAGCTGCACGACGGTGCTGGGGCTGAGCTCGAACTGAAAGTCGGCGCTGTAGTTCTGGACGTAGCCGGACGGATGGTCGCGCTGGTAGGAGCCGGCGCTTTGGCCCACGTTGGTGAGCAGGCCCTGGGAGTTGCCGATGGGCAGGATCAGGCCGGTGGGATACGGGTTCCGGAACAGGTCCTGCGGGGTGATGCCGTCGCCGCCCCGGCTGTAAACCCAACTGGTGGTGGCCGAAAAACCGGTCATGTCGCCGCCGCCCAGCACGGTGGGGAAGAAGATGCCGTAGCCGGCGCGCAGAACGAGTTTCTCGGCGAGCTTGTAAGACAGCCCCAGGCGCGGCGCGAAGTCCCTGTAATTGGGATTCCAGGAATAGCGATTGTTCTTATCCAGGAAAACCAAGCCGCCGCGCAGGTTCATGCCCACCTTGGCGCCCAGGGGATTGACCACGTCGTAGAAGAAGTTGCTGTAGCGGTCATAGCGCTCGGTGGCGGGCTTCTGGATCTCGTAGCGCACGCCCGGATTCAGGGTGAGACGCTTGCCGATCCGCCAGGTGTCCTGGAAGTAGAGCGAGTAGTAGACCCGGTTGCTGGCGCCCAGCGCGGGTTTCTGCACGCTGCCGCCGGAACCCGTGCCGAGCAGCATGGAGGCGATGCCATCGCCGGAGGTGCTGGAGTTGGTGGCGGCGGTGGGCCCCGACGTCATGCCGCGGCTGAAGTTGAAGTCGGCCGAGTAGAGGCCGCCGCCGGTGCCCTTGTCGGACTCCCAGCCGAAGCCAAACTTGAAGCTGTGCACTCCCTTTTCCTTGGTGACATTGAGTTGGAGGTTATCGACGCGAGATACGTTATTGAGATCGCGCGAGTGGCTGATGTTAGAGTAGCCGGAAGGATAGATCTGGGGGATGGTCTTGACGTCGAATTGGCTGACCAGAGACGCCGGCAGGCCGATCTCCGTTCCATCCCGGCCATAGGTGTCGGAGCGCTGCTTCTCGGCCCAGGAGCCATGGCCCAGCAGGAGGTTGACGACCCAGGTGGGATTGGGAATGAAGGTGTTGCCGACAGCGATGTGATAGCGGCGGTTTCCATGGATGGGTCCCGTGCCGCCGTAGGACTGCCAGACCCCGGCCGGCGGCCGGTTGTCCAGCCGAAACGCCCGGGAGAACCGCCCGTACATCGTGTGCTTCTCGCTGCGAGCCCAGTCGATGCGGGCGTCGACGCGGTCGGTGAGGGCGGTGCTCTTGCCGGTGGCGGCGTAGTTGCGGGCGTTGGTGAAGGGGTCGCCGGGATTGTTGGGCGCCGGGTACAGCCCTACCGCCGCCTTGCCCACCGGGTCGATCATGCTGGCCGGGATGCGGTTGCCCGGAAGGGCGTCGCGGATGGAACCGGTCCCGCTGGGATTGGCGCGCAGCGAGAACGGGTTGTAGATCACCGACAGTGTGCCGTTGGGGTTGCGGGTCTCGGAGAAGTCGCCCTGGCGCTGAAGCGGAGTCGGAAGGTTCACGATGGAGGTGGCCGGCGAGCCTTGCCGCAGACCTTCGTAGTTGCCGAAAAAGACCACTCGCTTGGAGCGGGAGATCGGCCCCGACAGGTTGCCGCCGAACTGGGAGCGCTGGAAGATCGGCTTGCGCTGGCCGGTGCGGTTGTTGGTCCAGGTGTTGGCGTCGAGAGTCGAGTTGCGCAGAAACTCGTAAACGCCGCCGTGGAACTGGGCCGAGCCGCCCTTACTGACGATACTGACGACTCCGCCGCCGGACTTGCCGAACTGGGCGTCGTAGGAGTTGCGGATCACCTGCACCTCCTGCACCGCGTCCACCGACGGAGAATAGAGCAACCCGTTCCAGCCGGTGCCGGTGGTGACCGACACGCCGTCCAGCAGCACGCCGGTGGAGGTGCTGCGGTTTCCATTGACCCCGAAGCGGTCGTGATTCTGGTCCTGCGTGGCCTGGGTGATGCCGACGCCGGGGGCGGTCACGCCGGCCGTGGCGTGCACCAGGGACATCGGGTTGCGCGCGTTGGTGGGCAGGCTGAGGACCATGTCCCGGCTCAGGGTCAGCGACTGGTTGGCGGTTTGTGTGTCGAGCTGAACGGCCGCTTCGGCGATCTCGACGCGCTGGGTCAGGTCGCCGAGCTGGAAGGTAACGTTCAACGCCGCGGACCGGCTGGCCTGGAGATTGATGTTGCGCTGAACGAAGGTGCGGAAGCCCTGCGCCTCGCCGGTAAGCTCGTAGACGCCGGGCAGAAGCTGCGAAAAGGTGTAGCGGCCCTCATCGCCGGTTTTCGCCTGCCGTTCCTCGGCGGTGGCGGTGTTCTTGAGCTTCATGGTCGCGCCGGTCACGACTCCGCCCGTGGGGTCGGTGACCAACCCGGTGAGGCTGGCCGTGAAGGCCTGGCCGAAGCAAGCTTGCGGCAGCAGCGCGGCCGCGACGAGGACGAAGAATTCGAGACGGTAACGGTAGTTCATAGTTCTCCCTTCCTGGCTGGGAAGATTGTATTACCGGGGGGTGGTTGAGTCAACCTTGAGATCCCCGGCCGCATCGTGGTATCGTGCGGTTCTCTTCCGGCGCATGGAACAACTACCGCAACGCCCGGTCTTTGCTGCCGCGCCCACCCTGGTGGGCAGCTTCCCCCATACAGATCCCGGGCGCCTCATGGACCGCATCCTGGAGCGCTTCGTGGATCTGCCCGCCTGGCCGCAGATGCCGGCCCGGGACTGGGTCGAAAGCATGTATGTGCAGTACTCGGAGGGCTTGCCCGGCGCGGTCGTCGACCGGCAGGGGCAGCG
>JACQZT010000039.1 GCA_016213755.1 Acidobacteriota bacterium | reverse complement strand
TCACAGCGCGTTCTCCACGCGCGCCACCCGCGCCAGGAATCCCCGCACCATCTCGGTCTGCTCGCCCACGTCGACCAGAAAGGCGTCGTGCCCGTAATTGGAATTCAGCTCGCAGTAGGCCACGTCCTTGTTGCGGCTGCGCAGCGCGTTGACGATCTCCTGCGACTGGTAGCTCGGATACAGCCAGTCGGACGTGAAGCTGATCACCAGGAACCGCGCCGTGGCCCGCTCCAGCGCCTCGGCCATCGAACCGTAGCCGTTGGCCAGATCGAAATAATCCATGGCCTTGGTGATGTACAGGTACGAGTTGGGGTCGAAGCGCCCCACGAACTGCGAACCGCGGTAGCGCAGGTAGCTCTCCACTTCGAACTCGGCTTCGAAGTCGAACCCGAACTGTTCCCGGCTCTGCAAGCGGCGGCCGAACTTCTCGCGCATCGAGTCGTCCGACATGTAGGTGATGTGCCCCACCATGCGCGCCACCGCCAGGCCGCGCGCCGGAAGGCTCCTGCCGTAGTAGTCGCCGCCGGCCCAATCCGGGTCGGCCATCACCGCCTGCCGGCCCACCTCGTCGAAGGCGATCTGCTGCGCGCTGTGCCGCGCGGTGGTCGCGATGGGCATCGCCGAGGCCACCATCTCGGGATGCGCCACCGCCCATTCCAGCGCCTGCATCCCGCCCATCGAACCGCCCGACACCGTCAGCAGCCGGGCAATGCCCAGATGCTCCACCAGCATCTTTTGCAGGCGCACCATGTCGCCGATGGTGATGATCGGAAACTTCATGGCGTACGGCCGGCCGGTTTCGGGGTCGGTGGACGACGGCCCCGTCGTGCCGCGGCACCCGCCCAGCACGTTCGAGCAGATCACGCAGTAGCGGTTCGTGTCGAAAGCCTTGCCCGGGCCGATCATGTTGTCCCACCAGCCCGGCTTGCCGGTCTCCGGGCTGATGCCGGCCGCGTGCGCGTCCCCCGAGAAGGCGTGCAGAACCAGAATGGCGTTCGACTTGCGGGCGTTCAGCTCGCCGTAGGTCTGGTAGGCGACGTCCACCGGCTTCAGCGTCGAGCCGCCGTCCAGGGAAATCGAATCGAAACGAACGGACTGGGTTTTTACGATCATCCGAGATTGAAACTTATCACGATCATAGCAAACACGGCTCGGGCGGCTGTATGATGATCGGCGATGCCCACCACCCGCCGCACGTTTCTCGCCGCCACCGCCGCCACCGCCGCGCCGGCCGCGGCTCCGGCCGCGCTCGACCCCGTCCGCATCGCCCGCCGCCATGCGTTCGTGCGCGATCTGCCCACTCCGGATTTCTTCGAAGGCATGCTGGCCGGCAACGGCGACATCGGCCTGTGCATCGTCGTGCGCCCCGACGCCCTCGGCCTGCACCTCGGCAAGCTCGACGTGTGGGATATCCGGGTCAGCGAAGACCACGCCCAGCACGTCCTCCCCTTCGATAAAGTCCTCGAGTTGTGGAAGCGCGCCGGCGACGAAGCCAAGCGCCAGGGCAAGCCCGACATGCTCCACCTGGAGAGCAACATCCCCTTCTTCCGCGAATACTACGATAAGGTGCGCAGTTCCTACGCCCAACCTTGGCCGCGCCCCTGGCCCTGCGGCACCGTGTGGCTGCACTGGGATTCCCGCTGGGTGCGCGTCGCGCGCCAACAACTGGATCCCTCCAACGGTCTCTACACACTGGACCTGGACGTCGAGCGCACCGGCTGCTGCCGCATCCAGGCTTTCGTGAACTGGAACCAGGGCCACATTCTGGTGTGGTCCGACGGCCCGGCCCCGGTCACTTCCCTGGCCTATTATCCGCACATCGACACCAAGGTGAGCCTGCCCGACCCGCGCCTGGAATCCGCCGCCGGCGAGTTCTTCTGCTTCCAGTTGCTGCCCTCCAACGGACAGGATTCGAACTTCGCCCTGTGTGGAGTGCTGGCTGGCGATTGGCGCGCGTACGGGCCCGGCGTGGCGTTCACTCGCCCCGCTCCGGCGCCCTTGCGGCTCGACTTGACCCTCATGACTCCCCGCGACGCGCCGGACAACGTCCCCCGCGCGCGCAGCGAAGCCCGCCGCCTGGCGGCAGTCCCCGCAGCCAGGCTGCAAGCCGAGACCGCGCGGGCGTGGCGATCCTTCTGGTCCCGCTCGGCCGTGGAACTGGCGGACCGCGAACTCGAGCGGCTGTGGTATCGCAATCAGTACTTTCTGGCCTGCTGCCTGCGCAAGGGTAAGGTCGCGCCGGGCCTGTTCGGCAACTGGTCCGCCGGCTCCATCGGCACCGCCTGGCACGGCGACTACCACATGAACTACAACACGCAGCAGGTCTTCTGGGGCGTGTTCAGCTCCAACCACGTTGATCAGCACCTGCCCTACCTCGACCTGGTCGAGAGACTCATGCCCATCGCCGAACGCGACGCGCGCGAAATGTTCGGGCTGCCGGGCGCCTACTTCCCGCATTCGGCCTATCCGGTGCCCAGCCAGGTCAACGCCTATCCCGTGCCGCCCTGGGGCCTGGAAATCTGCGAGACCCCGTGGACCGTGCAGAGCCTGTGGTGGCACTATCGCTGCACCTTGGACGAGAAGTTCCTGCTCCGCGCCTACCCGCCGATGCGCGCCGCCGCGCGCTTCCTGGCCGCCTTCTTGAAGAAGGGCGGCGACGGCAAGTACCACGTCATCCCCACCGTCTCGCCCGAAAACTGGGGCTGCACCGTCGATTTCCGCCTCAACCGCGACTCGATCATCGACCTCGCGCTGGCCGAGTTCCTCTTCGAAGCCTGCGAGGAGGCCTCGCGCATCCTCGGCCTGGACGCCGCCGAGCGCGAGCGCTGGCGCGAAATCCGCAAAAACATCGCGCCGTACCCCAAGGGCAAGGGGCCCCAAGGTGAGGTCTGGCTGGACGTCGCCGGCGCGCCGGACGAGCACGTCTACAACGTCCCGGTGACGCTCTCGCCGGTCTTCCCGGCCGAGCGTGTGGGCCTGGGACGCCGCGAGCAACTTCTCCCGCTGGCCCGCAACACGGCTCGCGCTGTGCGCCTGGAAGGCGGCAACGACCTGGTCTGGCAGCCGCTCGCGCGCGCCCGCCTGGGCATGCTCGACCTCGAATGGTTCAAACGCGAGGTGCGCTATTGCCTGCTGCCCAACGGCGTGGCCAACGACCGCACTCGCCAGATCGGCGGCCGCTATTCCGACCGGACCTCGCCCGACTTCATGATGCGCATGGGCATCTGGACCGAGAACCTCTCGCTCCCGGTGGTGGTCAACGAGTGTCTCATGCAAAGCTACACGGGTGTGATCCGCCTGTTTCCCAACGCGCAGGGCCTGGGACGCGCGCGCTTCGAAAACCTGCGCGCCATGGGCGCGTTCCTGGTCGGCGCCAGTTGGGACGGCAAGGCTGCGGCCGATGTGCGTCTGCTCAGCGAACGGGGCGCGGAGGCGCGGCTGCTCAACCCCTGGCCCGGCCGCAAACCGGTGGTGCGCTCGGGCTCAGCCGATGTCCCAGTCGCCTGGGAGGGCGATGTCCTGCGCTTCCCCACCCGCGCCGGGGCGAGCTACGTCGTCCAGGTGTAGATAGCGCGGGTCCAGCAGCCTCTGCGGCTCCAGGTTGCCCAGCGCGCTCAGCAGGCTCTTCTGCAAGTGCGGGTAATCCTTCTGCAAGCCGGCGAACATGTCACGCAGCGCCCGCCGCACCGTTCCCGTTTTCTGCGAGCAGCCGCACGGAATCACCGGCGCGCCCAGCGACTCCGCACAGGCGCGCGTGACCTCTTCGGAGACGAACACCAGCGGGCGGATCAAGCGGAATTCCTTGTCCCGCGAGTGCGCCACCGCCGGCAGAGCGCTCAGCCGCCCGGTGAACATCGCGTTGCGCAAGAACGCCTCGCAGAAATCGTCCGCCGTGTGGCCGAAGGCGATCACGTTCGCTCCCAGCCCGCGCGCCACTTCGTACACCGCCCGCCGCCGGTAGCGGCTGCACAGGTCGCAGCCGTGCTCCGGCTGGTCGTTGAGCAGGTTGAGCGAAGGCGTGTCGCGAAAGTAGGTCCAGGCCACGCCGCGGCTCTTGAGATACTCCGCCAGCGGCTCGATGGGCCGCAGGAACTTGCCCTGCTCCACCGTGAAGGCGCACACGGTGAAAGCCACCGGCGCGCGCTTTTCCAGCCGCGTCAGGGCTTCCAGCAGCGTCAGCGAATCCTTGCCGCCGGACAGAGCCACCGCCACGCGGTCGCCGTCCCGGATCATCTTGAATCGGCCGATGGCTTCGCCCACCCGGCGCAGGAGTGTTTTTTCGAGGTCCAAATTCTATTATAGGGAGGCCTACTTGACGTTAAGCAGGCCCTCGATGCGCGACAGCCGGTTGTCAAGATCGGCGAATCGAAAGAGCATCTCGGAGTGGTTCTTCTCGACCTTGGACTCCAGGGAGTGGATTTCCGCGCGGATGAGTTCCTTGACGTCCGTCAGGCGGGAGTTGTTGAGCAGGGTGCCGGCCAGGACCACGATCATCGTCGGAACGGTGGCGAGCGCGATGATGAGCATCTGGGTGTCGCTCATGCCGCTCCCATTCTACATCGGACGTACTTGGCCGTTTGACCGGCACCTCAAGAATAACACCCATGACTGACAATTGGGCTATTCTGAGGGAATGGGAAACGCCGACGAGCCAG
>JACQZT010000337.1 GCA_016213755.1 Acidobacteriota bacterium | reverse complement strand
CAGCTTCCCAGGCTCGTCTCGCGGGAGCGCAACACCGGGCTGGCGCCGCTGGCCGAGTGGGCGCCGTGGCCGCTGGAGCTCGATCCGATCGTGAATTCGGATGCGGAAAGCGACTTGGGAGTGGCGCTGGACATCGGCACCACCACGCTGCGGCTGCTGCTGATCCGTCTTTCCGACGGCGTGATCGTGGGCGAGGCCGGCGCCTACAATCCCCAGATCGCGCGCGGCGCCGACGTCATCTCGCGCATTGTCGCCGCCGAGAAGGGCTTTCTCGGGGAACTGTCCGCCTCGGTCCGCGACACGGTGGCGGCGATGATCGCCGAAGCCGGCACCGGCTCGAACCGCATCCGCGGTTACGTGGTGGCGGGAAACGTCGCCATGATTCACCTGCTGCTGGGGGTCGATCCGTCCGGGATTCGCCGCGTGCCTTCCGAACCGCGCTCGCTGGCGTTTCCGCCGGTGGACGCCGCCGAACTGGGCTGGCCCGGTGCGCCGCTCTACAGCGTTCCGGCGGCGGGCGGAGGGGTGGGCGGAGACATCGTCGCGGGAGCGGTGCGCGCCGGCTTCTCGCGCTTCTCCGGCGGTCTGGCCTTGTACGTGGATTTGGGAACCAACGGAGAGATTGTGCTCGGCGGAGCGGACTTCGCGCTGGCGTGCGCTTGCAGCGCGGGCCCCGCTTTCGAGGGCGGCGGAATCCGCTGCGGCATGCGCGCGGACCGCGGCGCGGTGGACGGCGCCCGCGTGGATGGCGAACGCGGCGCGCTCGAGGTCTCCGTCATTGGCGGCGGCCGGGTGCGGGGAGTGTGCGGCTCTGGTTTGATCGCTCTGGCGGACGAACTGTTTCGCGCCCGCTGGATCGACCGGAGCGGTCGAATCACCGATCGCCTGCCCGCCGGTCTTCGCGCCAAGGGAAAGTGGGGGACTGCGATCGCGCTTTCCGCGGACGGGAAGGTGGCGCTGTGGGAAAGAGACCTGACCAGCTTGATCCGGGCCAAGGCGGCCGTCTTCGCCGGCATCCGTTCGCTGGTTCAGTCGCTGGGCCCCGAGGCGGGTCCTCTCACGCGCGCTACCGTCTCCGGCAACTTCGGCCGCTTTCTCAACCTGCCGGCGGCGCTGGGAATCGGCCTTTTGCCCTCAATCCCGCTGAGCCGGTACTGCTACGTCGGCAATGGCTCCCTCGAAGGCGCCGCCCTCGCGCTGCTCTCGCGCGGGTTCCTGGCGGAGATGAACGGTTATCTCGACCGCATCACCTATGTGGACCTGGCCGATTCGGCCGGATACATGGATGAGTTCGTCGGAGCCTCGTTCCTTCCTCACACCAGCCCGGAATTGCTGCACTTGAGTGGCGGTTCTCCGGCGTGAACCCGCGCCGCTTCCTTGACAGACCGGCGCAAACAAGGATACCCTTCTTGAATCGCGAGGGGCCGCGGGTTGAACTGCGCCCTGCTGAGGAATCCAATGAAAACCAGAGTGTGCGTCGCCGCCAGCCTCTTCCTTCTCGGGGCCGGCGTCCTTTGTCCGCAGTCCAAGACCTCCGCCACGCTCAGCGGCAAGGTGAAGGATGCCACCGAGTCGGCCGTTCCGAAGGCCAGGATCACTGTGACCAACGCCGACACCGGCGTCAAGCGGGAGGCCCAAACGGACCTGGCCGGCGATTACCGCTTGCTGGAACTGGCGCCCGGCTCCTGGGACGTCAAGGTGGAGCACGAGGGATTCGCCACGCAGACGCGCAAGGGCCTGCCGCTGACCGTGGGACAGAGCGCGGTGCTGGATTTCGCGCTGGAGGTCGGCGCCGCCTCGCAGATCGTCGAAGTCGGCGCATACGTCCCGTTGATCGAAGTGGACCGCTCGTTTCAGGCCAACACCATCGACCAGCAATCGGTGCGCAACCTGCCCATCAACCGCCGCGACTACCTGACCTTCGCGCTGCTGGCGCCGGGCGTGGCGGATTCGCGCGCGCTGGCCGACGCCAACAGTTTCCGCGTCAAGCAGACCCCCGATAGCGGGCTGTCCTTCTACGGTTCCAACGGGCGCGGCAATAACATCAGCGTCGATGGCGGGGAGTCGAACGATTCCGGCGGCGGCGTGCGCGCCACGGTGAGCCAGGAAGCGGTGCAGGAGTTCCAGATCAACCGCGCCAGCTACTCGGCCGAGCACGGCTCGGCGCGCGGCGGCGTGGTGAACATCATCACCAAGTCCGGCGGCAACCTGGTGCGCGGTTCGGCGTTCGCCTTCTTCCGCCACCAGAACCTGGACGCCGGCGATCCTTTTGCCTTGACGCTGCAAGACAACCGGCTAACGCGCATCAAGCCCGATAGCCAGCGCCAGCAGTTCGGCGGCACCGTCGGCGGGCCGATCCGGAAGGATAGGACGTTCTACTTCTGGAGCTACGAGCAATTGCGCCGCCGCGAGTCGGCCGCCGTTCCGGTTTTGACCAACCTGGCGATTTTCCAGCCCACGCCGGCCCAGGAGAACATTTTGAAAGCCTTGCCGGCCGCCGCCGCCGGGCAGTTGCGCGGCGCGCTGACCAGCCCCCAGTCAACCATCGACCTGTTCCAGAAGAACAGCGGCGTGTTCCCGTTCCAAAGCGACGACCACAAGGGCCTGCTGCGCCTGGACCACCGTTTCAGCGACCGCAACCAGGTGACCTTCCGCTACAACGTCACCAGCGCCTTCGATACCAATCCGAACCTGCAAGGGCTGGTGGGGCATTCGCGCGGCTATGTGGTGGAGAGTTTCGACTCGACCGCCCTGGCGGGCTGGACGCGCATGATCTCGCCCTCGCTGGTGAACGACGCGCGCGTGCAGTTTAACTACAACAACCTGGTCACCGGCTCCAACGAGCCGTTCGGCCCGGCGCTGGAGATCGCCGGCTTCGGCTTCTTCAACCGCGACCGCTTCCTGCCCAACAACACCATCCAGCGGCGCATCGAGCTGACCGACGGCGTCTCCTGGTCGCACGGCAGCCACGCGATCAAGATCGGCGCGCAGGTGCTGCTGCGCAACGTGAACAACTCGGCGGCCACCTTCATGAGCGGCCGGTTCACGTTCGGCACCCTGCCCGCCGCGTTCGTCAACCCGGCTCTGGCTTCGACGACAATTACCGCGTTGCAGGCGTTCAACCTGGGCCTGGCGCAATCCTATCAGCAGGGCTTCGGCGACCCGGTGGTGCGGGCCAATCATCCGTTGTACGCTTTCTACGTTCAGGACTCCTGGAAGCCGGCCTCGAACCTGACGCTGAACTTCGGCTTGCGCTACGAAGTGGACACCCGCAAATCGCCGCTGCCCACCGACAAGAACAACGTCTCCCCGCGTGCCGGTTTTGCGTGGGACCCGTTCGACGACCACAAGACCATCGTGCGCGGCGGCTTCGGGCTGTTTTTCGCACCCATCGACTTCCAGATCGACTACGTGGTCAATGCGCTCAACGAAATCGACGGCTACCGGCAAATCGCCCAGGTGCTGACCACTCTGAACGCGGCCAACCCGCTGGCGGTCAACGGACCCGTCAACATCTTCCAGACGCTGCGCCGGCAGGGAATCATCGGCGTGCCCACCCCGCAGCGATCCATCACTCCCGCCGATCTCCGCCAATTCGGCATCACCGTCGATCAGCGCGGCCCGCGGCCGCCGCTGACGGTGCTGTTCCGCGCCGCCCCGGATTACCAGAACCCCTACGCCGAGCAGGCCAGCTTCGGCATCGAGCGCGAGGTGGCCAGCGGACTGTCGGTTTCGCTGAGCTACGTCTTCGTGCGCGGCGCCAAACTCACCCGCTCGCGCGACGCCAACCTGCTGACGGCGCCGGTGAATCCGGTGACGGGCATCCGCGACTGGGGCGCGACCGCGGAGAACCCGACGGGTATGAAGTATTTCCGCGACCCGCTCCTGTTCCAGGAGAACATCTACGAATCGACGGCGAACTCTTTCTATCACGGCGGGCTGGTGGAAATCACCAAGCGCTTCGCCGCCGGGATGACGCTGCACGCCAACTACACTTTCAGCAAGGCCATTGACGAGGTGACGGACTATAACAGCGACTTCCAGCCTGTGGACCAGACCAACCTGCGCGCCGAGCGCGCGCTGTCGAGTTTCGACCAGCGGCACAAGTTCACTACCTACGCCATGTTCCAAACGCCGCGCGGCAAGAAGGGCGCAAACGCTGTGCGCCAGGCGCTGGGCGGCTGGTCGTTCACGCCCATCCTGCGCGCCTCCAGCGGCCGGCCCTTCAACCTGCTCACCGGCTTCGAGCTGAACAACGACCGCCACAACACCACCGACCGGCCCATCTTCGCCGGCCGCAACACCGGCCTGGGACCGAACTTCGTGGCCTTCGACGGGCGCGTCACGCGGCGCGTCTCTTTGGGCGAGCGCACTGCGCTCGACCTGGTGTTGGAAGGCTTCAACGTCTTCAACCGGCTGAATTACTCGAGCGTCAACAACACCGTCGGAAACATGGCTCCGCCGTTCCGCGTCACCGGCCGCCACGACCGCGGCCCCAGCGACCCGCTAGGCTTTACCTCGGCCTCGGATGCACGGCGCATTCAGTTGGGGTTGCGGCTGAGTTTTTGAAAGGGTTTGGGGATGAACGCGAATAAACGCGAATCAGAAATCAGGGTTCCTCGGGCCCCCTGGATTCCGCGGAGTTAACCATTCGCGTTTATTCGCGTTCATTCGCGGCCAAAATCAAGCAGTTCGCAATCAGGGCCTCACCCATACCATGGCGTGCGCGGGAACCTTCACCGTCTTTCCTCTTAACCGCACGGACACGTTGTCGTCGCGAAAGCTATAGAGCGCCTCATCCCGGCCGAACCGGTAGTAGGCGATTTGTACCGGCGCGGACAACTCCACGCCGAGGCTCTTTCGCAATTCGTCCGCCCGTTCGCGGCTCATGTCCAGCCAGGCCAGTTCCTTGGGCGGCAGAAGCCATTCACCGACGTCGCGGTAGTCCTGCTCGGAAAACGTTCGCAGGTCCAGCCGGATCACGCCGGCGGGCGCTCGCACGCGCTCCATCAGCGACGCCGTCATGGCCACCCGCGCACCGGTTTTCAGATGTGCCCGGACCTTTTCGAGCAGCCCCGGATCGTGTGCCGCCTGCACGCCGAGAATCACCGCCCGGCTTTGCGACGGGTAGGCGGACACCGGCACGACGGGGACGCCCAGCATGCCCAAGTAGTCCATCAGGAAGCGGTTGTCGCCCGGATCGCTGTTGGGAGGCTTGTAGAAGGCCACGCCTTGGAGCGGCTTGCCTTGCACGCGGCGAGCGGCGGCCCGCATGTCCGGCAGTGCCTCCCGGAACAGCGCGTGGCCCGGGTGTCCGTCCACCACGTCGATCAGGTTGAAAAGAACCAGCTCGCGGGCTCCGGCCAGCACGCTCTGCCAGGCCTGGTCCACGAAGTTCTGGGCCGTGCATTCAATGTGGTCGAACCAGGCGGCCTCCACTTTCTCGCCGATGACGCCGGTTAACCAGCGGTAGTTCATGTAGCCCTGAGTGGGCTGCACGAAGCCCATACGCTGCGTCTTCGGGTTGCGCACCTCGGTGCCCACCCAGACGCGGTCGAAGAGCGCGGACATGCGCGCCGGGTCGTAGCCGAACAGATGGAAACGGTCGTACCACTGCGGAAACTTGATGACCATCCGCACGCCGGGCTTCACCTGGCGGGCCGGTTCGATCATCATGGGCCGGATAAGGCCGGTCAACAGGTCGCGCCGGTATGCGCCCCAGTCCCGTCCGGCGCGGGCCGCTTCCGACTCCGGCGATGTGTCCCCGGTGCAGTAGAAGTCGTCCACCACCAGCTCGTCGAAGACCGCCGCGTTGGTGCGGAAGAACTCCGCCACGCCCTGGCGCGTGGCCCCGGCCTCCCAGTTCAGCCAACTGAGGGCGCCCTGCTGCCGGACGCCGAAGGTCTTGCCCGGCACCGTCGCAATGCCACCCGAGGAATCGAATCCGAGCGCGGAAAGCCGGCCCCGCAGTTCGCGCAGGGTTTCGGGCGGGACATACTCGTCGCCGCGCCGGCCCTCCAGCACGATGCGCGTGACGCCGAGCTTTCGCATCGACTCGGCGGCGCGCTGGCGCGATTCGGGGGTTGCCAGGCGCCTTTGAACGCCGCCGGCGGTTGCGTATACTGAGACTTTCAGCGGAGATTCCGCTCCCAGAAGCAGCCCGGAAAACAAGTACGCGATGATCGTGGCTCGCACAGGGATAGCTTATTTCAAACGAGATTTCGATTCCGGGTGCGGCGAGAGACCGAATGCGGATTGAGGCGGCGACACGTTATCACGGCCTGGACGGACTGCGCGCCTGGATGATGCTGGCCGGCATCTGGCTTCACACGGTGGTGGGGTTCTCGCGCGACGGCGGATGGCCGTACAAAGATCCGCACCCCACCGATGTGTATGACTTCACGCTGGGCATTATCCACGCCTTCCGCATGCCGGCGTTCTACGTGATGGCCGGCTTTTTCGGCGCCCTGCTTTATTACCGGCGGGGCGCGCGGGGCTTCCTCGCGAACCGGGCCGCGCGGGTGCTGGTTCCGTTCTTGGTGTGCTGGACGTTCCTGTTCGCACTGGTCGGCACGCTGTACGCGTACGCGATGCATGCCGGGCAACGGGGAACCTGGTCGCGGGTCGCGGCATGGATGATCAGCCCCGCGCCTCTGAAGCTCGCCCACCCGATGCACCTGTGGTTCCTCGAGTACCTGCTGTTCCTGTACGTCCTCCTTCTGGCCGGCGCCTGGCTGGCGCCGCGCCTGGCGCCAGAAGCAGTGCTGGGAGCCGTGAACCGCGGTTTCCGCGCCGTGGCGGGGAGCGTCTGGGCCCCGGCGATCTTCGCGCTGCCGATGTTCGGGCTGCTGCTGCTCACGAAAAACGGGCACCTGGAAGACCCGCCGGGCTTCGCTCCGGTGGTGCGCATTCTGCTGCCCTACGTGCTGACGGTGACGTTCGGCTGGCTGCTGTACTTGAACTCGGACCTGCTGGAGAACTTCCGGCGCAACGGAGGAAGGCACTTGGCCGGCGCGCTCGTATTCCTGCTGGCCTGGGAGTTTGCGCTCCAGGACCTTTCCCGGGCGCGGGGGATCGAGAAGGCGGCACGCGCGGGTGCGGTGGCATTATTCATGTGGCTCATGATCTACGGCCTGACGGGCGTCTTCCTGCGCTACCTGGACCGGCCGAGCGCCCGGATGCGCTACCTGTCGGACTCCTCCTACTGGCTCTACGTGTTTCACATGCCGGTGGTGATGGTCTACCAGATCGGGTTGCGCCCGGTGCCGTGGCCGTCCGCGCTGAAGGTGTGGATCGTGCTGGCGCTGGCCGTTCCCACGCTGCTGGCGAGCTACCACTGGGGGGT
>JACQZT010000338.1 GCA_016213755.1 Acidobacteriota bacterium | reverse complement strand
CGGCCTAAAACATTTTCATAGGATTATGTTTTGGTTTGTCCTGATCGTGATGCCGGATCAGGAAACCCTGTTTGAGATGCCTGCCGCCGAGTGCGGTCCGAAGACTCGCCCGGAAGAGCCGGAGGGGATGCCGAAGCTCAAAGTGGTGGATCGCAACCAGTTCAAGATGCGGATGCCGGACGTCGACACCCTGGTGGGGGCGGATCACAAGGTCCGCGCCATCGGGTGGCTGACCGGGACTCTGGATCTGAGCAAGTTCCTGGCGGGGATCCGGACCGAAGTGGGGCATGCGGGACGGGAACACAACGACCCGCGCTTGCTGCTGGCCATCTGGCTGTATGCCTGTAAGGGAGCGGAGCATGTGCTACGGACAGCGTGATGCCTGGCGGCTCTGGGATGTGCCCACCGCGTTGGTCACCGTCAGCGTCAGCGAGCTGACGCTGCTCGCCGCGGCGCCCTTCACTTCAAACGGCGCCCGGAGGGTAAAGGCCCCGCCGGTGCGCTGCGATTCGTCGGTCAGGAACCAATCCCAGGCCGGACCTTGCAGGTCCACGACGAAGCCCCCCGAAACGCCGCCCAGCGCCACGTCGGCGCGAGCCAGTTGCCGGGTCGTGGTGTAGCCGGAAACGGCTAGCTCCACTCCGTTGCCGGAGGTGCGGAAGCAGACGTCGGTCAGCACCGGCGCCAGGCGCGCGATCTGAAAAGAGCGCGGCACGGGCAGTACCCGCAGCGCCGTTCCGGCGACTTCCAGGCGCGTCACGCGCACCGCGACCGTACCCGCCACAGTGCCGCTGGATTCGATCTGCACCGCCGCCCGCTGGGCGCCCGGCGGAATGCTGAACCGCGCGGTCCGCTGGCCGCTGGCAAAGCGCACGCGCGGATCCGGCCGGTTCAGCTCGGGCAGGGCCGCGTTGCCGGTGTCCGGCGTCGCCGTCAGTTCGAGTTCGCCCAGGATCGGCAGAGAGTAGGTAGCGCTGAGCGTCACCGTAACCGTCACCGGCGTCGCCGGAGCGATGGTCGCGGCGAGTTCCGTCAGACGCACCTGCGGCAGTTCGGGCAGAGTGACGTCGATCGAGCAGTCGGTGACGGCCGCGCCGCCCTGGCTGTCGGCCACCCGCAAAGTGAAACTTGAGTTGCCTGCCAGTTCAGGGGTGCCGTTAAGGACGCCGCCGGGCACCAGGGTGAGCCCCCGCGGCAAGGCGCCAATCGCGCTCCAGGTGAAGGAGCCGGCGCCGCCGCCGGCCTCGAGTTGCGTCGTGTACGCCGTTCCAACGCGCGCCCCGGGCAGCGGGCAGGCGGTGGCGATGCGCACCACCGGCGGCCGCACCCGCTGCGAGCAGCTTTGAGTGGCGCGCTGGCCGCTCGCGTCGGCGACGGAGACGGCGAACTCGAACGAGCCGGCCTGCCGCGGGACGCCCGCCACGCGACCGGCGCCCGAAAGTCCCAGCCCTGGGGTCAGGCCGCCGCTCACCGACCATTGGAGAGGTTCCACGCCGCCGGCCGCTGTCAGCGTTTGCTCAAAGGCCTGGCCCAGCGCGCCCTCGCGCAGCGGACAGGACGAGATTCCCAGCGCCGCGGGCAGCACCGCCAGGCTGCACGCCGTGGCCGCGGGCGCGCCCAGGCTGTCCTGGGCCAGCAAGCGGAACAGGTGCGGCCCGGATGCGGTGGGGGTCCCGGTCACGCGTCCGCCGGAGGAAAGCGTAAGCCCCGGGGGCAAGCTGCCGATCGCCGACCAGGTGTAAGGACCGGTACCGCCCGAGGCCGACAACCCGGTCTGGTACGGCACTCCGGTGAAGGCCTGCGGCAAGGGGCAGGCTCTCGAAATCCGCACGCTGGGAGGCTCGACCACCAGCCAGCAATCCCGGCTGGCAGACCGGCCCGCCGCGTCGGTCACCCGCCAGGCGACCGGATACGCTCCTTCCGCCGAAGGCGTACCCGCGATGCGGCCGTCCGAGGACAGGCTCAGGCCCAGCGGCAGCAAGCCGCCCAGCGACCAGCGATAGGGCGCCGTGCCGCCGGCGGCGGAGAGCGTCTGAGCATAAGGAACGCCCAGGGTCGCGCCGGGCAACTCGCAGGACAGACTCGTAATGGCCATGCTCAGCGGCGCCGGGTTGACGGTCATGCTGCATGGCCGCGCGCCGGGCTGTGCGCCGTCGCCCGAGGCGCTGGCCGCGGTGAGCGTGAATCGAAAGGCGCCGGCGGCGGCGGGAGCGCCGCCGATGGTTCCGTCCCGGGCCAGGGTCAGCCCGGGCGGCAGCCCGTCGCCGACGGACCAGACATACCCGCCCGTTCCGCCGCTGGCGCGCAACGCCAGGGAGTAGTTCGCGCCCACGGTTCCGCTGGGCAGCGGGCAGGACTGCGCCGCCACCGAGAGCACCGGAGGGGTCACCGCCAGCGAACAGCGCCGCGTCACGGTCTGATCGCCGTCTTCGGTTTGGGCCGTCAGGCTGAGGGTGAAGAAGTAGGTGCCCGTTCGCTCCGGCGATCCGGCCAGGCGGCCTTCCCGCGAGAGCGAGAGGCTGGGAAGATCGGCGCCCGGGTCCGGGAGCAGCGACCAGCGCGGATTGCCGGTTAGCCCCACCGCCGTCATCTGCTGCGCGTAGGGCGCGCTCACCGCGGCGTCCGGAAGCGGGCAGGAGGAGGTGATGGCCAGGCCGGGGCTGATATAGCCGTTGCGGGCGCGGAACAGGAACCGGCCGCGCACGGTCGAGTTCAGTTTGCCGCGCACCAGGCTCCGGGGACCGTTGTCGAGAAAGGAACCCACGATCAGGGAGCCGTCGAGTTCATACGAAGTTCCCGGTTCGCCGGTGCCGTTGGACCAGCCCACCGAGGCCGGAATGCCGCCATAGCCGCCCGCGCCGCCCGATGCGTCGCCCGTTTCCCACACGATGCGCTCGTAGTTGAACTCGATGTCGAAGTTGCCCTCGCCCGTGTCCGCGCGCTCGACCAGGATCAGTTGGAAGCGGTTCAGCTTGTCGTCGTGCGAGCCGAAATAGCCCACGTTGACGTAGTTCACGCCGAAGGCTCGCCGCCCGTTGATGGTGTCGTTGCCGTAGGTGACCAGCGCCGAGCCGGCGCCGCGCGTGTCGACGTCGGCGAAAAACGCCGCGATGATCTCGCGCCGGGTGCCTTCCAGCCCGAACGGCGTGTAGGTCGCCAGGGCGGCATCGAAGGTCACGTTACCGTTGTTATTGACGTAGACCGTCGAGCGCTGGCGGCCGAAGAAGTTGATGTTGAAGCCGAGTTGCTGGAGCGAAGACGAGCCGTCGTCGTTGCGCGCGATCGAGTGTTCGCGAAAGCCGGCGAGATCCCGGATGGCCTGCTGCGCCTGGGCCGACAGGATGAAGGCGCTCCCGGCCAGAACCAGTTTTGCGACCATGTCGAGTCTCATTTCGCCTCCTCGGCGGCGCCGGCCAGTACGATGCGCGGCTCCGCGCCATCTCCGTCGAACAGCGGCGGCCTGCCCTTGGCCGATCCGGTCAGCAGAAACACCGCGTTTCCGCGCACCCGCGCCAGCGTTTCCACGCTGCACTCGCAGGAGGCCAGGGACGCCTGACGGCTGGCCAGGTCGACCAGCACGACGCTCGACAGGAGTTGGCTCGCCACCGCCAGCTTCCGGCCGTCGGCCGAAAAGGCCAGGGCCGAGGGATCCTGAAACTCGCCCGGAAGCGCCGCGCCCGCCAGCCAGACCTGCCCGCGTTCGGAGTCGGCGATGGCCAGATCCTGGCCGGACCGGGCAAAAGCCAGCGCGGAAACCCGGCCCAACTGGGCCACGGTCCTGGCGCCGGACGAGTCGTGCAAGACAACGGCGCCGCCACGGGCCAGAGCCACCGCAGTGCCTTCGTCGGCCACCGCCAGCGCATCCACCGCGCCGCCGCGCACGACGCTTCGCGCCAGCGCCGGGGCCTCGGGCAGACCGCGCCACACCTGTATCTGCACGGCACCGAGCAAGGCGGCGGAATCTCCGGAGGGGCTGAAGACGATCTGCTCGGGCAGCGGGAAAGAACCCTCGACAGGCTGCGCATCGATCTTACGCCCGCTCCACCGGACCACGCGCAGGCCGTCCGCGCCGGGCGCCAGGGCGTACTCCCGTCCAGGGGCCACAACCGCCTGCCGGAGGATTTCCTCCGCGGGCAATGGCGCTTCCAGCCACGCCGCGCCCGGCACCCCGGTCAGGGGGCGAATCGACCCGCTCGCCGCGTCAAAAGCGTGACCCAAAACCGGGATTTCAAAAACCGGGCCTTGCGCGCACGCAACGCCGAACGACACGAAAAGCACAACTATCGCTACCCGTCGCACACGAAACCTCCGCTCTATCCGGTCTATCGGCGCGGCGACGCGGGAAGTTTACCGGGGCGAACACCTTAGACCTGCGGTACGCTTTGGAAATGCGACGTCTTCTCAGCGCACTTGCCTTTCTGGCGCTCCCGGCGGCGGCCTGGGCCCAGCAGACCCGCACCGAGGTCGTCAAACCCACCACTCCGGCCGACGACGCCAAACCGAATAGCGACAAGGTGCCGGCGGTGTACGCCATCCCCGGGCAGTTCGACCGCATCCTGGTGCTGCGCTTCAAGTACCAGGCCGATCTGCTGGCCGGGCTGGAGAGCATGGTGAAGCAGCACAAGATCCGCAACGCGGTGATCCTGGCGGGAGCCGGTTCGGTGCGTGGCTACCACTTTCATTCGGTGACCAATCGCACCTTCCCGTCCAAGAACATCTATGTGAAAGACCCCACCGCGCCGGCCGACATCGCCGGCATGAACGGCTACGTGGTGGACGGCAAACTCCACGTGCACATCACGCTCACCGATCCGGACAAGGCCTTCGGCGGCCACCTGGAGGCCGGCACGGAGGTCTTCACCTTCGCCGTGGTGACCGTGGGCGTTTTCCGGGACGGCGTCGATCTCAGCCGGGTGGACGACAAGACCTATCGCTGACCGGATGTAACTGAATGATACGGTTCGCACCCTACCTGTTGCTGCTGGCCGAAGTGGTGCTCTTCTACCGGCACATCCTGTTTGCCGGCTATGCCATCCCGTGGGACCTGCGGGGCTTCCACCTGCCGCACATCCATCTGTACGCCGACGCTCTGCGCGCGGGCGAGCTTCCGCTCTGGGATCCGTACACCTACTGCGGCCGTCCCTTTCAAGCCAACATCCAGACCGCCGTGTTCTACCCGACGGTGGCGCTGGCCGCGTGGCTGGGCGGCGTTCTGGGCCACGCGCGGCTGCTCTTCCTGCTGGAGCTGAACGTGGTGCTGCACGTGTTTCTGGGGGGCGTGTTCGCTTTCCGGCTCGGCCGGGCGTTGAAACTCGGCACTCAGGCCGCATTGGCGCTCGCCACCACGTACCAACTGGGCGGATTCTTCGCCGCCCATGCCGAGCACATGGGAGCGGTGAGCATCGCGGCGTGGCTTCCGTTTCTGTTGTGGGCGGTGGCGCGCGCCGGACCCGGCCGATACCTGCGCTACGGCCTATTGCTGGCGGCGGGCCTGGCCCTGTCGATTCTGGCCGGTCTGACCCCATTGACGGCCGTGGCCGGCGGCACGACGGCCCTCTTCGTCGCGCTGCGGATCGCCTCCGGCCAATCCGACCGGCGCGTGGCGGTGGTGTTCCTGGGCGCCTGCGGCGGCGCGGTATTGCTGGCCGCGGCCCAACTTCTGCCGACCCTGCAACTCGCCAACCACAGCATCGGAGTGTACCGCTCGGAGTGGCTGGGCGCGGGCGGAGGCGCGCCTCTGCAATCGCTGGTGTCGCTGGTGTGGCCCAACTACTACGGTATTTTCGACCCCGGCACGTACCGCCAGCCCTATGAGCTCACCTTCATGTATCTATACAGCGGGATCCTCGGGCTGGGACTCGCAGTGTGCGCGGCCCTCCGCTGGCGGAAGAACCTGCCGTTTGTGATTCTTCTGCTGGCGACCGGCTTCGTCATGCTCGGCGATTCTACCCCCGCGTTCCGGGCGCTCTATGCCCTGCTGCCGGTCCAAATCAAGGTCGGCCTGCACCCGGAGTACGCCATGCCCGCCTGCCTGCTGGCGCTGGCGATCCTGGCTGGGCTGGGGCTGGAGCAAACGGTGCGCTCGCCGCGTCTGCGCTGGGCCGCGGTCGCCCTCTGCGCCGCCGACCTGCTGGTGGTCAGTTCCGGCCGTCCCATGCACGCGATGCCCCTCAAGAAGGAGCCGGGCGTTACGCGGGCGCAATTCGAAGGAGTGCCGGAGATCCTGGACAAAATGCGAGCGCGGGCGCTGGTCACCCAGCCGCCAGGCCGCCTCGACGGGTTGAACAACGTCATGGTGTGGGCCATGGCGGCCCCCACCATTCAACTGCCGAATGCCAACGGCAACGACCCGCTGGCGCCGGCGCGCCTCATCCAGGCACGATTGGCCTTCGTGAAAGGGGAGCGGTGGGGCGCCTACTACGAGGTGGACGATCTGCGCTCTCCCGTTCTGGGCATGATGAACGTGCGGTTCCTGGTGTCGCGCCAGCGGCTGGAACCCGAACGGCTGCAAGGAAGCCCGTTCGTGTTTCGCGAAGATATCCCCGGTTTTTCGGTGTATGAGAACCCGGCGGCGCTGGAGCGTTTCTGGCTGGTGGGCCGGGTGCGACCGGCGCGATCCCAAGCCGAGGCGGCGGCGATGCTGAGGTCGCGCGATTTCAGGCCCGCGGAGGAAGCCATCATCGAGGGCGCAGTGGACCTGCCG
>JACQZT010000038.1 GCA_016213755.1 Acidobacteriota bacterium | reverse complement strand
CATCCGGCGGCGCATCCAAGGTAAGAACCGTATGCGGTAGCACCGCAAGTACGGGTCTGTGCGGGGGGTGGCCGGTAACGGCCATCCCTACCGCGACGGTCCGGTGACGAACTTCGGCGGGAGGTTTTTGAACTGCCGCGCATTTCACCTAACGGGTGACAAGACCCGCACTTCCAACTCCTTGCGAGCCGCGGGCGCATGGATGGTTTGGTGCGGCCAACCGCCGTTTTTAGGTTCAACGAAAGCGGTGGCGGAGTACCTGGCTGAACAGGTCGTTGATTCAGGGAATTCCCTACTCTCATCGAGGTGAGTTGCGGGGGGCCTGTGATCTCCGCCTTCGGCAGGCACTTCGTCAAAACAGGCGTTGCTCCGCGTGATTACCATCGGTTCCTGACGGAGGCTCAGCCGTTACTGCCGGATACAATAGAGCGCTTCCTGGCTGCGCAGATACAGGCTCCTCCCCGCGATGGCGGGCGAGGCGATGAAGCTCTGGTCCTTCAGGGTGTTGGTGGCCAGCACTTCGCAGGTTTCGCCCATCTTCACCACCACCACGTCGCCGTCTTCGGTGGCCAGGTACAGTTTGCCGTTGGCGGCCACCGGGGAAGCCTTGAAGTTGTAAGGCTTGGGCAGGCGCTGCTGGCGGTAGTGGGGCTCGCCGGTGAGGGCGTTCAGGCAGCTCAGCAGGCCATTGTCCGAGACGAAGTAGAGCTTGTTGCCGTCGAGCACGGGCGAGCCGGTGTAGGGGTTGCCCCGGTTGTTGGTCCAGACGATGGCGTCGGTCCCGGTGAGATCGCCCTCGCGTCCCAGGCGGATGGCCAGCGCGTTGGGATCCCGATGGCCGCTCATCACGAACACCACGCCGCCGGCGGCGACCGGCGCGGGGATGACGTTGCTGCCCAGGCCGGCGCACTCCCAGACGAGCTTGCCCGTGGCGGGGTCGTAGGCGCGCACCCTGTTGCTGGCGCTGATCACCAACTGCTTGCGCCCGTTGTGCGCGATCACGACGGGCTGGGACCAGGAACTTCCCTCCTCGCGGGGCACGCGCCAGATTTCCTTGCCCGTGTTCCGGTCCAGAGCCAGGAGGAAAGAACCTCCTTCATGGTCCTGGCACACATACAGCGTATCGCCGTCCAGGGTGGGGGCCGAGCCTTCGCCAAATGCGTTGCGGATGCGCAGGGGCGGGAATTCCTTCCGCCAAACCAGTTTCCCGTCCAGGGTGTAGCTGTACAAACCGCGCGAGCCGAAGAAGGCGTAGACGTGCTTGCCGTCCGTGATGGGGCTGTTGGAGGCGAAACTGCCGTAGCGATTGTGGTATCCCTCGTGCGGCGTGGCCACCGTCGCGACGCGCTCCCAGAGCACTTTGCCGGTGTTGCGATCCAGGCACAGCAGGACGAACTTGTGCTCGCGCCCGGCGCCGGTGCCGCCGCCCGCTCCGCGCCCGCCCTGCTGAGGCGCCGGCGCGGCGGCGGGACTCCCGGTGGGCACGGCCGTGGTGACGAAGATCCTGTCGCCCCAGATCACGGGAGACGAAAAGCCGCGCCCGGGAATGGGCGTGCGCCAGGCGACGTTCTTGGCGTCGTCCCACACGGTGGGCGCGTCGCCGCGGGCCACCCCGTTTTCGTTGGGCCCCCGCCAGCGGGCCCAGTCGTCGCCGGCGGCCCACAGGGCCGTGGTGGCAAGCAGCAGTGCGGCTAGAAAGCGCATCGGAATCACCTCGAAGAGAATCGGCGTTAACGCTTCTGAAGGCAGTAGAGATAGTCCCCGGTGCGGATGAATATCTGGTTGCCCACGGCCACCGGACTGGCCAGGGTTAGGCTGTCCAGTTTGCTCGTCCCGAGGATCTCGAAGGCCGGTCCGGCCTTCACGACCGTGGTTGTGCCACCCTCGCTGATACAGTATATCTTGCCCTCCGCCAGCAGCGGCGAGGCGCTGTAGGTGCCGAGTTCCAGCCGTTGCCCCTCGTACATCACTTTCCCGGTTAGCGCTTCCACCGCGCTCAGCGAGCCATTGTCCTTGAGCATGTATAAGTACTTGCCGTCGGTGGTCGCCGTCGGCACGTCCGCGCCCAGGTTGTTGGTCCAAATTTCGTTCTTTCCCGTGATGTCGCCCGCGCCGCCCGCGCGGAACGCCACGAAGGGCCGGCCGCGGGTGCTGGGCGTGAACACGTGCTCCCCGATCACGAGCGAAGAGGCGATGGTGCGGTTGAAGGGGTTACCGGAGGGATTGAAGCCGCGAATGCGCCACAACTCTTTGCCCGCGGCCAGGTCGTGGCCGGTCACGCAATCGGCGCCGGAAATCACCAGTTGCGGCTTCCCTTGGACCGCGGCGATCTGCGGAGTGGAGTAGTTATCCAGCGACTCCTGCACGGCGTCGGTGGCGCGCACCACTTTCCAGAGTGTCTTGCCGGTCGCCTTGTCCACCGCGAAGACGTAGGACGGGTCCTTGGTTTTGAAACCGTGGATGACCTGGACGTAGAGACGGTCTCCATGCAGCAAGGGCGTCGAAGCGTAGCCGTGGTTGAGTCCGAAGCGCCCGTACTCGGCTTGGATATCCCGCCGCCAGACCTCCTGGCCGCTCACAGTGAAGCAGGAGAGCTTGCCGTTGCCGGTCATGATCCAGACCAGTTTGCCGTCGGTGATGGGCGAGGGCGACGCCGAGTTCTGCTTGCGCCAGAGGAGGTTTTCGCTGTCGATCTGCCGCTGCCAAAGAATGGCGCCGTCCTTGCGGTTCGCGGCCAGCAGAAAGACCTTGTCGCGGCCCGCTTGGGTGGCGCCGCGGCCGGCGCCCGGGTCGATCTTCAACCGGGCGGAGCCTTCCTCGGCCGAGGTGAGGAAGATTCGGTCTTCCCACACGATGGGCGTGGCCGCGCTCCAACTGGGAGTGGCGGTTCGCCAGAGCACGTTTTCCGTCGGGCTCCAACTCACCGGCAGATCGTGCGCCCGGGGAGCGCTGCCGTCGGAATTGGGCCCGCGCCACTGGGGCCAGTTCGCCAGGAGCGAACCGGGCAAGGTTAGAATGACTGCCAGACAAAAAACCCTCATTCATGCACCTCGAAAACTCAGAACAGCAGCTTCAGCCCGAACTGCACCCGGCGCGGCTGGCCCGCCGACAAAATGCGGCCGAAACTCGGAGACCCCAGAAAAATCCCCGGCAGATCGTAGTTCGTGTGATTCAAAATATTGAAAGTCTCGATCCTAAGCTGCAACCGCATATTCTCGGCCAGCGGTGTTTCCTTGACCAGGGAAACGTTTCCTACTCCCAACCCGGGACCCTCGAGTATGTTGCGGCCCGCGTTGCCGAAAGTGCCGAAGGCCGGAACCTGGAAGGCCGCGGTATCGAACCACCGAGCCGGCGACGGGTGGGACAGCCTCGGGTTGCCGATGGCGTTCGGGCGGTCGTTGGCGCCAAAACCCAGAGTCGAGCGGCCGGTGTTGCTGTTGTCCAGGTCCGGGTGCAGAGCGACGGTGAAGGGCCGCCCGGTCTGGAAGGTCCAGATCCCGTTGGTCTGCCAGCCTTTCCGCAGACGGCCGCGCCCCAGCGGCAGATCCAGCGAGTAACCCGCCGAAACCCGGTGCCGCAGGTCGAAACCCGCGCGGGCGCGTTCGGCCCGCGTGTTGCGGCTGTCCTGCGGAAAATTCGGATCGCCGGAGCTCGAGAAGAAACTCGACGCGTCGTCGATGGCCCGGCCCCAACTGTGCGAGACCAGCAGCGAATGCCCGTGGTGAAACCGCTGCTGGAAGCGCGTCTGGAGCGAGTGGAAAATCGAGCTGCCTCTCGATTCCAGGGTGTTGATGTCGTCAAAGCGGGGATTGGGCCGCGGATTGTACCTCGCCGCCGAGGGCAGGGCTTGGTTGAGGTCCCGCGCGCTGAGCAGCTTGGTCCCTTTGGACCCCACATAGGCGATCTCCAGCACGCGGCTGCCGCCAATCTGCTGCTGGATCGAGTAGCTCCAGTGCTGAAGGTAAGAGGTGCGCAAGTCCCGCTGCATGGCCAGGGCGGAGGACGGTAACGGAACGGGGAAGTCCTTGGGGAACGGGTTTCTCAGCAGGAGCGGGTAGCCCTCGAAGGGGAAGTAGGTCTTGGACTCGAAGTACGGCGCGTTGAAATACAGACCCTCGCCCGGGGCCAGCGGGGACTGGTCGTAGTAGATGCCGTAGCCCGCGCGCACCACCGTGCGGCAGTCCCGCGGCGACCAGGCAATGCCGAACCGGGGAGCGAAGTTGTTGCGGTCCGGGTCGTAGCCCCCGCGCGGGAAGCCGTCCACTCCGACCGCGCGCAGCGCGCCGGCCGCCGGACTGTAAACGTTGGCCCGGTCGAAGGCGTCGAAGGGCGGGGCCGAGTACTCGTAGCGCGCGCCGGCGGAAACCACCAGGCTGGCACCGAGGCGGTAAGTGTCGTGCACGAACCCCGAGTAACTCCGCGAGCGCAGGTTCTGGGGATTGTCCAGCCGGGCGCCGACGCTGAAGGTGGGAAAGCCCTGCAACAGGTCGCCCAGCGGATTTCCCGAAAGGCCCAGGAAGCTGATCATGCCGCGCGAAAGAACGTCGCGGTAGGCGGTCTGGCGCAGCCAGCGAAACTCACCGCCGAATTTCAGCAGGCCCCGGCCGTGCTGAAGCGAAACCTGCCCCAGGCCCTGCCAGGTTTCCGAGACGCTGTGCTGCGGGTTGTTGTACTCGTCGCCCAGGGGCGAAAAACCGGGCAGCGAGAGGAAACTCAAGCCCTCGTCCCGCGGTTGGGAAGACAGCGCGGGCAGACCCACCTGACGGTTCAGGTCCCGTCCCTGGTTTTCGTGGAAGGATCCCAGCGCCACGCGGTTGTACGCTCCGCGAAACTCGCCGATGAGAGCCGGCGTGAACACGTACGTCTCGCTGGCCATCAGGTTCTGGGCGCGGCGCGCGACGTTGGTTCCGAAGCCTGGCACCAGGGCGTAGGCGGGGCCGGAGAATGGATCGTAGAGGCCGCGGTCCCCGAAGCTGTAGCGCACCGCCAGTTCGGAACGGGGCGCCACGTGCTGGTCGAAGCGCAGATCAAAGGTGTCCGAGCGGTCGCGCAGATCGGGGGAGGAGAAGAAGTTCTCCCCGGGCTGGTTCCGGTTGGGCAGTGGATACAGGCCGGCCAACGCGCGGCCGATCGGATCGATCCGGGTCGCCGGCATGCGGTGGCCCGGAAAAGGAGCGCCCGTGAACAGGTCCATGGCCGGCTGGCGGCTCTGCGAGAAATCGCCCTGGCGTTCCAGCGCGGTGGGCACGTTGGCGATTCGCGAGATCGCTTCTCGCACGCGCCGGCCCTCGTAGTCGCCGAACAGGAAGGCGCGGTCTTTGCGCAACGGCAGGCCCAGCGACGCGCCAAACTGGTCGCGCCGGTAGTGCGGATCGTCTTCCGACCGGCGGTCGAAGTGGTTGCGCGCATCCAGGACGCCGTTGCGGAAGAAGCCAAAGACGGCGCCGTGGACGTCGTTGGCGCCCGAGCGCAGGATCACGTTGACCTGCCCGCCGGCGTTGCGCCCGAAGGAGGCGTCGTAGGAATTGGTCAGCACCTCGAACTCGCGAACCGCGTCGACCGAAGGCGTTACGCCGATGCCGTTCAACTTCGGGTCGCCGTTGTAAACGCCGTCCAGAAGGAAAACACTGGCATCTCCGCGCGCTCCCTGCACGCTGACGGTGAAGTCGCCACGCACCGAGCCGGCCGAGCCGGGCGCCGGAGGCACGACTCCCGGAGAGAGCAGCGTGAGTTCGTAGAAGTTGCGGCCGTCCAGCGGGAGGCTGTCGATCATCTGGCCGGGAACCAGTGTGCCAACCGAGGCGGAGTCGGTCTTCAGCAACTCCCTCGGCGCGCGCACGACCACCTCCTGGTTCAACTGGCCACGGAGCAGCGTCAACTCGACATGGATATCCTGGTTGACGGCGAGGTTCACTTCCTGGATGTGCTTGCGGAAGCCCTCGCGCGCCGCTTCCAGCGTGTAGACGCCCGGACTGAGCCAGGCGAACGAAAAGTCGCCCCGCTCGCCGGCGAGGGCGGAGCGCGTTCGGCCCGTCTCCTGGCTGGTAATCGAAACCCGGGTTTTGACGAGCGCGCCACGGGCTTCGTCCAATACCGTGCCGGTGACGGTTCCCCGCCACGTTTGCGCGGCGGCGAAACCGCAGCCCAGCCAGACAGCACACCCCACCCGAACCCACGAAAGCCCCATGCGCCTCCCTGTCATCTAACATAGTAACAGCCGTATGAAGGTTCTTGCCCTCACCGCCGGCGCGTCCGGCATGTATTGTGGCAGTTGCCTGCGCGACAACGCGCTGGCCGCCGAACTGTCCCGCCAGGGACACGACGTCACCCTGCTGCCGCTGTATACGCCCACCCGGACGGATGAGGACAACGTCAGCCACCCCCGGGTTTTCTTTAATGGCATCGGCATCTATCTGCAACAGAACTGGCCCCTGCTGCGCCGGCTGCCCGCCTATTTCGACCGCTTTCTGGACTCTGCCTGGCTGCTGCGCCTGGCCACGGCGCGCTCGCTTCCGGTGGACCCGAAACTGCTGGGCGAGCTGACCGTAGCCATGCTCCGGGGCCGGGACGGCGTCCTGCGCCGCGAGTTCGACAAGCTGACCCGCTGGCTGAGCGCGCAGCCGGCGCCCGACGTCGTGGACATTCCCTATTCGCTGTTGATCGCCCTGGCGCGGCCGCTCAAGGAAATGCTGGGTTGCCCGGTGGT
>JACQZT010000037.1 GCA_016213755.1 Acidobacteriota bacterium | reverse complement strand
GCTGAACGCCTGCGACCAGTGCGGCACGCCGGAAGCCGACGCCGAGCTGGCCGAGTTCCGCCAGCGCTACGGTCGCATCGTCCAGAGCGCGTTCCACTACCACTATGCGCGCTTGATCGAGGTGCTGTACGGGATCGAAAAAATCGAGACGCTGCTCGACGACCCGGCCATCCTCGAAACCCACGTGCGCGCCAAGGCCGGCGTCAACGCCCTGGCCGGCGTGGGCATGATCGTAGCCCCGCGCGGCACTCTCATCCATCACTACAAGGTGGACGACAAGGGCGCCATCCTGTGGGCCAACCTGATCGTCGCCACCGGCCACAACAACCTGGCCATCAACCGCTCGGTGGAGCAGGTGGCCCTGCGCTTCGTCGACGGCAACCGCCTCCAGGAAGGCATGCTCAACCGGGTGCAGGCCGTGGTCCGCGCCTACGACCCCTGCTTTAGCTGCTCGATCCACGCCCTGGGCCAGATCCCGCTGCGCATCGAGTTAGTAGCCCCCGACGGCACGGTCGTAGACGAACAAAAAACCGAGCACTAAATTCGGTGACGGGCTACTCAATCCCCAATTGGTTCGCGGATGGGTTCGGCGTAGCCCGTCACGGCCTCGGACAAGGGGATCAACCCGGCCCGAGAGTCACAGGCGCGCGATCAGCCTCTCGCGAACGTCATTCCACGGAGCGGCGGCCTCGGGAGACTCCCGGTGTGCCTGCAAGCGGCGATCGAGTTCACGCCCTTGTTCCTCAGTCACTGGTACCCGCTCCGCCACGCGCAGTTCCAACAGGTCCGTGATGGTTCGGCGTGCCATCCTGCTCGCACGATATCACACCTTCGGGGCGCATTGAGAGCCGGGGCCGGCAACTGAAAAGCACCACGAGAGACGAAAAGGGGCCGGAGAAATCCTGAGGCAGGCCGCGGCGAAAGCGTGTCATTCCGTGGGGAGGGCCTTTTGCGGGACTGAAGTCCCGCGCGGACTTAAGTCCGCCCTCCGGGCGGCGAGAAACTCCAGGGAGCGCCGGCGGCGTATAATGCCCGCAGGGGGATAAAACGTGAGACTGGCGATCGGATTGGCGGTTCTTACCCTCGCCGCCGCGGCCCCAACGGCCCCTCCCGCGGGCAAGGCGGCGAACGACGGCGTCGAGATCGAGGCGCGCGTTTACGCCGACAAGGCGGCGGTGCGGGAATTGATCGGCGATGAGTTGGAAGCCATCTGCGTGGTGGACCTGCGCATCGTGCCGCGCGGCGACAAGCCGCTCAAGATCGACCCGGACGATTTCACGCTCCGCTCGGATCGCGACGGGCAGAGGTCGCAGCCCTTCGCGCCCAGCCAGATTGCCGGCGACGCGCGGCTGGTGGTTTCCTCGGGCAGCCAGGGCGGAGGCGCCTACATGGGCAACGAATCCGGCCCGGTCTGGGGCGGCATCGGCGGAGGACGCCCGCGCCGGCTGCCGGGCGGCGGCGGAAGCGTCGGAAACGTTTCCGAAGAGACGGTGCAGGCCGCCGTCGACACGAGCGAAAAGAGCAAGGACAATCCCCTGCTCGCCAAGCTCAAGCGGAAAGTCCTTCCAGCCCGGGAGGGCACTGAGCCGCTCACCGGACTGCTCTACTTCTCGCTGGAAGGCAAACACAAGCCCAAGGACCTGGAACTGGTTTACCGCGGCCCGGCGGGCAAGCTGTCGATTCGTTTCAAGTAGCTTGCGACCATGAACCTCTCCGAAATCGAAACGCCCGCGATTCTAATCGATCTGGACCGCATGGAGCGCAACCTGCGCCGCGCCGCCGAATACGCGCGCGAGCACGATCTGCGCCTGCGCCCGCACACCAAGACCCACAAGATCCCGGCGCTGGGCCGGCGGCAGATCGAGTCGGGCGCCGCCGGCCTGACGGTGGCCAAAGTCGGCGAGGCCGAAGTGATGCTGGCCTCGGAGACGCCCGACCTGCTGGTGGCCTACCCCATCATCGGCCGGAGCAAGCTGGAGCGGCTCATGCAGGTGGCGCGGCGCGCGCGCGTGACGGTGGCGCTGGACAGCGCCGTGGCGGCGCGGCAGCTCTCCGATGCGGCGCGCGAAGCGCAGACTGCGATTGCCGTTCTGGCCGAGGTGGACGTGGGCTTGGGGCGCGTGGGCGTGCGGCCCGGCGAGGAACTCGAAGCTCTGATTCGCGCCATCGAACGCCTGCCGTGGCTCAGCTTCGAGGGCCTGGATTTCTATCCCGGCCACATTCGCGGCGCCGGCGAAGACAGCCGCCAGGAGATCGAGAAGCTCTCCGAGACGGTCGGCTCGATGCTGGCCGGCCTGAAGCGCGCCGGCCTCGAGCCGAAAATCGTCAGCGGCGGCTCGACGCCCACGCTGTTCCATTCCCATCTCGTCGCCGGCGTCAACGAGATCCGCCCGGGCACGTACATCTTCAACGACCGGAACACCGCCGCCGCGGGCGCCTGCTCGTTCGGCGATTGCGCCGCCACGATTCTTGTGACGGTGGTTTCCACCGCCCGCCCCGGACAGATCATCATCGACGGCGGGTCCAAGACGTTTTCGTCCGACCGTCACGGCGCGGCCGGAGAGGCCACGTTCGGTCATTTCGCCGGCGCGCCGGAAGCGGTGTTTCACAAGATGAACGAGGAGCACGGTTACGTCGACGTGCGGCGCGCCGGCCGCGACTTTTCGGTGGGCGACCGCCTGCGCGTCATTCCCAACCACATCTGCGTGGCCATGAATCTGCACGAGCGGGTGTACGGAATCCGCGGCGAAACGGTCGAGACGGTGTGGACCGTCGAGGGACGGGGCAAACTGCAATGACCCCGCGCGAACGGGTGCTGGCCGCCATCGCGCACCAGGAACCCGACCAAGTGCCCATCGACCAGGGATCCATGCGCTCAACCGGCATCATGGCCATCGCCTACAACCGCCTCAAGCGGAGCCTGGGCATGGAGGCGCCGCCCACCCGGCTCTACGACCTGGTGCAGCAACTGGCGCAGCCGGACGACTGGTACCTGGACCGCTTCCGCGCCGACGCAGTGGACCTCGGCCGCGCCTTCGAGCCGCGCCAGGGCTGGCAGCCCTGGACCCTGCCCGACGGCTCGGCGGCCACCGCGCCGGGCTGGTTCCGCGCCGACCGGGAAGACAGCGCGCTGGTTTGCCGCGACGAGCGGGGGACGGTGATCGGGCGCATGCCCGAAGGCGCGCTGTACATCGATCAGGCCATCTGGCCGCTCGCGGGCCCCGACGGTCTGGACCACTACGAACCCCTGCCGGAGCACATGGCACAGGTGATCTGGGCCGCGCTTCCGACCGCGCCCTTCGACCACTCCTTGACGAACGAGCGCCTCGCCGATATCGCCCGCACCGCCCGGCAATTCCACGCCGCCACCGACCGCGCCGTGTCGGTGGCCGTGGGCTGCAACCTGTTCGAGTGGAGCCAGTTTCTTTTCGGCATGGAGAATACCTATCTCTACATGGCCGGCGAGAAGCGCAAGTACGCCGCGTTCCTGGACCGGCTGACGGAGCTGCACCTGGAGAGCCTGAGCCGGCTGCTGCCCAGCTTGCGCGGGGCGATCGACATCCTGGTGGTGGGCGACGACCTGGGCATGCAGAGCGGTCCGCAGATGTCGCGCGCCATGTATCGGGAGTTGTTCTTTGCGCGTCACCGGCGCATCTACGAGTACGCCAAACGCGAGAGCGGCGCGCACCTGTTCCTGCATTGCTGCGGCGGCGTCCGCGAACTGATTCCGGACCTGATCGAGGCCGGCGTGGAGATCTTCAACCCGGTGCAGACTTCGGCGCGGCGCATGGAGCCGGAGCGGCTCAAGCGCGAGTTCGGGCGCGACTGCACCTTCTGGGGCGGCGGCTGCGACACGCAGCGGACTTTGCCGCGGGGCAGCCGCGAGCAGATTCGCGACGACGTCCGCCGGCGCATGGATGTGTTTGCGCCGGGCGGCGGTTTCGTCTGGGCGCAAGTGCACAATATCCTGGCCGACGTGCCGGCGGAGAATATCGTGGAAATGCTGGACGCCGCTTACGAATTCGGGGCGGCGTAAGTTCTGCCATTGGCTCCCACCAGGTAGTTCCGGCGCGCCAGTTCGGCGTAGAGTTTGCCGGCAATACCGGAAGCGACGGGGCCGCTGACGCCGTTCGCCCCGGTCAGCATCACCACCACGACCAGCTTGCGATCTCCGACTTCGTTGAACGAGCCGAACCAGCCCATATGGGCGTTTTTGCCGTAGTCGGTGCAGGTGCCCGTCTTGCCGAAGATCGGCTGCTCGGTGGCGCCGGCCGCCCGGCGGGCGGTGCCGCTCTCGACCGCCGCGCGCATGCCCTGCTTCAGTTCGTCCAGCCAGTCCGCGATCCCGAGTTCGCGCTTGACGCGCGGAGTGAGGCGCTCGATTTCCCGCGGCGTGCGCGGGTATTGGAGGTAGTAAAGCGTGCCGCCGTTGGCGACGGCGCCGACCAGCGCGGCCAGTTGCAGCGGGGTGAGCGAGATGCCGGAACCGAAACTGGTCATCTTTCCGATGCCGCCGTCGCGCGGCGGCGCCGCGGGGAGAGCGCCGGCCTGCTCCTCGGGGATGTTCCAGCCGGCCTTTTCGCCCAGTCCGAAGCGCTGCGCGTATTGCACCACGCGATCGAAACCCAGCTTCTGGCCCAGCGCGGCGAAATAGCCGTTGGTGGAATGTGCCACGGCGTACACCAGGCCGGACTGGGCGGCGCTGGTGAGCCGGAACGGCGCGCTTTGCGGAATCAGGCGCTCTTCCAGGGCCGCCAGCGTGGTGACCAGCTTGATGGTCGAACAAGGCTGGTAGCCGCTGGAAAGCGCCAGTTTCTGGTTGACCACGCTCAGCAGGCGGCCGGTTTCCGGATCGGTGACCACCACGGCTCCGTTATAGGGGCCGAGCGCGGCAACCGCGGCGCGGCGAACGTCCAGATCCTCGCCGTCCACGTTGTCTTCCGCGGTCGAATCGGCGAAGGTTGGCTCTTTCCACGGGCTTCGCGAAGCGACGGGGCGCGGCTTCGGCCTGGATTTGGCTTTCGTTTTGGACTGGACAGCGGGCTTGCGACCCGTGCGCTTGGACCGCGTCGCGGCCGGAGCACTCAAGGAAAAACTCATCAGGATCAACAGAACAAGGGCTTTGTGCATCGTGCAAGGGCGGAGACAGAATACGACCGATGAATTCCGCAGGGAAATCGGCGCAACGATCTTCAGACAGCCGGGCTCCCCCATTATGACCAAACCAACCCTCCCGAGTCAACAAAAAACCGGGACAGGCAGCACTTTCCCGCTTTTTGAAAAGTGGGAAACTGCTGCCTGTCCCGGTTTTTTTAGGGGAGCTTGAGGTCGATGGAGGAACGGACCTTGGCCATCCAGTCGCGCCAGCGCTGGTC
>JACQZT010000332.1 GCA_016213755.1 Acidobacteriota bacterium | reverse complement strand
GATGGTATTCGAGACCAGAAGGTTATTGCCGCCGAAAATGGATGCCTGTCACCGATTCTCGTCGGCGCGGCGCCAGCGCTCCTCGAACAGGCCCCGCATGGCCTCGCCCAATCCCGGATGGGCGAACAGCAGCGAGGTCCAGGTGGGCTTGGTGATCACCGGGTCGAGCAGCGCGATCAACCCCTTATGCCCGTCGAACAGAGCCAGCTTCAGCGGCAAGGATTCGGTTTCGCGCACCTGGATGCCGGCCGATTGCTGCTGGCGCAAGTGGCGGCGGTGTTCGGCATCCAGCGAGCCGGATTCGTACAGCAGGCGGCAGCGCACGCCGCGCGCGGCGGTTTGCCGCACGAGCTGCTCGTCCAGAGGGTCCACCGCGTACGGCGGCCGGGAGAACTCCAGATACTCCTGCCGCGCTTCGGCCAGCATCTGCCGGTACTGGGAAGCGGTCTGGCCGGGTTCGCTGACGATGCGCAGGAAGTCCAGCGTCCCGCGCCCGCCCTGGCCTTCCGAATAGGCCGTGTTCAGGTCGTCCACCAGGCTGCCCGCCAGGCGCGCCTGCTCGCTCAGTTCCCGTTGCAGGTTCTGCGCGCGCCGCGCCAGGTAGGCCTGAATCGCCAGCGTAGGGTCGATCGCCGAGAACAGCTTGGTCTTCTCCTGGACCACCTGCGCGAAGCCCTTTTCCACCAGGCTGTCCAGCACTTCGTAAATCTTCTGCCGGGGCACGTGCGCGCGCGCCGCCAGTTCCAGCGCCTTGAACCTCGGGTGGCCGATTAACACCAGGTAAGAACGCGCCTCGTATGCGTTCAAGCCCGTCTGCTGGAGCCGTTTCCAAAATCTCTGGAAGTCCATTTCGGGTAAATCTTGGGTCATGGCGTTTCCGTCGCAGATAACAATATCAGAAATTCTGTCTAGAGGAGGCGGAAATTTCCAGCGCCGCGGCAAGAAGGACCGACTGCAAAAGTCGTCGCACGGGTTTACTTCGGCAGCACGGACTTCGGAATTCGCAGGGCCATCGAGCCGGCCACGGTCACCACGTCGTAGCGGCCTTCCATGCCGATCAACAGGTGCGCCGCCCAAGGCTCCAAGCCATACTCGCCGGTGAGCCAGCCCGCCATGTCCGCGGTGGCCATCTGTAGCGCGCGGTCCAGGGAACTGGCGAACTCGGGCTGGCTGCCGACGCTGATCAGATATTCGGCGGTGATCACGCGCGGCATGGTCAGCCGCGCCCGCTTGCGAATCTCGACCGTGAACTCAACCTCCATGGACGTTTCGACGCCCGTCCCGGCCGGCTCGCCGTCGGCCTGTACGGCGTGGCCGTCGCCGACAAACAGCAATCCACCGGGGTGGTAGACCGGCAGCAGCACGGTCGCCCCCTCGCCGATCCGGTTGTAGTCCATGTTCCCGCCATAGGGACCGGAGATGCCCGAGGTGGGGGCAAACTCGCCCGGCGCGGCCACGCCGATACAGCCCAGCATGGGCCGGGCCGCGAACTCCATGGGCGCGCGGCGGCTCACCGGCTCGCGCAGCCGGACCCGGTTGCGCGCCAGGTCGATGTCCCAAGGCACGTAGTTGTCGCTGCCCGGCCGGACGAGGTCCTTCTTGTAGCCGCGGGGATAGATTCCTTCGATGGCCTCCGCGGTCAGCGAGAACAGGCCCAGCCGGTAGCTGCTCCAACCCCAGTTGCGGTTCATGCGCAGCCGCCGGATGTGCACCAGCAAGGCATCGCCCGGTTCGGCGCCCTCCACGAAAAACGGCCCCGTGAGCGGGTTGGAGGGGCTGGATGGCCGCGCTCCGGTTTCGTCCTGGCCGCCGGCGTCGAGCATCTTGGCGGTCACCGTTTCGCCCGCGCGCACGCGTTTGAACACCGGATGCGCGGCGGAGAAAGAATGGGCGTAATGTTGCGCCTGGCCCCACAGCAGAGACGCGGCGCCGAGACAGAAGACCAGTTTCAGGCTGCGCATGGGTCAGGCCCTCTTGAGCACCACGCGCTCCAGTACCGCCTTGATCTTGAGCGCGGCCTGGATCTCGGCGTCGAACGTTGCGTCCGGCGAAGAGCCGGCCGGGAGATCCCGCGCGCCGGACTCGACGCCCCAGAAACCGTGGTAGCCGCTGTCGAGACACTGGCGCAGTTTCTTCTCCAGATCCCAGCCGGGAACGTCCTTCACCGAAACGGACTTGGCCCAGGGCAGCGTCTTGCGGATCGCTTCGTAGTGGTCGTCGCCCTTGTTCCAGTTGCCGAGGTCGACCATCAGACCGAAGTTGGGGTGGTTGATCTTCTTCATCAGCGCCGCGAGCACGTCCGGGTTGGACGAGGAGCCGCCGTGGTTTTCGATGACGATCTTCAAGCCGGAGCCTTGGGCGTAGGTGAGCAGGTCACTGAACGATTCGGCGGCGCGGCTCACCAGGTCCGGGTCCTGCTTCCAGTCGGCCGGACCGCCGCGCATATTGCAGCGGATGGCATGGCAGCCCAGAAAATGCGCCACGTCCACCCACTTGCGGTGCGCGATGGCGGCGTCCATGCGGTCCTTGCGGTCCGGGGCGGCCATGGGATCTTCGTCGTCCACCATGATCAGGACCGAGGTGACGCCGCTCTGCTCGCAGGCGCGCTTGAGGCGCCGCAGGTAGCCCAGCGTCGGGTTTTCAAAGAACTGGTTAACGTATTCCAGCGCGTCGATTCCGAGCTTGTCGCGCAGGATCTTGGGCAGTTCCAGGTTCTTCCACTTGCCGGCGCGGAAGCTGCGGTTCAACGACCAGGCGGCCAGCGAGATGCGATCCTGCGCGGCGGGGGCGGCGGAGGCGGCGCCCGCGGCCAGCGTGGCGGCCACAAATTCACGTCGGGTACTGGGTAGGTTGTCGAATGACATAACTCTCCTTGGCGATGCCGCTGATAATTCTATCCCAGACCGCAAAACCAGGCCGGCTTTTAGAGTTGGAGGAGATAGCCGCGCTTGCCGGCGTTGGCGGCGCGGGTCGGGCCCAGGTCGCAGACCACGCCCTCGGCCTCGTGGACGTGGCCGCAGACGAAATGCGCCGGCGCGTGGCGGTCCAGGAACTCGCGCACGGCGGTGGAGCCGATGTGCACGCCCTCGCGCACGCGGTCGAGCGGCGTCAGCTTGGGCGCGCAGTGGCAAACCAGCACCAGCGGTTTCAGGCCGGCGAAGGCTTCCAGCCGCCGCGCCATCTCACTTTCCGCATACTCGCCCGGCGTGTTGAAAGGCGTGGGGTTCGAGTAGCCCAGGCCGGCGATGGTGAAGCCGGCGGCCTCGAAAGTCCGGCCGTGGAGTTCGTTCAGGTCCCAGGCGCGGCACAGGCGCGCGATGTCGGCCTCCGACTCGTGGTTGCCGGGCAGCACCCAGACCTTGCCCGCGCGCCGCGCCAGCAGCTCGCCGATCCTGTCGAAGCCCTTGGCCCAGCTCACCGAGTCGCCGGCCGCGATGTAGGCATCGGCCTCGGCGTCCATCAACTTGGCCAGCGCGGCGGTGTCGTTGTGGAGGTCGGAAAAAACCAGCAGCCGCATATTGCCGATTGTATCGGTACCATGGTAGCGATGCTCAACTGGGTTGTTGTCGGAATCGGAGATATCACCACCAAGCGGGTGATGCCCGCCATCCAGATCGAACCGCGCAGCCGGCTGTACGGCGTGGTCACACGCACTCCGGACAAGGGCCGGCCGTGGGCGGAGCGGATTTGGACGAACCTCGACGACGCGCTGGCAGACCCCGAGGTCCGCGCGGCCTACGTGGCCACGCCGGTGGCCTTGCACGCGCCGCAGACCATCGCCGCGCTGCGGGCGGGCAAGCACGTGCTGTGCGAAAAGCCCGTGGCGCTGAACTACGCCCAGGCCTGCCAAATGACGCGCACCGCGCGCGAGACTGGCCGCACCCTGGGCATCGCCTACTACCGGCGCATGTACCCCAAGCTCCAGCGGGCGAGGCAACTGATGGCCGAGGGCGCCATCGGCCGCCCGGTGCTGGCCGAGATCAACTGCCACGACTGGTTCACCGACGCCGATGGGCGGCGAAGCTGGCTGCTCGACCCGGCCTGGTCCGGCGGGGGCCCCTTGTACGACATCGCCTCGCACCGCATCGACGTGCTGAACTTCGTCTTCGGGCAGCCCGTGGCGGTGGCGGCGCAGATCTCGAACGTGGTGCATCCGACGGCGGTGGAGGACTCGGCCACGCTGCTCATCGAGTACGAGCAGGGCACGCGCGGCGTCGTCGATGTGCGCTGGCACTCGCGCGTGGCGCGCGACGAGTTTCGCATCATCGGCACGGAGGGCGAAATGGAACTCTCGCCGCTGAGCGGGCCGGCGCTGGTCTGGCCGGGCGGCCGCGAGGAACTTCCCTGCCACGCCAACCTGCACTACCCTTGTGTCGAGAACTTCGTGAACGCCGTCCTGGACGGCGCGCATCTATACTCCAGTGGAGAATCCGCCATCTGGACCGACTGGGTGACCCACCAAGCGCTTAATTCGGTGACAGGCTACTCTTTCCCCAATTCCTGAGCGCCTCAGGGTCCGGAATGAGCCGGCGAAGTCTGGGATTTCGTGATACTGACCGCTCGCTGACGCGCGCGGCTCGGTAAACCCATGTGGCTATGTGTAACGGCCCACAGTCTTTGCCCGCGTAGCGGGCGGTTTTTCTCACATTAGTCCCCGCGTGTCCGGGCAGCATCGCGACCCGGCGCGCGGTCCGAGCTTGCCACAGGCGGCCGGGGCGG
>JACQZT010000331.1 GCA_016213755.1 Acidobacteriota bacterium | reverse complement strand
TGGCGCTCAGACCGGCGCGGCGCGCCTGGCGCAGACCGGCCCGGCCGTGGTCTTCAACCTGCTGCAACAGTTGCAGGCGCTCGGCCTGAATGTGCCGGCCGTGCTCGAGCAACTGGGTGTGAAGAAGGCCGCGCCCAAGGAGGGTGAAGCTTGACGCGTCGAGACTTTGCCTTCGTGGCGTCCGGCCTGGCGGCGCCGTCTCCGCCGCGCTCGATCCTGGTGCACGAGCACGTGCTGGTGGACTTCATCGGCGCCGACCAGATCAAGCCCGGACGCTACGACCCGGACGAGGTCTTCCGGGCGGCCAAACCCAAGCTCGACGCTATCCGCAAGTTCGGCTGCGTGCGCTTGCTGGAGGCCACTCCCAATTTCCTGGGGCGCGATGCCCGGCTCATGAAAAGATTGTCGGACGCCACTGGCGTTGACATCTGGATCAACACCGGCATCTACGGCGCGGCCCAGCACAAGTTTGTGCCCGCCTTTGCGCGCACGGAGACGGCCGAACAACTGGCGCGGCGCTGGATCGAAGAAGTGCGCCGGGGCGTGGACGGCGTGAAGCCGCGTTTCATCAAGACCGGCGTCAGCGGCGCGCCGCTGGACGAGGTGGACCGCAAGCTGATCGCCGCGGCGGCTCTCACCTCGCGGGAGACCGGGCTCACCATCGCCTCGCACACCGACGCGGGCGCGGCGGCGCTCGAAGAGGTTGAAATCGTCGTCGCGCACAAGGTGTCGCCGGCCAAGTTCGTCTGGGTCCACGCGCACAGCGAGAAGGACCACGCGCTGCACGAGAAGTTCGTCCGCACGGGCGCGTGGCTCGAGTTCGACGGCCTGGGCCCCAAGAGCGCCGACTGGCACCTCGAGTGCTTCCGCTGGATGTCGCAAAATGGTTTTTTGAGCCAGGCGCTGATTTCGCACGACGCCGGATGGTACCGGCCCGGCGAGCCGGGCGGCGGCAACTACCGCGACTACACCTACCTGTACACGGATTTTCTGGCGCGGCTCGATCCGGCCTGGATTCCCGCATTGCTGTGGGACAACCCCGTGCGGGCGTACGGAAAGTAGACCCCCATGATTCAACTTCTCCTGCTGATGTTGCTGCCGGCACAGTCTTCCCCGCTGGCGGGAGACTGGTCCGGCACGCTGGAGGCCGGCGCCGCTCGCCTGCGCCTGGTGCTGCACGTTGCCGCGAGCGATTCCGGCCTGACGGCGAAACTCGACAGCGTCGATCAGGGCGCCATGGGTATCCCCGTCACCACCGTCAGCGAACAGGGCGGCCAGGTGCGGCTGGAACTGCGCCCGTTGTCCGCGTCTTTCGAGGGACGCTTCAACAAGGAAGGGACCGAGATCGCGGGCGAATGGAGCCAGGGCGGCGCGGCGCTGCCGCTGGTTTTCAAGCGTTCCTCGGCGGAGAAACTGGCCCGGCCGCAGGAGCCGAAGAAGCCCTACCCGTATCGCGAGGAAGAGGTTGTCGTCGAGAACAAAGCCGGCGGCGTGAAACTCGCTGGGACTTTGACGCTGCCGAACGGGCAAGGGCCCTTTCCGGCCGTGATTCTGCTGACTGGCTCGGGCTCGCAAGACCGCAACGAGTCGGTGTTCGGACACCGCCCCTTCCTGGTGCTGGCCGACCACCTGACGCGCCAGGGCCTGGCCGTGCTGCGCACCGACGACCGCGGCGCGGGCGGCTCCACGGGCAGTCTCGGCGCAAGCTCCTATGAGGATCTGACCGGCGACGCGCTGGCGTCGATCGAGTTCCTGAAGGCGCGCAAGGAGATCGACGCGAAGCGGATCGGCCTGGCCGGGCACAGCGAAGGATCTGCCATCGGCATCCTGGCCGCCGGGCGTTCGGCCGAGGTGACGTTTCTGGCGCTGATCGCGGGTCCGGGCGTGAGCGGCGAGAAACTGATGTACGAGCAGAGCAAAACGATCGCGCGATTGCCCGGCGGCGGCGAACGCGCGGCGGCGCTGAACCGCAAGTTGCAGGAGGCGATGTTCGCGGCGGTGAAGCGCGGCGCTGCCGAGAAGGAACTGCGCGAAGCGATCCAGGCCTTCGCCGCCGCGGCGAACGAGGAAGACCGCGCACTGGCGTCGAAGATGGCGGCGGCGGGCGACAAGCAGGTTCCCTTTCTGCTCTCGCCGGCCTTCCGCTCTCTGCTGATGTTCGATCCCGCACCGGCGCTGGCCAAGGTGCGATGCCCGCTGCTGGCGCTGTTCGGCGAACGGGACTCGCAAGTCCCGCCCGCGCTCAACCTGGCGCCGCTGGCCGCGGCGCTGGAAGCCTCGGGAAACGCCGATTACTCGATCACCAAACTCCCCGCGCTGAATCACCTCTTCCAAACCTCCAAAACCGGGCTGCCGACCGAGTACGCCGCGATCGAGGAAACCTTCGCGCCGGCCGCGCTGAACGCGATCTCAGCGTGGGTTTTGAACCACACGAAATAGGAAACACGGGGACAGACGGAACGTTCTCCAATTCCCTGAGCTCAGAAACCAGGTGAACGTTCCGTCTGTCGCCGTGTTCTTGAGAGTTGAATCCCGTCGCCGATCTTGGCCAGGCCGGGGATCGTGACAGGCAGCCGGCCGCGCGGCGGGATCTCGCTGAACAGCGCTTTGACCGCCGCCGCTTCCGAGGCCGGCATGGTGCTGAAGGCCGCCAGATAAGCGGCCACGCCGGGGAAGCGTCGCAACAGGTAGGGGTTGCCGAGCGAGACCAGCACCACGGGCTTTCCGCCCGCCAGCAGCGTCTCGACCAGTTTCGGATAGCCGCCGGCCAGCGCCACGTCGCCGCGGTAGGCGGCCACGCTTACAAAGGCCGCGATAACCGCTGAGTCGCACTGCGAAGCGCGATTGGCCGCGGCTTCGAGTTCCGTGTCCGGAAGCGCCGGGTCGAGCAGCGAAAGGCTCGCCTTGGGCTGGCGACGCCGCACTTCGTCGGCGAAGCGGCGCCCTTGGATGCCGGAGCGGTTTTCGGCCAGCACGACGTAGCAGGCCGCGCCCGGGTTCTGTAGCGGCAGCGCGGAAGCGGCGTTTTTGACCAGCGTGAGGGCGGCCTCGGCGTGCGCCTGGGCGCGCTCCAGGTCTTCGGGCGAGTCGAGGACATCGGCAATCGCTTCCAGATCGGCCAGCTTGCGGCGATGCAATCCGGCGCGCACTTTGGCGGCCAGGATGCGGGCGACGCTCTCTTCGATGCGCCGCGCGGAAAGCCGGCCCGATTTCACCGCCGCCACGACGGCGCCGATCGCTTCTTCGGGCCGCGGAGGGATCAGCAGCAGGTCGGCGCCCGCTTCGAGCGCGCGCACCGCGGCCTCGCCGCCCGGGAACTGCGCCGTCAGGCCCTGCATGTCCATCGCGTCGGTGGCAATGATGCCGCGGAACCCCAGCTCCTCGCGCAGCAATCCGGTGAGCACGGCTCGCGAGACGGTGGCCGGGATGGGCCGCGGTTCCAGGGCGGGCACAGTGATGTGCGCCGTCATCACCGCGTCTGCCCCGGCCGCGATGCCGGCGCGGAAGGGACCCAGTTCCACCCGATCCAGCCGGTTGCGGTCCGCCGTGACGCCGGCCAGCCCGAGGTGGCTGTCGGTGGCGGTGTCGCCGTGGCCCGGGAAATGTTTCAGCGTCACCAGAACACGGGCGTGCGGGCCGGACTTCGCGCCCTCGATGAAGGCGCGCACATGCGCGGCCACGGCCTCCGGATTTTCGCCAAAGGATCGCGTGTTGATGATGGGGTTGTCGGGGTTGTTGTTGACGTCCGCCACAGGGGCGAAGATCCAGTGCACGCCCAGCGCGCGAGCCTCACGCGCCGTGGCGGCGCCTAGAGCGCGCGTAGCGGCGAGATCGCCCATCGCCCCGTAAGCCATGGCGAAGGGATAGCGCGGCGCGCCGGCCACGCGCATCGAGGCCCCGCGCTCGAAGTCGCCCGCCACGATCAGCGGCACCGGCGCCTGGCGCTGCATGCGGTTCACAAACGCCGCCGCCGCGTGGGGCTCGGCGTTGCGGACCGTACCGTACTGCACCCGGTTCAGTAGTACCAGCCCGCCTACGCGCACTTCTCGCGCCAAGCGCTGAAACTCCTTCCACGCGGCGGTGCGCGAGCCGGGGTCTTCCCCGTAGAACGGAATCATCACCAGTTGCGCCACGCGCTCGCGCAAGCTCATCCGGCGCAGCCAGCGCTGGGCCGCCTGGCGTTCGGAAGCGGTGAGCGAGGAAAATGCGGACGGTGGCCGCGCCGGCGCAGCCGCTGCCGCGACAGCGACGGCCAAGGCCAGACCGGCCAAGGGTCTACCCGGGTTCATGATGAAAACTATACGACGTTTGCGCGTCAGGATCCGGCCGGCTTCTTGCGCAGGCGCGCCGAAGCGGCCGGCGTCTCGCTGCCGGCGGGCTTTTTCAAGGGTTTGCGGCACGCCAGTCGCTTCACCGAGCGCACCAGGTGGGCCACTTCGTTGGCGCTCTTCTGGATCACCACGTCCGCACCGGTCGATTTCTCGTCCAGACCCAGAGAGTCCACAAAGCCGGAAAGCAGAATGACCGGCAGAGTGGGCGACTGTTTGCGCACACGCTCGATCAATTCCTTTCCGTTCATTCGCGGCATCCGGTAGTCGGTGATCAGCAGATCGAACGAAGCGCCCGAAAACTCGTCGAGCGCTTCACTCCCGCTGGCCGCGGTCGTAATCCGGTAACCCAATTCCTCTAAAACGGTCTTGCGCGCAATCAGGCCAAGACGATTGTCATCCACTAGCAGGATGTCTATTGCACCAGTTGACTGTTTTGAGGGCATTACGGCACTCATGACAAACAAGGTGACGGTAACAGAGCGGCAACAACCGTGTCAATCGTTTCGTATGGGATTCAAAACGCGCGAGATTTTTCGCTTGACTTCGGAGCGCGGAATGGGATCGAGTCTCACTCGACCTCGCGCGGCGCCGTGTAGCCGGCTTTGGCCACGATGGTGTACTTGATCGGCTTGCCCTTTTCGTCGGTGATGCGCAGCGCTTCGCCGTTGGCCGGGTTCACCAGTTCGACCTTGATCTTGCGATATTTGCCGTCGCGCGCCTGGTTGGAAGGGTTATAGGCGATGGAGTACTGGTTGCGCAACGCTTCCGATATGGCGCGGAAGATACCCGGAAACTCGCCGTAGAAACGCGGGAAGAAGGCCTGTCCGCCGGTTTCCTTGGTGAAAGTGCGCAACTGGTTATCGGCTTGCAGGAAGTCCAGTCTCTGAATGGATCCCATGGCGCCGCGTGCGTCGTACCACTCGCGTAAGGCCTGCATAAGGCCAATCGCGTAGATCGGCACACCGGCCTCTTGCAGGATCTTGCGCGTCTTGTCGAAGGTGAGCTTGCTGAAGGTGTCGATGCCGGAAGAGATGAGCACGATCGCCTTGCGGCCTTCGATCTCCGACATGCGCTGGGCGGTGTCGGTGACGGCATCGAAGAGGTTCGACTCCGAGTAGGCGGCGATGCGCAGCCGCTGCATGGCCTCGTGGGTGGCCTGCCGGTCGGTGGTGAAGTCCGACAGCATCTCCGGGCGCATGTCGTAGGCCACCACCGCGACGTAGTCCTCTTTTTTCAGCGTGTCGACGAATCCGTAGGCGGCTGTCAGGGTCTGGTACCAGGTTTCGCCCCAGTAGTGCTGGAACAGGTTGCTGAACTCGATCACCAGGCAGACGGTCATGGGCGCTTCGCCCATCGAAAAACTGGTGACCTGCTGCGGCACGCCGTCTTCCAGCACGCGGAAGTTACCGCGCGGGATCCCGGGAATGAACTGGCCGCGGTTGCTCAGCACGGCCACGTCGACGCTTACCGCGGTGACATCGCTGCGGAAGGTCGGGACTCCGGCCGGAACGTCGGGGCGGTCCTTCTTGCCGAATTTGGAAGGAATCTTCTTCTCTTCCGCGGGCGGCTCGCCCTTCTTCTTGGGCCGGGCGACGGTTTCGCTCTGCTCGCGCACCGGCCCTTGCTTGGCGGCCAGCACGAAGGCTGCCGCCGCAACCAGTCCGGCCAGGGCCATCTGTTTCCGACGAGTCATTTGCCTGCCCCCCATTTCCGACTATAGCAGAGGGCCTGCCGGAGGAATTCAGTTCACCCAGCGGTCGTGGTCGTGGCGCTGCCGGTTGAGGTACACCTGGAATTTCTTCTTGGCGCGCTTCATTCTGCGTTCGCGGCTCCAGCGTGCGAGACTGCCGGCCAAGTCGAAACGCACGCGGCCCAGCCGGCTCTTGAGGTAGATGTAGCCGAAGATCATGCCTCCCAGGTGGGCCACGTTGCTGACGTTGCTGTTTCCGCTGCCGAGAGAACTCAGAAAGGCGATGGCGCCCAGAATCATGACGAAGTACTTGGCCTTCATCGGGAACAGGAAGCTGAACAGCACCGTCCGGTCGGGAAACAGCAGGCCATAGGCGAGCAGCAGGCCGTAGATGGCGCCCGAGGCGCCGATGGTGGCGCGGTCCATGCCGCCCGCGGCGGCGTTGGCGGCCACCACGCAGATTCCCGCGCCGATGCCGCACAGGAAGTAAAAGCGCAAAAACTGGCGGGTGCCCCAGGTGCGCTCCAGGTCCGCGCCGAACATCCACAAGGTGAGCATGTTGAAGAGGATGTGGCCGAATCCGAACGGGTCATGCAGAAACATGTAACTGGCCAGTTGCCACACGGCCAGGCCGTGCACCACGTCGTTGGGCACCAGCTTGAATGGCTGGAACAGGAGGCCCGCCGCCGTGCGCGCGGCGAAGAAGAAGAGCAGCCAGACCGCGGTATTCACAATCAGCAGCCACTTTACGCCAGGCGGAAAGTAACTGGGATAGAAACTGCTGCCGTAGCCGCTGGAGGAACTGGTTGTGTAGCGCATCCGGAATGCAACCCGTCTATTCGCAGGATAGCAGATGGCGCTTGCGCTACGGCGTCCGGGCGCCGTCGCCGCGGCCGTAGCGGTTCAGCGCCATCGCGCACACCTGGACCGCGGCCCCCATCGCCACCCATACCTGCCAATGGGAGAAGATCCCCTCGGCGATGGCGAACCGGCCGGTCCAGTTCATGTCGGCGCCAAACCGCCAGAACGCCAATGCGAAGGCCATCAGTGCGGCGGGCGTCAGCAGCGCCGCCAGCGCCAGCGCCAGGCGGCGCCGCGCGCTCCTTCGTCGCTTGATCCGAGGACCCTGTCTGTATCGTATCCTGAGGACCATTTTGCGGCTATGCTCAGTCTACCAGCAATTGCGATACAGTGTGAAAGATCGAACTTTTTCGCGAAAGGAAGCTGACCAAATTATGCGCAGAATCAAGACCGCTGTCATCGGCGCGGGTTTCATGGGGCGCGTGCACGCCGAAGCCATCCGCCGCCTGGGCAACGTGGACATCGTGGCCGTGGCCGCCATCTCCGACGACGAAGCCAGCCGCTTCGGCCGGGCCATCGGCGTCGAGCGGACTACCGCCGACTACCAGTCGATCACCGCGGACCCCTCCATCGAGGCGGTCCACGTCTGCACGCCCAACGCCCTGCACTATCCCATATCCAAGGCCGCCATGGAGGCCGGCAAGGCCGTGCTGTGCGAGAAGCCGCTGGCCATGTCCGAAGCCGAAGCCCAGGATATGGTCGCCACCGCCGAAAAGAAGGGCGTGGTCAACTGCGTGAACCACAACCTGCGCTACTACCCGGTGGTCCAGCACGTCCGGCGCATGATCGAGGCCGGCGATCTGGGCGACATCCTGGTGGTGCAGGGCACGTACTCGCAGGACTGGCTGTTGTACGACACCGACTACAACTGGCGCGTCGACGCCAAGGACAACGGCCCGCTGCGCGTCACCGGCGACATCGGATCCCACTGGATGGACCTGGTGCAGCATCTCACCGGCATGAAGATCACCTCCCTGTGCGCCGACCTCCAGATCGTGCACCAGACCCGCAAGCGCCCCAAGGTGGCCATCGAGACCTTCGCCGGCAAGACGCTGCGGCCCGAGGATTACGAAGAAGTGCCCATCGTCACCGAGGACTTCGCTTCCGTGCTGCTGAAACTCGGCGACCGCGCCCGCGGCGCCTACACCGTCAGCCAGGTTTCGGCCGGCTGCAAGAACCGCTTCCAGATGGAGATCTTCGGCACCAAGTGCGGCGCGATCTGGAACCAGGAGCGGCCCGACGAGCTGTGGATCGGCCACCGCAACGACCCCAACCAGATCGTTCTCAAGGACCCCTCGCTGCTCAAGCCCGCCGCCGCCTCCTACGCCGACCTGCCGGGCGGCCACGGAGAAGGGTACGACGACACCCACAAGCAGGTTTTCCGCCGCTTCTACGCCAAGCTCGCCGACCCCTCGGCGCCCGCCGACTACCCGACCCTCGCCGAAGGCCTGTGGGGCATGCACCTGCTCGAAAAGGTCATCGAGAGCAACAACAAACAGGGCTGGGTGACGGTCTAAACCGCGACGCAGGGCGGGCTCCGACGCCCGCCCCCCCGGGCAGTTCCCTTAGAATCGATAGAGGGAGTCCCATCCAAACTTGTCACCGTCCAACCCGCTGCTGGAAATTCAGTTCCGCATACCTTTCGACCGCATCCAGGCTGGGCACGCCGAGCCGGCTGTGGACGCCTTGATCGCCGATGCCGGCGAGCGCCTGGAGGCCCTGGCCGCGATGCCGGGCCCGCGCACCTTCGGAAACACCATGCTGGCGTGCGACCGGCTCACCGAGCGGCTCGAGTCGGCCCTGTCCGTGGTGCGGCACCTGGAAAGCGTGGCCACCACCCCCGAGTTGCGCGCCGCCCACAACGCCATCCAGCCCAAAGCGGCGGCCTTCTTCTCGAACATTCCCCTGCACGCCGGGCTCTGGAAGGCGATCAAGAGTTACGCCGAAACCGCCGAAGCGCGCGCGCTCCGGGGGCCGCGCCGGCGGTTCCTCGACCGGACCATGGAAACCTTCCGCCGCCATGGCGCCGATCTGGATCCGGCCGGCAAGCGGCGTCTGGAGGAGATCGAGGTCGAACTCACCACCATCACCACGCGCTTTTCCGAAAACGTTCTGGATTCCACCAACGCGTTCGAACTGGTAATCGCCGGCCGCGAAAAACTGGCCGGCCTGCCCGAGACCGCGCTAGCCGCCGCGCGCCAGAGCGCCGCGTCGAAGGGGCTGGAAGGCTGGCGCTTCACGCTCCAGGCGCCCAGCTTCGTCCCTCTGATGACCTACCTGGACGACGCCGGGCTCCGCGAGCGGGTTTATCGCGCCTACTTCGCGCGCGCCTCCTCCGGCGAGCACGACAACCGCCCGCTCATCGGCCGCATCCTCGAGTTGCGCGCCGAGAAGGCCCGCCTGGTGGGCTACGCCGACTTCGCCGATTTCGCGCTGGCCGACCGCATGGCCCAAACCGGCGACCGGGCGCAGAAATTCGTCGACGACTTGTGCGCCCGGACCGAAGCGGCGTTCCTTCGCGAGAACGAGGAACTGGCCGCCTTCCGCCGCTCGATCGAAGGTCCCGCAGCGCCCCCGCCGCGGCCCTGGGACGTCGCCTATTACTCCGAGAAACAGCGCCAGGCGCGGTACGATTTCGACGAAGAGGCCCTGCGGCCCTATTTCCCCCTGCCGCGCGTGATGGAGGGCCTGTTCGCCATCTACAGCCGCGTGTTCGGCATCCGGGTGCTGGAGGTTCCCGGCGTTCCGGTCTGGGACCCGGCCGTGCGCCATTTCGAAATTCGCGACGCCGCCACGGCCGAATTGCTGGGCGGCTTTTACGCCGATTTCTACCCGCGCGAGAACAAGCGCGGCGGCGCTTGGATGGACTTCCTCATCACCGGCGGCGCGGGCCCGCGCGGCCAGGAGCCGCACCTGGGCCTGATCTGCGGCAACCTGACGCCGCCCGTGGCCGGCCGGCCCGCGCTGCTGACGCACGATGAAGTGCAGACCATTTTCCACGAGTTCGGCCACCTGCTGCACCACTGCCTCAGCCGCACCGAACTGCGCAGCCAAAGCGGCACCGCCGTGGTCTGGGACTTCATCGAACTGCCTTCCCAGATCCTGGAAAACTGGTGCTGGGAACGCGAGGCGCTGGATTTGGTCGCCAGCCATTACGAAACCGGCGAGCCGCTCCCCGAGGACCTGGTCGCGAAGATGAAGCGCGCGCGCACCTACCGCGCCGCCAACGGCCAGATGCGCCAGCTTGGCTTCAGCGTCGCCGACCTGGCGCTGCACCGGCGCTACTCGCCCGCCACCGACGGCGACCCGGTGGCCTACACGCGCGCGATTTTGCAGCGCTTCTCGCCCGCGCCGCTGGAGGCGGATCACTTCATGATGGCCTCCTTCACACACCTGTTCTCGGACCCGGTGGCCTACGCCGCCGGCTATTACTCTTACAAGTGGGCCGAGGTGCTGGACGCCGACGCTTTCACCCGCTTCCGCCAGGAAGGCATTTTCAGCGAGCGGGCCGGCCGCGAGTTTCGCGACGCCATCCTGGCCACCGGCGACAGCGAAGATCCGGGAGCGCTGTTCCGCCGCTTCATGGGGCGCGACCCCGATCCGCGGGCCTTGCTCGAACGCTGCGGCTTGGTTTCCGGGGAAGCGGCATGACATTGGACGACGTCCGCCGCGCGGCCGAACGCATCCGGCCTATCGCCCGCCGCACGCCGGTGCTGACTTCGCGCACCTTCAACGAACGCACGGGCGTGGAGGCGTTCTTCAAGTGCGAGAACTTCCAGCGCGGCGGGGCGTTCAAAATTCGCGGCGCGGCAAACTTCATCTTCTCGATTCCCGAGCGCGACCGCGCGCGCGGAGTGGTAGCCTTCTCTAGCGGCAACCACGCCCAGGCGGTGGCCATTGCCGCCGCCAGCGTGGGCATTCCGGCCACCATCGTCATGCCCGCCGACGCGCCGCGCTCGAAGCTGGAAGCCACGCGCGGATACGGCGCGCGGGTGATCTCCTACGACCGGCTGCGCGAGGACCGCGAAGCTATCGGCCGCCGTCTGGCCGGGGAAACCGGCGCCACGCTGGTCCCGCCCTTCGACCACCCCTGGATCATCGCCGGCCAAGGCACGGCCGCACTGGAATTGATGGAGCAGGTCCCCGATCTCGACACGCTGGCGATCTGCATCGGCGGCGGCGGGCTGATCTCGGGCTGCGCCACGGCGGCCAAGGGCCTGTTGCCCGCCCTTCGCGTGTTCGGCGTCGAGCCCGCTGATGCCAACGACACGTGGCTTTCGCTGCGCGCGGGCCGGCGCACGGAGATCCCGCCGCCGGCCACCATCGCCGACGGCCTGCGCGCGCCTATTCCCGGCGCCATCACCTTCCCCATCGTGCAGCGCCTGGTGGAGGATGTCCTGCTGGTGAGCGAGGAGGAGATCGTCGCGGCGGTCAAGTTCCTGCTGACGCGCATGAAGATCCTGGCCGAACCGAGCGGCGCCGTGCCGGCGGCGGCGGTGCTGGCCGGCAAGCTCCCACCCGGCGCGCGGCGCGCGGGCATTCTGATTTCCGGCGGCAACGTGGACTACGAGTTGCTGGCCGCGATGTGAGGCTGGTCGGGAATCGAATCGGCCGTGTCGATGAAGGCGCTGTAGCGCACCGTGGCGCTCGAGCGCGCCGCAATCCAGCGGTAGCCCGCCTCGCCGAACAGGCTGCCGCGCTCGATCATGGCGCGGCGCGTTTCGGGAAACGGGGAAGCGCCGAACTCCATGCCGCGGGTGATGGTGTTGCCATTCCACGGATGGTGCGCGCGGCAGCGGTTCTCTTCCCAAATGCCCAGCCAGGGAAAGTCCGTGCTGTCCCAAACGTAGCCGAAAAGCGTTTTGGTTTCGGGTGACCAGGCCAGGAAGAAGGCGTGCCCGCCGTCGGCGTCCATCAGGTGGGTGGAGAAGGCGGCCGAGACCTCCAGCGCCGGAAACACGCGCATGTCCACCGTGCCGCCGTCCTTGTGCGGCACGAAGGGCCACACGAATTCGGCGCCGGTCTCCATGTAGCCCATGCCGCCGGTGAAGTCGCTCTCGACGACCTTGGAAAGCGTGGCCGGAGCGCGGAACTCGGTTTCGCCGGGGACCACGAAGGGAGGGCCGAGCGTGACGTGCTGGGTCCAGGCGATGGGCCGGTCCCAGGCGGAGAGGTTCTCGACGGTTTCCGTGAAGCGCGCGATGCGGCCCTCGAGTCGAATGCGCCGCTCGAAGGCCAGTTGCGAAGCGGGCAGCCTGAGCCGCGCCGTGAGCGCGCCGCCGGCGCTCTCGATTTCATAGGGCAGCACCGACGCTTCCCCGTGCACCGAGATGCCGGCCGCGTGCTCTTCCGGCGACGGCCCTCCGAACAGGTCCAGGCACAGGTTGTGCCCCATGATGCCGGCCAGCAGCCGGCTCTCGGCGTCGCTGCCGTATGCGGGCGTGCGCGCCGGGTCCCAGGCCGAAGGCTCGATGGACGGCCACGGCGGCGTCCAGAGCGGATTCACGCCGCTCGCCTGGTCGGTGAACTCGGCGATGTGCCCGCCTTCGACAAGCACGGTGAGACGGATTTGATCGTTTTCAATCCGAACGGCGCGGCGGCTGCGGTAGCTGGTCTCGGCCACGAGGGATTCCTCCGATGTCCGACACTATAGCGGAATTCGAACTTGAAAAGAAGAAGCCGCGAATACACGCGAATGACCGCGAATAAAACAGGGTTCGTTCTCTTCGCGTGTATTCGCGTTTATTCGCGGCCGATCATCTTACGCCTTCTTGGCGCCCATCTTGTCGATTTCGTTGAAGTAGACGCGGCGGCCTTCGTCCAGGGCGTGGTTGGCCAGGATGACCATGGACGAGTCGGCCAGACCGATCTCGACGCCGGCCACGGGCTTGGCGCCCGTGCGGGCGCATTCCAGGAATTGCTCCAGTTGCACGGTGCAGGGGTTGCGATCCTCCTCGGGCACCATGACGCCCTTGGCGTACAGCCAGCGGCGCGCGAACTTCATTTCCCGCTCGACGAACGACTCCTTGCCGGTGACCATGTCCTTCTCGAACAGGATCGGCAGCGCCCGCGAGCCCTTGCCGGTGGAGGCCAGGGTCGCGCCGGCCACCGCGGCCACCTGCTTCTTCTTTTCGGCCTCGGTGAGCTTCGGGCCCGGCTCGTAGAACCACAGGCCGATGGCCGGCTCGTCGTCGGTGCCGACGGTGATCTCGATGGTGCCCTCGGTGCCCATGATCACTTCGCCGAACTCGGTGCGCTGGCCCTGGAACAGGGTCAGGTGCTTGTTGGTGCTGATGGAGGAATACATCAGCTTCTGCTTCTTGGGGTAATTGAAGATGAGCTGGATGTTGTCGTAAACGTCGCGGCCGTCCTTGCGCCAGGTCAGGTCGCCGACGCCCACCACGAATTCCGGACTGGAGTTGAACATCCAGTCGCAGACGTCGATCTGGTGCGAGGCCAGCTCGGCCACCAGTCCGCCCGAGTACTCGCGGTACAGGCGCCAGTTTCGCAGGCGCTGCACCTGCGGGTCCTTGTCCGGCTTCATCGCCCAGCCCGGGTTGCGGTTCCACTGCGCGTAGGCGTGCGTAACCTGGCCGATGGTGCCCTTCTCGACCATCTGCTTGGCGGTCTGGTAGAACTTGCTGTAGCGGCGCTGCAAACCGACCTGAAGGGTCTGTTTGGGGTGCTCCTCGGCCAGTTTGCGCAGCGCGTGCACTTCCTCCGCCTTGAAGACCATGCTCTTCTCGCAGAAGACGTGCTTGCCGGCCAGCAGGGCGCCGCGGGTAATGGGAAAATGCGTGTACAGAGGTGTCGCAATGAGGACCGCGTCGATGTCCTTGCGCGACAGCAGCTCGCGATAGTCCTTGATGCCGATCGGCTTGTCCTTGGAGGCCTTGAGCGCCGCCTGCAAGTTCGTGTCGTAGATGTCGCACAGAGCCACGCAGCGGCCGCTGTCGAGCTTGTTGAAATGCTTGATATGGTACTGGCCACGGCCGCCCGTGCCGATGATGCCGTACTGAACCTGGTTATTGGCGGCCTTGACCTTCTGGATGTACGGGCCACCCGAATATCTCTTCGCCGCGGCGGCTGCGACCGTCACGGCTCCTGCGATAGCCACCGCCTCGCGCCGGGTGACTTTGCTCGAATCCTTCATCGCTTGCGACCTCTCAAAGGGAAGATAGATTAAGTGCCTTCAAGATCTTGAGTCTATCGAAGCCGGCCCGGCTTTGCAAACGCGCGCCGAGCGCGCCGACCACTCCGCCCCGGCCAGCACGATCATGGCGGCCAGGAAGCTCCACAGCACAATGCTGACCGAGTAGTAGAACGGCCCGTATTCGCGATTCAGCTTCAGCCGCAGCCAGGGCCAGCTCAGGACGTTGATGTACTTGAGCACTTCCAGAATCAGGCCCACGAAGATCGCCGCCGGAACGATCTTCGCCGCGGACACCCGCACGTTGGGCAGCAGCCAGTAGATCAGGAACAGGATGGCCATCGCCACCGGCACCGCCGCCATCTTGAAAAACGCCACGCTCAGCACCGAAAAGATCGTCCCTTCGTAGCCCATGTTGGTCAGGAAGTCGCGGTTGAGCGCCGTGAACGTGGCCGAGATCATGGCCAGCGTGCCGCAGGCGAAGATCATGCCCAAACTGAGGAGCTGGTTCCTGAAGTAGCTGCGGTTGGCCGTGTTCCAGGCCCGGTTCAGCGCCACTTCCAGCGGCTCGAAAATGCCGTTGGCCGTGAACAGCAGCAGAAGGACGGAGACCGGCCGGAACGGCCCGCGCGAGGCGACCGACACCCTGAGGTTATTGGCGATGAAGTCGCCCAGCTTTTCCGGGAAGAAGTCGCGCAGCGCAAAGTAGACCGCTTCTTCCGCCGCCTTCCACTTCAGCACGTCGTGACACAGCGACAGCATTACCAACAAGAATGGATAGAAGGACAGCAGCACGCTGACGGCGATGGAGAAGGCGAAGACGTGCGCCTCGGTCTCCATGCAGTAATGCAGCGTCGGACGCAGCGACCGCAGGGCGCCGGCCAGGGGCCCTGCGCGCAGTTGAGAGAACGAGGGCGTCACCGTACCAGCATACGTCACGGCCGCGCTCGCGGTTAACGCCTCACACCGCGCCGGACAGCACCTTCCTCACGGTCTCCAGCAACTGCCGCGGCGAAACCGGCTTGGCTAGCGTGGCCTGAGCGCCGAGCATGGCCGCCACCTTCAGAAACTCGCCTTCAAACGCTCCGGAGATGGCCACGATCTTCAGATCGGGCTGTTGTTTGCGGAGCTTCCCGATCGTCTCCAGCCCTTCCTGTTCCGGCATGACCAGGTCGGTAATGACCAGGTCCAGGTGCGATCCGGCGGCGCGTTCCATCGCCTGTTTGCCATCCTCCGCCTCCAGCACCTGGTACCCTTCTCTCGCCAAAACCTGCCGCAGGAGGCTCCGAATCCCAGGCTCGTCATCCACAACCAGGATGGTTGCCGCCGGCCGCGGCGGCCCCAGCGCCTCCCGGACCTTTGCCGCCAGAGGGCCGGCGCCAAACGGTTTCTGAAGAAACAGAACGCCATCGTCCAGAATTCCATGGTGGACGATTGCGCTGTCGGTATAACCCGACATATACAAGACCTTCATCTCGGGCCGCAGCGGGTGCAGCCGCTCGGCAAGCTGCCGGCCGTTCATCCCCGGCATGATGACATCGGTCAGCAGGAGGTGGATAGGCCCCGAGTTGCTTTCGCAGAGCAGCAGGGCTTCTTCCGCGTTGGCCGCTCCCAGCACGTTGTAGCCGCGCTTGGTCAGAACCAGTCGCGCGAATTCGCGGAGTTCCGCCTCGTCTTCCACCACCAGCACCGTCTCGGTCCCTTCCAGCGAGACGGCGCCCGGCTGCGCCTCCTCCACGGTCACAGGCCCTTCCACCCGGGGGAGATAGACCTTGAACGTGGCTCCGTGGCCCGGTTCGCTGTACACCCAAATCCATCCCCCCGCCCGTTTCACGATTCCGTAAACCGTCGCCAGGCCCAGCCCCGTGCCCTCGCCCGCCTTCTTGGTGGTGAAGAACGGCTCGAAGATTCGCTGTTTCGTGGCTTGCTCCATGCCTATCCCGGAGTCGCTCACCGTGAGCTGCACGTAGGAGCCGGGTGTCACCTCGGGATGCTCTTTCGTGTAGGCCTCTCCGAGCGCTACATTGGCCGTTTCGATGATGAGCGTGCCGCCGTCCGGCATCGCGTCTCGCGCGTTCACCGCCAGGTTCATCAGCACCTGGGTGATCTGGCCGGCATCGGCCAGCACTCTCCCCAACTCCGCACCTGGGCTGGTTTTCAGGTCGATGTTCTCTCCAATGACACGCCGCAGGATCTTCTCCACATCGGACACCACCGAATTCAGATCCAAAACCTTCGGATGGATTATCTGTTTCCGGCTGAAGACCAGAAGCTGCTGGGTGAGATCGGCGGCCCGATCTCCGGCTTTCCTCACCTGGGTAAGGCTCTGATGCACTGGACTGCCGGCCTCCACCTGATCGAGCAGCATCTCCGTGTAGCCGCTGATCACCGTCAGCAGGTTGTTGAAGTCGTGAGCCACTCCGCCCGCCAGGCGTCCGATGGACTCCATCTTCTGGGCCTGCCGGTACTGGTCTTCGAGGTGTTTGCGCTCCGTGATGTCCGTGATCATGGCCAGGGCGCCGGCATACTTCCCGTCCGGACCGTAGAGCGGAGCCGCCGACAAGATGGTCCAGCAGTCCTTTCCCTCCCGGGTCTGAAACCGCAAGTCGAAGCGCTCGGCCACTCCCTGGCGGCGCCGTTCCAGCTTTTGCGCCGCCACGCGGCGTCCCTCCTCGTCCAGGAAGTCGAAGGGACTCTTCCCCAGCATCTCCTCCACGCTCCAACCCAGCATGGCCGCCATCTGCCGGTTCACATACGTGGTGCGGTGGTCCGCGTCGAGGGTCCAGATGCCTTCGGTCGCGGTTTCCACGATCCGGCGAAACTTCTCCTCGCTGGCCCGCAGTTCTTCCCGCGCGCGCACGCGGTCGCTGGCGTCCTGCACGGTCCCGTACAGCCGAACCGGTTGTCCGCTCTCGTCGGCTTCTAAAAAGGTTCGACTCGTGACCCACCGAATATCCCCGCCGGGCAGCAGGATTCGGTACTCGACATCCACCGGCCCGCGGGACCCGGACAGGGTGCTGCCCGCCTCGTCGAACCGCGCCACGTCGCCGGGATGGATGCGTGCCCTGAAATCGTCCTGGCTGGGCACATGCGACTCGGGGCTGAGCCCAAAGATGCAGTAGACCTGCCGGGACCAGGTGAGCCGGTTGGCCCGAACGTCGAGGTCCCAGTCCCCCAGCCGGGCGAAGCTTTGCGCCTCCGACAGGCGGGCGTGGCTGGCCGCCAGGTCCGCTGCCCGCCGGCGCACGCGACCTTCCAGTTCTTCGTTCAACCGCCGCAGCTCGTCCTCGGCCTGCTTGCGCGAGGTGACATCCAGCACCACCCCGTCCCACTGAATGCCGCCGTCGGACCGGCGCCGCGGCGCCGAGCGCCAGTGCAGCCAGCGGTCCTCGCCCGAGGCGGTGCGAATCCGCATTTCGCGGTCAATGGGCGTCATCTCCTCCGCCGAGCGCCGCACGGCGGATTCGGTTTCGGCGGTGTCCTCCGGGAACTCGAGCGACGCCAGCAGTCCGGGGCGGGCCAGAATTTCCTCGACGCGCAAGCCGGTCAGGGCCTCGATGCCGGAACTGATGTAGGCGTAACGCCGGACATCCCCTTCCCGCACGGTTTGAAACACCGCGCCGCCGGGCAGATTCTCGCTGAGGACGCGCAACTGCGCCTCGTGTTCGGCGGCCGCCATTTCGGCGTCTTTGCGCCGGCTGATGTCTTGCAAAACGACCACCGCGCCGGGTTTTCCCTCATGGGTGACCGGCGAAGCCGTCCATTCGCCCCAGAAGGCCGAGCCGTCCAGGCGAAGGAACCGGGCTTCCAGCGGCGGGGCGCAGATGCGTTCGGTGTCGACGCGCCGAAGGCGCTCAGCCAGGACATCGCGGCTGTCGGGATGCACGAAGTCGAGCACCGGTTTCCCCACGATCTCTTCGGTCCGGCCGGCTCCAAGCATCGCCAAGCCCGCCGGGTTTACATAAGCGAACCGGCTTTCACTCCGGATGAACAGGGCGTGGGGCGCCAGCTCCGTGACCTGGCGATAGCGTTCCCGGCCGATCCGTGCGGCCTCCTCGGCCTGGCGTTCGGGGGTGACGTCCCGGAAGACCAGCACCACTCCCAGCGGCCGCCCATCCCGGCAGCGGATGGGCGCGGCGCTTTCGGCGATGGGACGCTCGGCGCCGTCGCGGGCCACCAGCACGGTGTGGCCGACCAGCCCGGTAGTCAGCGCTTTTTCGAGCGGGATCGTCGTTGGCTGCCGCGTGTGTTCGTCGATCGTGCGGAAAACCTGGTCCACGGGACGTCCCCTGGCTTCCGCTTCACTCCAGCCGGTGAGGCGCTCCGCCATCGGATTCATGCGCTCCACCCGGCCATCGCAGTCCGTGCTCAGCACACCCTCCACGATGGAGTGCAGAGTGATGGCGAGGTTCTCCTCGCTCTCGCGAAGCGCGTCCTCCGCCCGCTTGTGCTGCAATCGCGCGTTCAGAATGGGGGCGACATTCCGGGCGATGCTCTCCAAGGTGCGGATGTCCGCTTCCGTGTAATCCGTTTTCTTGTTGGCCACCTGGAAGAGGCCGATGACCTCTCCTTGGAGCTCAATGGGCAGGGAGTTATGCCGGTGAACGCCACCATGGCCCTCGGGGACCACGGTGGAAGGTTCGTTGGAGAAGATGGCTCTCTTCTCCCGGATGGCGCGGGGCCAACTGCTGTCCCCCCAGGTTTCGCGTGGAAACCGGATCGTCTTCTCGGAAACCTGGCACTTGTCCCATATCTGCCGGGTCATGGTCGGCACCACCAGTGCGCCAGCCTCATCGAGGTATCCGAAGACCCCGAACGGGCTGTGCATGACGTCCAGGATGACCTTCAACACCTCATTAAAGGTTTCGTCGTCGGGGACCGTGAGAAAGATGGCGGCGATGCGGACCTGGAGAGCCAGCGCCTTTTCCGCCCGCAGACGTTCCATCAGATGTTGCCGCACCTGGAAGTACGCTCCGATGAGGATGGCCACGATCAGCCCGGCAAACGCCATTATCGCCCATGGCAGTTCGCGTTCCATGGCGGCGGCCGCCGCCCGTCGCTGCTGAAGCAGCCGATGCTCTTCCGTCCGCATCTCTCCGATCAGCTTGCGAATGGCGTCCATCCCCTCCTTTCCCCGGCCGGCGGCGAGATTCTCCAGCGCGGACAACCGGCGTTGCTGGTTGGGGTTGTCGGCGGTCAGTTCCCTGAGTCGTTTCAGTTCACCGGGGAGGGACCTTCGCGCGTCGAAATACGGCCCGAGATAGCCGTCCTGCCCGGTGACAACGTAGCCTCGCGTCCCGGTTTCGAGCTCCACAAACAGGGTCGAGGCCCGTTCCAGACTGTCCAGAACCTCCAGTGTACGGGCCACCCGGGAATCGATCTCAGCTCTTCTTTGTGAACTGCGGTAAACGAGGAATGTGGCGGTCGCCACAATTGCGAGGACAAACGCAAACCTTGCGGCGAGCCTGGCGCTCAGCATCGGAAATCCATTCCTTCCTGCCGTCGGACAGACGTAGACTCCAATCCACTTGTACTCTGTTAATTGTGTTATTTCAATACCCTCATTTGATCCAAATTCCAGTCCTGGTCGGCCGCCTTTTCCCGACTTGTGCATCTGGATTCCCTGGTAGTGCACACCTCCCAACGGTGCGCTATCCTCGTGCGTATGCGAATTGCCCTCCTGCTTGCCATTTCCGCGAGTTCCGCTTTGGCCCAGCCCAGACTGCGCCCCCCCGCCGTGCCGCTGGTGACCCACGACCCCTATTTCAGCGTCTGGTCCATGGCGGACCGGCTCACCGACGAGCCGACCAGACACTGGACGGGCTCCGAGCAGCAGATGGCCGGATTGATCCGCATCGACGGCCAGCCGCTGCGGTTTATGGGCTCGCTGCCGCGCGACATCCGGGCTATGCCGCAGACGGACTTGCTGGTCACCCCCACGAGCACGCGCTACACGTTTGACGCCGCGGGCGTGCGGCTGGTCCTCACATTTCTGACGTCGGCGCTGGCCCGCGATCCGGAAGTGCTATCCCGCCCGCTGACCTATTTCACCGCCGGCATCACATCAACGGACGGCAAGGAGCATTCGGTCGCGCTGTACTTTGACGCCAGCGCCTGGCTGGCTGTGAATGTGCCCGAACAGCGCGTGGCGCTGTCGCGTTTCCGCGTGGCCGGCATGGACGCGCTGCGCGCCGGGACGGTCGACCAGCCGGTGCTGGCCAAGTCGGGCGACAACCTGCGCATCGACTGGGGCTACCTGTACCTGGCCGTGCCGCCGCAGCCGGGCGCCGGCACGCAGGTCGCAAGCCTCCGCGCGCGCGGCGAGTTCGCGGCCACCGGGAAGCTGGGCGAGACGGACGAACTGGAAATCCCCGCCTCGTCACGCTACCAGCCGGTGCTGGCGGCGGCGTTCGACCTCGGGCGGGTGGGCGCGCAGCCGGTTTCCCGCTACTGGATGCTGGCCTACGACGACGGGTTCTCGCTCCAGTATTTCCACCGCAACCTGCGCCCCTGGTGGCGGCGCAAGGGCGACACCGCGGCCGATCTGCTGGCCGCCGGAGCGCGCGACTACGTCTCGCTGGCCGAGCGCGCCCGCCGCTTCGACGAAGAGCTCACCGCGGACCTCGAGCGCGCCGGCGGCCGGGAATATGCCGATATCGGCGTGCTGGCCTACCGGCAGGCGCTGGCGGCCCACAAGCTGGCGGCCGACATCGACGGCACGCCCATTTATCTCTCCAAGGAGAACTTCTCCAACGGCTGCATCGGCACGGTGGACGTGTTCTATCCCGCCGCGCCGGTGTTCCTGCTGCTCAGCCCGGAACTGCTCAAAGCGCAGATGAACCCCATCTTCGAGTACGCCCGCATCGGCCGCTGGCCGTGGCCCTATGCGCCGCACGACCTGGGCCAGTACCCGCTGGCCAACGGGCAGGTGTACGGCGGGGGCGAACGCAGCGAAGACCGCCAGATGCCGGTGGAAGAGAGCGGCAACAT
>JACQZT010000333.1 GCA_016213755.1 Acidobacteriota bacterium | reverse complement strand
TGCGGTCCCGACGGCAACGAGGACCCCAAGCAGGAGCGTGGCCCGGTGTGCCACAACGGCGCCCGCACCCCACCCAAGGGCGTGCCGCAGGAATTGGACCCCAACTCCTCGCGCGATTCCGGCCACCGCGTGCCGCGCATCGTCACCGACCTGGTGGCGGCGCGCCCCATCGACCTGGGCATTGTCGACGGCGTGCGGTCCATCCGCGGCGGCGAAGGCGAATGGAACCGCGGCGTGCAGATCATTAAGCCCGGACTCATGCTGGCCGGCAAGAACCCGGTGTGTCTGGACACGGTGTGCACCGCCGTGATGGGCTACGATCCGCGCGCCACGCGCGGCGAAAAGCCCTTCCTGCACGGAGACAACACGCTGACCCTGGCCGAGGCCGTAGGAATTGGCACCACTGACTTGAAGCGCATCGACGTGCGGGGCCTGGCCATCCGCGACGCGCTGCACGACTACGGTCCCGGCCCCATCGGCAAGACCATTTAGGCGCCGGCGCGCCGGTCAGTCTTTCTTGAGGATCACGCGCGCGGTCTGTTGCGCCTGGTTGAGCACGAAGAATTCTCCGTGCGTCTGCCAGTCCTTGTGGATCACCTGAAGCCGGATCTTGCCTCTGGGGACCTCGGAAAAGACCGCCGCTCCGTCTTCCTTGGTCCACCCAGTCCGCGAGAACTCAATCTCCGTCGATTCCAGGTGTATCTTCACTTCGGCATCGGCCACCGCTTGCTGCGTTTCGCCGGCCACGACTTCGACTCGCAGGCTGGCAGGTTGAGCACGCTGGGCCTCTTCTTGCGCGAGCAGCGGCTCCTGGCTGGCCAGGAGAACCATCAGGCCCGCGGCGGCAATTCTCGGCAGCATGGCTTTTCTCATGCGCGGCTCCGGGTTCACGGCTGGTTCAACTCCCCGGCGCGCCGCCGCGTGCGCAGCAGGTCCTGAATGACTTCGTCGTAGTAGGGCTTGTCCTTCAGGCTCGCCCGGGAGCCCGGGAAATAAGCCAGAGTGGCTTTGGCGAACTGCTTCTCCACCAGTGTGTTCAGCACGATGGCGCAGCGCTGCCCCTTGGACAGCCGCGTGTTGTCGATCATGGGGAAGTCGAAGAACCCGGCCCAAAACCAGGAATCCACCTCCTCCTCGGCTTCCGGTTTGCCGGGCGGGCTCACACGCAGCCGGAATTGAAACTCCCTCTTGCGCCGGTCGAACTCCAGCACCTCGACGGTGAACCGCCGCAGGTTCGCCTGGACGCGCGGGTCGGTCAGCGGGTCGCCCCGCCCGTCGGAATCGGATTTCAGCCACAGGTTCTTGCGCAACGCCAGCACGCCTTCCGGGTGCTCCTGGAGCTTCGCCAGGTCGATGTGCAGGACCTCGACCACACCGGCTTCTCCCAGCATGCCGGTCTCCTTCGCGGTCACGTCCGAGGCCGCTTTCTCCAGGCGCTCCAGTTGTTCGGGAGTCCCTTCGCCCCGCAGGGCGATGCGCCGGTGGATGTGTTTGAACAGCGGCGCGATGTCCAGAGCCTCGTGGAAGTTATAGGCCAGCAACTCGACTTGCAGAATCTGCTGATCGACGTCTTCGGTCGCCGGAGCCAGGAACTTGGTCATGACCGTGCTGAACATGTCCTTGCGCAGCGCGGAATCGGCCTCTTCCCGTTTGCTCAGCAAATCCGCGTAGATGCGGGTATTCGCTTCGCGGTTCTCACGCTGGTTTTGAAGCCAGGTAAAGAGAAAGCCCACCAAAGCGGTTAACAACGGGAGAAGGACGATTGTCTCCCACCAACGCCTCTGTCCGCCGGTCCCTTTTGGTTCGGGCATCTTACCTCCGGCGGAGAGTCAGCCGGCCCTGCTCCCAAACCAGGTCGAAGTCGTAGCGGGTCGGCTCGTTGTAAGAGAAGATCTCGGCCCGGGGAGACTGGCCCTTATAGTTTACCTGCAGACTGCAGCGGGTCGTCTCCTTGGCAAACAGGCGGTATGATCCGTCGCTTTCGGTTTTCGACGGGTAGCGGTTGGGGCCGCAGGTCACCACGACCTCCGCCCCTCTTACGGGCTGGCCGCTCTCTCGCAAGGCGCCGAAGATATGTCCCGCGTAAGCGTATGGCGCCAGCAAGGGCAGCAGGCCTGCAATGGACCCAATATGTCTCATGGAGCCCTTCCGGTACTTACGGTACTTCGGTAACGTCCTGCTTCGATTGTGCACAAAGAACCACGGACGGGCAAGGATTCTTTTTCGGCCAATTCGCGGCGCCGAATCGTGATAAGCTCTCGTGCATGAGGACGAAGAGCGTTTTTCTCGCGCTGGCGCCGCTGATCGGCGGCCTGCTTCTGGTTTCCCTGCCCGTGCGGGCCCAGTGGGACGACGGTCCCGGAGAGGTCCCTTACGTTCCGACACCCCCGCAGGTGGTGGAAGGGATGCTGAAACTCGGTGAGATCAAGAGCGCGGACATCCTGTTCGACCTGGGCTGCGGCGACGGCCGCATCGTGGTGATGGCCCTTCAGAAGTTCGGCGCGGCGCGCGGAACGGGCATCGACATCAACCCCGAGCGCATCAAGGAAGCCGAGGAAAACGCGCGCCAGGCGGGCGTGTCCGACAAGGCGCGATTCATCGAGAAGAACCTGTTCGAGGCCGACGTTCACGAAGCCACGATCGTGACGTTGTACCTGCTGCCCGACGTCAACCGGCGGCTGCGTCCGATCCTGCTCAAGCAACTGAAGACTGGAACGCGCATCGTGTCGCACGCCTTCGACATGGCCGACTGGCAGCCCGACAAGAAGATCTCGGTCGACGGGCGGACGGTGTATCTGTGGACCGTCACCGACAAAGCCAAGAAGGACTACGGCGAAAACGCCGGCCAGTAACGTCATGTTTTCAGAATCGGTTCACCGGCGCGCGTTCGTGAAGTGGGCGGGCGCGCTGCCTCTGCTTGCTTGCGTCAATGCCCGCGGCTTGTGGGCCAAGGCCTGGGGCGGCCGGAACAACATCTACACCCGCATCGGCGTGCGCCCGTTCATTAACGCCCGCGGCACGTGGACCTATCTGAGCGGCTCGCTCGAACTTCCCGAGGTCCGGCGCGCGAAGGAGCAGGCCGCCTTGCACTTCGTGGACATGTTCGAATTGCAGCGGGGAGTGGGCCGGCGCCTGGCGCAGTTGTCGGGCGCCGAGTCCGGCATGATCACTTCGGGCGCCGCGGGCGCGATGGCGGCAGCCACCGCCGCCTGCATCGCCGGCAGCGATCCGGCCAAGGTCTGGCAACTGCCCGACACCACCGGCCTCAAGCACGAGGTGGTCATGTTCGGCGGGCGCAGCGCCTTCGACAGCGCCATCCGCCTGGCGGGCGGCAAACTGGTGCTGACCCGCGCTCACGCCGAGTTGCAGGCCGCTCTCAACCCCAACACGGCCATGATCTACACCACCGCGCTGGGCGAACGGCTGGAAAAGGCGATCGCCATCGCCAAGGCCGCGCGCGTGCCGCTGCTGCTGGACGACGCCGCGGGCATCCCGCCCTTCGAAAACCTGCGCCTGTACGCGAAGATGGGCGCCGACCTGTACACCTTCAGCGGCGGCAAGGGACTGTGCGGCCCGCAGTGCTCGGGCCTGCTGCTGGGCCGCAAGGACCTGATCGAAGCCGCGCTGGCCAACTCAAGCCCCTGGGAGGGCGCGGTGTGCCGCCCCATGAAAGTGGGCAAGGAAGAGATCATGGGCTGCCTGGCGGCGGTGGAAGCGTGGGCGCACCGGGACCTGGCTGCCCTCGACCGCGAGTGGAACCTGCGCGTCCAGCGCATCCGGAAGCTGGTGGACAGCGTGCCGGACGTCGCCACCCGCATCGAAATCCCCCAGGGCGGCAACCGCTATCCCACGCTGGTGGTGACGTGGGACGAAGAGAAATGGGGTTTCAGCGTGGCCGACTGCGACCGCCAACTGCGCGAGGGCGAACCGCGCATCGAGGTCCTCACCGCGAACAACCCCAGCCTGGTGCCGGCCGTGCTCGGAGACCGCAAGTCGCCGCGCCGCAACGACGCCATTCGCATTATCTCGATGACCATGCAGCCCGGCGAGGACCTGCTGGTGGGACAACGCTTGCGGCAGATCCTCGCCGCCGGCCGCAAGGGAATGCGCGCCGCCTAACGCGCGGTAACCACTCGCCGGCCTTCGATCCGCCACCCGGCGGAGAGAACCACGTTGATGGCTTCGGTGTATATGCGGTGCTCTTCTTTCAGGATGCGGAGCGAAAGCGTCTCATCGGTATCGCCGTCCAGCACCGGGACAGGGGTCTGCACGACGATCGGCCCGTGGTCCAGATACTCGTCCACAAAGTGCACCGTGCAGCCGCTGATCTTGACGCCGTGCTCGAGCGCCTGGTGTTGCGCGTCCAGACCGGGAAACGCCGGCAGCAGGGAAGGATGGATGTTCAGAATGCGCAGCGGAAACTCGCGCACAAAGTAAGCCGACAGCAGGCGCATGAATCCTGCCAGGCAGACCAGGTCGACCTCATGTTTGCGAAGTTCCGCTACCACCAACCGGTCGTATACCTCGCGGTCCAACCCCTTGGAAGGGATCGAGACGGCGTTGAGGCCCCGCCGGCGGGCGGTTTCCAGGCCCCGCGCTTCGGGACGGTTGGAGAGGACCACGGCGATAGACGCCGGGATGCGGCCCGCCTCGACGCTGTCGGCGATGGCCTCGAAATTGGATCCCCGTCCGGAAAGCAGAATGCCCAGTCGTTTCATTGGTAGGTGACGCGCGGCTTCCCGCCGCGGGGGTGTTTGACGACTTCCCCGATTACAAACGGCGACGCTCCCTGCCGGCGCAGGAGGCGCTCCGCCTTCGCCGCATCCCGGCCGCCGACGGCCAGAATCAGACCCACGCCGAGGTTGAACGTGCGCCGCCAGTCCGGGTCCGGAATCCGTCCGATGCGTTTGAGCAGCTCGAAGACCGGCAGGACCTTCCAACTGCCCGTGTCAATCCGCGCGCCCAGCCCTTTGGGCAGCATGCGCGGGGTGTTGTCCGTGATGCCGCCGCCGGTGATGTGCGCCGCGCCTTTCAGCACGCCGGCCGTGTGCATCGCCTGGATTGACCCCAGGTAACTGACGTGCACCTTCAGCAGTTCGTCGGCCACCGTGCACTTCAGCTCGGGAAGATAGGTCTGGGGCCCGTAGCCGGCGGTTTCCAGCAGCAGTTTCCGCGCCAGCGAGTAACCGTTGGTGTGCAGCCCCGACGATGGCAGACCCAGCAGCACGTCCCCCGCGCGGATGGCCGCGCCGGTGAGCAGGCGTCTGCGCTCCACCGCGCCGACGATGAAGCCCGCCAGGTCGTACTCGCCCTGCGTGTACAGGCCCGGCATCTCCGCCGTCTCGCCTCCGATCAGGGCGCAGCCGTTGGCGCGGCAGCCGCGCGCCAGTCCCTCCACCACCTGGCCCGCGACGTCGGCTCGCAGCCGGCCGGTCGCATAGTAATCCAGAAAGAACAGGGGCTGTGCGCCTTGCACGGCGATGTCGTTCACGCAGTGATTCACCAGGTCTTCGCCGATGGTGTTGTGACGCCCGGTGAGAAACGCAATCTTGAGCTTGGTGCCCACGCCATCGGCCGAACTTACCAGCACCGGCTGTTTCCAGCCCGCCAGGCGAAACCCGGCCCCGAAGGTTCCGATGTCGGTCAGCACGCTCGCCGTGAAGGTCTTGCCGGCGTGTTTCTTGATGAAACTGACGGCGCGGCCGGCCTCGTCGATGTTCACGCCGGCGTCTTTGTATCGGATCTGTTTCCTGGAAGCCATGGCACGATTCGGGCGCGACCCGAATTCCTACTATAGCGAGTGGCCGGGGCGGCCGGTTAGTCCTTGAATCCGCGCCAGGTGTTGCCGTGTTCGTCGCGCAGGAGAATGCCGGTGTGGTCGGAAATGCCGGTGATGAAGCTGCCGTTGGAATCGCGGAAGGAAAAGCGCAAGGTGCTGTCGCCCTGCTTTTCGGCGTGCCCGCGCCAGACGTTCCCGAATTCGTCGCGCAACCGGATGTAGTCGTGGTCGCCAAACCCGAAAACGGATTGGCCGTGCCCGCCTTCAAAGCGGTAGAAACCACCCGAGACCGAGTTCCGCTGCCGGCGACGACGGTAGATCATCTATAGAATGTATCGGGAGACGGCGCCAGCGGTAGCATCGGGCAAACCCCTCGTTCCGGCCGGGCGACTTGCTTACGGCCGTATTAGGGCCGGATTCGCGGCCGGATCACCGCCACCCCGATGGCGCGCAGCGCGGCGCTGAGGCGCTCGAAGGCCGCTTCGTCCCGATAGGCGCCGACGATGGCGCCGCCCGAGCCGGCGAAGTTGGCGCTCACGCCGGCCGAACGCGCGGTATCGATCATCTCCCGGTTGCCGGCGCTGACCGGGTAGACCAGCGCCCGCAAATCGAAATTCTCGTCGATCAGGGCGTCGAGCGCGGCGTAATCTTGCGCGAGCAGGGCCTGCCGGCCCTCGCTGGCGATCTGCGCCCAGCGGAGCATGGCCGCGGTCACCGCCGGGTCGCCCGCCCGCCAGCGCGCGCGCACGTCGTTGTGAAACACCTCGGTGCCTTCGCTCAGGCTGGTTCGGTAGGCGACATAGACGGGAGGGAGCAGCGCCGGATCGAGCAGTTCGTACTCCCCGTGGCCCTGCCGCTGCATGATGTCTCGCGCGAAATCCATGAACACCAGGCCCTCGTAGGCCTGCACCACGCGGTCCTGCAAACCCGCGCCGACGCCCAGCTCCCGGGTCTCGGTTTCCAAGGCCAGGTTGGCCTGTACCGGGAGCGGGATGTCCAGGGCGTAATATTGCATCAGGGCGCGCAAGGCCGCGGTGATGATAGAGCTCGAACCGCCCAGACCCAGCCGCAGCGGAATTGTGGTTTCGTACTCAATGGTAAAATTGCGTTCCGGCAGTTCGATCCCGTTATCCCGGCAGTAATCCACCAATCGCACCAGCAGCGCCTGGATGATACGCACACCTCCGTAGTAGCCCCTCCAGCGGGTGGTGCGATAGAGATCATCCAGATTCTCGAACGCCGGCGTGTCCGCCTTGGAAAGCTTGATCTCCAGTTTGGCGCTGGGGTAAAGTAAGACCCTGGCACGGAAATTTCGCACCAGGAAGGCGATGGTCTTTCCGAAGTAGCCGTCGCTCGGATTGCCGAGAAAGCCCGCCCGGGCGTATGCATAGGTTTCGATCATAGGAAACGAAAACGCCTCTTGCCATGTATACCACGGGGTGAATGCGATGAAAGCGCTGCTGCAAAGAGTGAGCGAGGCTCGGGTCGAGGTGGAGGGCCAAGTGGCGGGCGCCATCTCCAGGGGATTGGTGGTGTTTGTGGGCGTGTCCCGGACCGATGACTCGTCCGATGCGGCCTATCTGGCCGGCAAGGTGGTCAACCTGCGAATTTTTCCGGACCTGGCAGGAAAGATGAATCGCAGTTTGCTGGAGAGCCAGGGCGCGCTCTTGATCGTCTCTCAATTCACTTTGTGCGGCGACTGCCGCAAGGGCCGGCGCCCGAGTTTCGACGACGCCGCTGCGCCCGAGCAGGCTCGCACGCTCTACGAGCGCTTCGCGGAGGCCTGCCGGGCCTCGGGAGCGCACGTCGAAACGGGCATCTTTCAGGCCGCCATGCAGGTTCATCTTGTAAATGACGGACCTGTAACTATTCTTTGCGAATCTCCAGTCAGGCGTTGACATTTGCGCGGGATTGGTATCCAATCGGAGATGGGGAGAAAGTTATGGCTAAAGTAAGACAACCAGCACAAGATCCTGCGTTCCTGAACGCGGCGCTGGAGGGTTTGGAGTTACAGCGCAATCGTATCGAGGAACAGATCCGGTACGTGAGGTCGCTGCTCGGCAGGAAGCGGCCCGCCGCTTTCGCCGCGGAAGCGAGTTCCGCGCCAGCGCCGGTCAAGCGAGAGTTGAGCGACGCCGCGCGCAAGCGTATCGCCCTGGCGCAGAAGAGGCGCTGGGCGGAGTACCGGAAAGCCAAGAACGCGGCGGCCAAGGGCGGCGATTAGTAGCCGCTCCGGACGCCCCAGATGGTTCGTGTCAGCGGGCCGGACGGCTGTCCCAGTCGAAGCGGCGTGCGATGTCTTCGACGGCGCCCGCGCCCGTTACCCGGCCTTTTTCAAAGAAAACCGCTCGCTGGGCCAGCGCCCGGGCGAAGCAGGTGTCGTGTGTGACCACGATCTTCGACTGAGGCAGTTCTTCGAGTAAGTGAATCAGGTCGCGCTGGCCCGGCGGATCCAGGAACGTGGTGGGCTCGTCCAGAATCAGGATCTCCGGTTTCATCACCAGGACTCCGGCCAGGGTGGCGCGCCTTTTCTCGCCCGCGCTCAGGTGATAGGGCGCCCGGTTAGAGTTGTGCTTCATGCCGACCTTCTCCAGCGCCCCGGTGGCGGCCTTCAGTGCCCGCTCGCGCTCGATACCCTGACTGAGCAGGCCAAACGCCACGTCTTCCAGAACCGTGGGCATGAAGAGTTGCTCTTCCGGATCCTGGAAAACCACGCCGACCTTGCGCCGGATGACCGGCAGGTTTTTTCTCTCCACGCGCAGGCCGCACACGCGGATCTCGCCTTCTCCGGTGAGCAAGCCATTCAGCAGCAGAACGAAGGTGGTCTTGCCCGATCCGTTCGGGCCGAACAGCGCGACGGTTTCGTTGCGGCGCAGTTCGAAATCCACGCCTTCGAGGGCCGGCGTTCCGTCTTCGTACCGGTATCGCACTCCGCGCGCTTCCACCAGCAGTTGGTCCCGCATCAGCCTGGCACTCCCCATCGGATGGCCACGGATAAAGTTGCCGCCAGAGCCAGGAAGGCGAGATCGGAGGCTTGCGGGCGGGGAAGCGAGACGGACGGAAAGCGGCCCTCGAAGCCGCGCGCCATGAGCGCCCGGTGAATCCCTTCCGCGCGCGCGTACGAACGCGCGAACAGGACCCCGACCGCTCCCGCGGCGGCGCGGAACCGCAGGCGGCGCGCCGCGCCCGACGCCTCCGGGGCCCGGCACAGCGAGGCCACCCGCATGTGCTGCGCCTGCTCGGAGACGACGAAAAGGTAGCGATACAGGAACTGGGCGATCAGGGCGACCGGGCGCGGCGCTCCCAGCGCCTCCATGGCCCGGACCAGGCGCTCCAGTGGCGTCGTGGCGACGATCAGCAGCACCGCGGAGGCGGACAGGTAACTCTTGATCGCCAGCGCCGCCGCGCGCTGGCTGTCGCCCGCCAGCAGGCTGACCAGCGCGAAGGTTGCCGAAAACGGCAGCACCACCGCGGCGCGAGCCAGAAGACCGAAAACCGGCAGCCTCGCCAGCGCGATGACGGCCGCGATCATGAGCAGATAGGCCGCACCGCGGCCCAGCGGCGCGCCCGGAGCGGTGGCCAGGGCCACCAGAAAAACCGCCAGCGCCACGAGCTTAGTGCGAGGCTCGATCCTGTGCAGCGGGCTGGCCTGCCGGCTCCAGCGGTCAATGACGACCTGGTGCACTCAGGCTCTCCCGCGCCGTGCCAGGGCCTTGCTCAGACCCAGCGTGAGCAGCGTGATCGCGGCCACTCCGGCCAGGCCGGCCACCGCCTTGCGCGCCCACTCCGAGCGCACGCCACCCAGTTGATAGTCCGTCATGGGCGTGGTGAACAGGTTTTTCGCCCGCTCCGCGATTCCAGCCCGCTCGGCCAGTCGCTGGAGGCCGTCCGGATCGGCGGAGGCAAACAGCACGCCCACTACGGCCAGCAACACCGCGGCGGCCGCCAGGGACCCGAGCACCAGCCGGCCGGAGGAGTCCGGGGCCCGCACCCAGTCCGGCCGCATCGCCTCCAGCGATCGCACCACGGCCACGGTGATGGACCCTTCAAGCACAGCGTTCACGGCAAACAGACCGCACGAGATACCTAGAATCCCCGGACCCATCCGAATGCCCGAGGCCAGTAACTCGCCCACCGCCAGTGCCGCGCCAACCAATACCGCCAAAGCGCCGCCGGCGAAGATGGCGAAATTCCGCATGCGCCCCGCGCTCCAGATCCGGTACGGCAGATAGGCGGCCAGAACCCCCGCCACGGCCATGTTGAAGACGTTGGCGCCCAGGGCCAGAATTCCGCCGTCCTGGAAGATTAGCGCCTGAATCACGAGGATGGCCGCCATTACGATCGAGGCCGCGGCCGGCCCCAGCGTCACCACCAGCAGCGCGCTGCCCAACAGGTGGCCGCTGGTTCCCAGGCCCACCGGGAAGTTGATCATCTGCGCCGCGAAGACGAACGCGCCCATCACTCCCAGGGCGGGAATGCGGCAATCCTCGATTTCCCGCTGCGTCCGGCGCGCCAGGGATCCGACCGAAACCACGGCGGCGGCGTCCAGGGCCGCCCACACCGGAGTCGAAAGGAATCCATCGGGTATATGCATCGGCCGCTCCCAAAGTAGCACGTTCATCAAAATCGTATCAAATCCGGTGACAGGCTACTCTTTCCCCAATTTCGCGATCAGGGACTTGTTGACGTCATTGAACTTGCCGATTCCAAACTCGGGATTGACCAGCCCGGTACGGGGTTTAATTGGGGAAAGAGTAGCCTGTCACCGAATTGGGCTCGGGCAGCCGGCCGGTCCAGTCGGCCCAGGTCCACCAGACGGCGGTCAGGGAGCTGAGGATGCCGGCTACCAGGCCGATGGCGCGGGGGCTGTAGTACTGCGAGGCGATGCCGGCCGCAGCCATCGAGCCAATCATGACCGCCCAGCGCAGCGATTCGAGCGTCGAGAAGACCCGGCCCCGGAACTGGTCCGGCGTGTGGCGCAGCAGTTGGTACTGGTTCAGCACACTGGAGACGGCCATACCCACCCGCGAGAGCAGGATCATGACCAGCGCCGCGGCGTAGTTTTCCATCTGGCTGAACAGCACGTAGGTGAGGCCGTGCGAGATGTAGGACACCGCCACGGTCCGCTTGTAGCCGGCGAAGCTCGCGCGGCGCCCCGCCAGGTGTCCCAGCGCGCCGCCCGCCAGCAGCCCGACGCCGGCCATGCCCCAGATGGTCCCAATGCCCCGCGGACCGCGGTGGAACACCTGCTCGCCAAACAGCGCGAACAGGATCTGCGCCGCTCCGCCGCCGGTGGCCCAGCCCACCGAGATCATGGCGATGCCGAAAATCAGGGGCACGGAGCGCATGTAGCGGAGTCCGTCGGCGTACTCGGTCCACGCGCGCCGCGCGCCGTGGTGGGGCGCGGCTTCGCGCCGGGGCCGGAAACCGCCGCGCAGCCGGGAGATGGCCCAGGCCGAAAACAGGAACGACAGAGCATTGAGGACGAACGCGCCCCGGTAGCCGAACCAAGCAGTGGCGTAACCGGCCGCCAGCGTCCCCGCGGTGAGGGTGGCCCACTGCGTGGTCTGGGTGAGCGAGTTGGCGGTGTGCAGCTCGCGCGGGCTGGCGATAGCCGGCAGGATCGCCGCCCGGCCGCTCGAAAAGAACGGCGAGGCAAACATCAGCAGCGCGCTCAGCAGGTAGAGCAGCCAGGCGCTGGGGCGCTCGATGGCGAGCAGAAACGCGGCCGCCACCACCGCGCGCACCAGGTCGGAGGCGATCATGATGCGCCGGCGGTCGAAGCGGTCGAGCACAACGCCGGCCACCGGCCCGGCGGCCACCGCCGGAATGGCGCGGGCCAGCATCACGCCGCTCACCACCAGCCCCGAGCCGCCGGTCTGCAGCACCAGGCTGAAGACAGCGATATTGTTGAAGTAGTCTCCGACCTCGCTCACCACCTGCGCCAGCCACGTGTGGCGGTAATTGGGGTTCGACCGTAAGAGCGCCAGGAGGTCCGACATGGCCGGAAGGAACTCTCATCATAACAGCGGCCGGTTGTAGGCCAGGCAGGCCGCGGCTCATAATGAGAAGGACGCACCCGAAACCCAACGCATGACCGCCGCCGAACACGCGCCCGCCATCGCCATCAGCGCCACCTTCACCGCCGAACCGGTGGAGGAATCGCTGCGCTTCTGGATCGAGGAGCTGGGCTGGCGGGACACGGTCCGCTTCGCGCCCTTCAACCAGGTCTTCCAGCAACTGCTGGACCCAACCAGCCTGCTGGCGGCAAACGCGGACGGCGTCAACGTCTTGCTGGTCCGCCTGAGGGACTGGCTGCCGGCCGGCGGCGCCGCCGGGGACGTGACGCGGCAGTTCGCCGAGGCCGTGCGCTCGGCCGCCGCCCGCTGGTCCGTGCCTCTGCTGGTGGTCTTCTGTCCCGAGCCTGAGCGGGACGCCGCCGCGAACCTGCGCGCGGAACTCGCCGCCGTGAGCACGGTCCACGTCGTCACCTCCGAGGAGTTGTTGAAGCTATACCCGGTGGCTGAAGTGCACGACCCGCACAGCGACGAACTGGGCCGCGTCCCTTATACGCCACTGCTGTTCGCCGCGCTGGGGACTTTGCTGGCGCGCAAGATCAACGCGCTGCGCATGACGCCGTTCAAAGTCTGCGCGCTGGATTGCGACGACACGCTGTGGCGCGGGGTGTGCGGCGAGGACGGCCCCGAGGGCGTGACGCTGGATGCCCCGCGGCAGGCGCTGCAAGAGTTCATGCTCCGGCAGCACGAGGCCGGCCTGCTGCTGTGCCTGGCCAGCAAGAACAACGTGGAAGAAGTGCTGGAAACCTTCCGCGTGCATCCGGAGATGCCGCTGCGGCTTCAGAACTTCGTATCCCACCGCATCAACTGGGATTCCAAGGGCCACAACCTGCGCGGGCTGGCCGAAGAGATGCAGTTGGGTTTGGACTCGTTCGTCTTCGTGGACGACAACCCCAAGGAGTGCCGCGAAGCGCAGGCGGCGTGCCCGGAGATCCTGGCCCTGGCGCTGCCCGCCGACGAGCGGGAGATCCCCGCCTTCCTCGAACATGTGTGGGCTTTCGACCGGCTGCGGATCACCGAAGAGGACCGGCGCCGCGCGGCGATGTACGCGCTGGAGATGGAGCGCCACCGCCTGGAACGTCAGTCGGCCAGCCTGGAGGGTTTTCTCGCCTCGCTGCGGCTGGAAGTGCGCATCGAAACGGCGCGCCCCGGCCAGTTCGCGCGCATCGCGCAGCTCACCCAGCGCACCAACCAGATGAACTTCACCACGCGGCGGCGCGGTGAGAGCGAGATCCGCGAGTTCCTTCGCGCCAGCGGCGAGTGCCTGACGGTGGAAGTCGAAGACCGCTTTGGCAGCTACGGCCTCACCGGCGCGGTGCTGTTCGCCTGCGATGCCGAAGCGCTGAAGATCGACACGTTCCTGCTCAGTTGCCGGGTGCTGGGCCGGGGAGTGGAACACTACGTTCTGCGGCATCTGGGCCGCATGGCGCTGGACCGGGGATTGAAGCGGGTGGAAGCGCCGTTCGCTACATCGGCGCGCAATCGCCCCGCGCTGCTGTTCCTGGAAAACGCCGGCGGCCGCCGGTATCAGCAGCCGCGCGAAGGGGGACAGCTTTTTGCCTTTCCGGCCGGAATCGCCGCGGCCCTCGAATACCGGCCGGTGAACGGCCGGCCGGCGGAGCCCGGGCCGAAGGCCGCCGCAGCCGCGCCCGTGCGCGCCGATTACGAACGCATCGCGCGGGAACTGCGCACGGCGGAGGCGATCCTGGAGCGCATCCGGAAGCGCAAATCGTCGCCTGCATCAGCGATAAAGGCGGGGCAGGCGCCGGGCGCCGAAATCGAGCGCGAAATCCGCGCGTTGTGGGCGGAATTGCTGGGCGTCGCAACGGTGAACGCCAACGACAGCTTCTTCGACCTGGGCGGCCACTCGCTGATGGCGGTCGAGTTGCTGGCGCGGGTTCGCCGGCGCTTCGGCGCCGATCTTTCCCTGGAGGTCGTGTACACGGGCGAGTTCACTCCCGCGGCGCTGGCTCGCGCCGTCGAACTGAAGGAGATCGAGCAGGCGGTTGTGGCGGGCTACGACGATCTGCTCAAAGAGGTCGAGGGCCTCTCGGACGAAGAAGTGCGGGCGTTGCTGGCCCGAGAAGAGACGCCTCCGGTCGAGTCATGAAGATCCTGCTAACGGCCAGCGCCAGTTACGCTCCCCCTCGGGGCGGCGCCACGCGCGCCAACCTGGCCTGGCTGGACGAGCTGGCCGCGGCCGGGCACCAGTGCCGCGTGGTTTGCGCCACCATCCCCGATTCGCCCGGCAAGCGCGAACAAATGCGGCAGGAGGGTGTCGGAAGCGTGGACGTCCGCGACGGCGTCGAGCATTCGCTGCGTGGAAGCATTGCGGTGATGGGCGTGGAAGAGCCGTCGCGCCGGGTGCGGCTGTTGAGCGAACAGGTGCGCGAGTTCCAGCCCGACTGGGTGCTGGTTTCCTCGGAGGATTTGGGCCATCTCCTTTTGCGGGAGGCGCACGCCGCGGCGCCCGGCCGGGTGGTCTTCCTGGCGCACACGCCGCAGTTCTTCCCCTTCGGCCCCGAGAGCTGGAATCCCGATCCGCAGGCCGCGCGCCTGCTGGCCGGGTCGGCCGTGATCGTCGTGATTGGCCGGCACATGGCGGGCTACGTTCGCGAGCACCTGGGGCGCGAGGCGGCGGTCATCCACCCGCCCATCTACGGTCCGGGCCCCTGGCCCGTGCGCGCGCGCTTCGAGAGCGGTTTGGTCACCATGATCAATCCCTGCGCGGTGAAAGGCATCGACCTGTTCGCCGCGCTGGCGGAACGCTTCCCGGACCTCGGCTTCGGATGGGTTCCCGGATGGGGAACCACGGCGGAAGATCGCCGGAAGCTGGAGCGGCTGCCCAACGTCGAAGCGCTGCCCAACGCGCGCGACATCGGCGCGCTGCTCGAGCGGACACGCGTGCTGCTGATGCCCTCGCTGTGGTACGAGGGCTTCGGGCTGATTGTCGTCGAGGCCATGCTGCGCGGCATCCCGGTGATTGCGAGCGACTCGGGCGGGCTGCGCGAGGCCAAGCTGGGAACGGGTTTCGTCGTGCCCGCGCCGCCCATCCCGCGCTACCAGGCGGCTTTCGACGAACGCGGCATGCCGCGCCCGGTGCTGCCCGCGCTGGATGCCGAGCCCTGGGCCGGGGCACTCTCGACGCTGCTCTCCGACCGCGCGCTGTACGAGCGCGAATCGGCGCTGGCTCGCGAGCGGGCCGCCGAGTTCGTCCGCGGCATCGGCGCCGGCGCGCTGGAACACCTGCTGGCGGGCCAACTTCGCGCTCGCCCCGGGATGCGCATCCTGCTGGCGCAGAATTCGATGTACTTTCCGGCTCACGGCGGCGGGGACAAATCCAACCGCCTGCTGATGGAGGCGCTGGCGGCGCGCGGTCACGAATGCCGCGTGGTGGCCCGCATCCCCCGCTTCGGCGCCGAAGCCCAGCGTCTGTATCTCGAAGAACTGGCGCGGCGGGGCGTCGAGGCCGCGGCACAGGCGGGCCTGGTGCGCTTCACCCTGGGCGGCGTGGCGGTGACGGTGGTGGCCGATGCGCCCATGCGCGCTTCCTTCGCGCAGGAGGCGGAGACGTTTCAGCCCGGCGTCATCCTCACTTCGACGGACGACCCGGCGCAGATGCTGTTCGAGACCGCGCTGCGCTCCCAAGCCCGCGTGGTGTACCTGGTGCGTGCCACCCTGGCCGTGCCCTTCGGCCCGGATTCAGCCTTCCCGAGCGAATCCAAGACCGCGCAACTGCGCCGCGCCGACTGCGTGGTTGGCGTGAGCGAGTACGTGGCTTCCTATGTGCGCCGCCATGGCGCGATGGACGCCGTGCACGTTCCCATTTCGCTGCTCGAGGCCGGCTCCCGGCCCGCGCTGGGCCGTTTCGACAGCCCGTTCGCGACCATGGTGAACCCTTGCATTGTGAAGGGCATCTCGATTTTCCTCGCGCTGGCGGATGCGCTGCCGCAAGTGCGTTTCGCGGCCGTCCCCACCTGGGGAACGAACGAGCGAGACCGCGCCGCGCTGGCCGCCCGGCCCAACGTCACGCTGCTGGATCCGGTGGACGATATCGCCCGCCTGCTGGAGCAAACGCGGGTGCTGCTGGCGCCGTCGCTGTGGGCCGAGGCGCGCTCGCGCATCGTGGTGGAAGCGATGCTCGCCGGCGTGCCGGTCATCGCCTCCGACGTGGGCGGCATTCCGGAAGCGAAGATGGGCGTGCCGTACCTGATCCCGGTGCGTCCCATCGCGAGTTACCAGCCCAGCCTGGACGAGCAGATGGTGCCGCTGGCCCAGGCTCCCGAGCAGGATCTTTCGCCCTGGCGCGAGGCGCTCGAGCGGCTGCTCGGCGACCGCGCGCATTGGGAGGAAATCTCTCGCGCCTCGCGCGCCGCCGCGCTGGCGTACGCCGAAAGCCTGAGCGTGGAGCCTTTCGAGGCGCTGCTCGAAGAGACGCGCCGCCGGCCCAAACGCGCCGCCCCAGTCGAGAATCTGTCTCCGGAGCGGCGCCGCCTGCTGTCGATTCTACTGCGCCAGCGCGCCAGCACGGCTTCCTGGTTCCCCGGCGCGGAGGCCGCCGGCGACGTGCGCCTGTTCTGTTTCCCGCACGCGGGCGGGGGCGCGGCGGCGTTCGCACGCTGGCAATCCGCACTGCCGGCGGGCGTGCTGGTTTGCCCTGTGCGCTTGCCGGGGCGCGAGAGCCGCTCGGCGGAAGCGCCCTTCGAGCGCATGGAGGCGCTCGTCGCGGCCCTGGGCGGGGCGATCCGCCCGCTGCTGGACCGGCCTTTCGTTTTCTTCGGACACAGCATGGGCGCCGCGGTGGCTTTCGAACTGGCCCGCCACTTGCGGCGCAACGGCAAGGCGCTGCCGCGCGGCCTGATCGTTTCCGGCGCGCGCGCCCCGCAGTTTCGGGAAGGCTGGACGCCTCTGCCGCCCCCCGCCGACGAGGAGTTCCGCGCGCAACTGCGCCGCCTGGAAGGCGTGCCCGCCGAGGTGCTCGAAAACGACGGGTTGATGCGCGTGCTGGCGCCCGTGCTGCGGGCCGACACGGCGCTCTACCGCAACTACGTCTACACCCCCGAGCTGCCCTTCGGCTTCGCCCTGCGCGCCTACGGCGGCGCCGCCGACCCGAACGTGCGCGAAGAGCACGTCGAGGCCTGGAACTGCCAGACCAGCGGCTCGTTCGCGGCCCGCATCTTCGACGGCGGGCACTTCTACCTGCAAACCACGCCCGATTTCCTGCCCACGCTGGCGCAAGACCTGAGTTTCGGGGTTTCGTAGCCTGTCGCGCGAAACTCAGGCGGCGTCGAAGTCCCAGCCGAAGCCGGGCCGTTCGGACGGGCGCATGTAGATGCCTTCGGGCCCGCGCGTGATCTGGTTGTCTTCCTCGTAGCGCCGGTAGACCTCCGGCGGGCCTCCGGGCGCGGGCATAAACAGTTCGGCCCAGGGCGAATTCACGGTGGCCAGGATGAAATGCACCGAGTCCTGCCCGCCGCCCCCGTGGGGAATCACCGGGATGTCGTAAGCGGCGGCCAGCGCGGCGATGCGGCGCAGTTCGGTGAGACCTCCGCACCAGTGGATGTCTGGCTGCCAGATGGAAGCCGAGCGGTGCTCCAGCAGCTTTCGGAACCCGTAGCGCGTATACTCGTGCTCGCCGGTGACAATGCGGGTGGATTGGATTTGCGCGTTGAGCCGGCCGAACCCTTCGTAGTCGTGCGGCTGCAAGCACTCTTCCATCCAATAAACCCGGTAGGGCGCCACCATTTCGGCCATCTCCAGCGTGTAGCGCTCGGTCCAGGCCATCCAGCAATCCAGCATGATGTCGCCGGCGGGACCCAGCGCCTCGCGCGTGCGCTTCACCAGTTCGACGTTCTTAAGCTGCCCTTCGCGGCCGTCGGCCGGGCCGTGCGGGATGGCCAGCTTGAGCCGCTTGTAGCCGAAGGCGATGTGCTGCTCGATGTCGTTGCCCGTGCAGTAAGCCGGAATGCGGGCCTTGGTTTCGCCGCCCAACAGCTTGTATACGGGCATCTGGAGCGCGTTGCCGATGAGGTCCCATAGCGCCAGGTCCACTCCGCTAATGGCGTTGATGGCGATGCCCGCCCGGCCATAGGACATGCTCGAACGCCACAGGATGTCCCAGATGCGCTCGACGTTGAAGGGGTCTTCGCCCAGCAGAAGCTTGGTGAAGTGCTGCTCCACCACCTGGCCGCCCCCCGTGCCGCCGCTGCCGTAACCCTTCACCCCCTTGTCGGTGGCGATCTCCACCGTGAATCCGCCCAGCTTCCCGGGGTCGGGCTGGAACAGCGAGCGCTGCGCCTTGTACTCCGGGTAGATCGACATCGGATTGGCCACTTCCACCCCGCCCGTGGACCACGAACCCGGAGCGGGGCGGTAAGATGGCACGGGACGCCGGGGCTTGGTTCGCACCAGCCGCACGCTGGTGATTTTGAGTTTGCTCGTTTCCGCCGCGAACGCCGGCGGCAGCAGTCCCGCACCGCCCGCCAGCGGGGCGGCGCGCAGGAAATCTCGGCGATGCATAATGCCTCCCGGTGCGAGAGCGACTTCCGCAACCGCTCCATATCGTAGCAGTTCAGGCTGAGAGCCACTCGGCCGCCGCTTCGGGCGTTATCGCCGGAACGGGCGAATTCGGATAGCCTTTCGGATCTCGAGTCACGATGGCGTCGCAGCCCGCCATGTGGGCCGCGGCCGCGGTTACGTTATCCTCGAAGTCCAGGCCGGGTAACAGGAGCGCCGCACGAATCACTTCCTCGCCGACGGCGACAATTCGAAACACTTTCGGCAGGGCGGTCACCGCTCGTCGGGCTACCGAGGCGCCTCTCTCCCTGCGCACGAGGTAGTGGATGGTCGTGATTGCGTGCGCAGCCAGGGCGCCTGCGACCTTGCCGGTTTCAATCGCGGCCCACACCCGAGCGCTGGCCTCGGCGTGAGGTTGCCGGTCCAGCAGAACGTCGAGGATGACGTTGATGTCGACCAGGAATCGCTTCACAAGTATTTATCCGCCAGGTGCTTCCGGTACGCTTCGCGATCGCCCTTCTTGAGAATTCCTCGCAGCGACCTCAGGATGGGGGGATCTTCCCCGCTCTCGGCGGGGGCGGCCAGGGTCTTCAGGTAGTTTTCGACCAGCTTCGAGACCGAAGTGCCCCTGCGGCGGGCGTAGCTCTTGGCTCGCGACACCACGGATTCGTCTACACTCAAAGTCAGCTTCGGCACTATACGTATTGTACATCCGGGTCAATACGTATCGGCAAGGGGACGCGGCGATAGTCTGCTACAAAGGTTTCCATGCGGGTTCTTTTCATCGGCGGAACCGGAATCATCAGCACGGCCTGCACGGCGCTGGCGGCCGAGCGCGGGATCGACCTGACGCTATTGACCCGCGGACGCCGGGCGGCGGAGCTTCCCGCCGGGGTGAAGACGCTGACCGCGGACATCGACGACGCTCCGCAGGCGCTCACGAAGGAGACGTTCGACGTGGTCGTGGACTGGATCGCGTTCACTCCCGCACACGTGGAGCGCGACCTGGCGCTGTTTGGCGGACGCACGCGGCAGTACATCTTCATCAGTTCCGCCAGCGCCTATCAGAAGCCGGCGACGCACTATCTCATCACCGAGGCGACGCCGCTGACCAACCCGTACTGGGAGTATTCGCGGAACAAGATCGCCTGCGAGGAGCGGCTGATGCGGGCCTATCGCGAGGAGGGTTTCCCGGTCACCATCGTGCGCCCCTCGCACACGTACGGCGAGACGCAGATTGCGCTGGCGGTCAACAGTTGGGCGAAGTCCTACACCGCGGTGGACCGCATGCGCCGCGGCAAGAAGGTCATTGTGCCGGGCGACGGCTCGTCGCTGTGGGTCATCACGCACAATACCGATTTCGCGAAAGGCCTGGTGGGTTTGCTGGGCCACGAACAAGCGATTGGACACGCTTTTCACATCACCTCCGACGAGGTCCTGTGCTGGGACCAGTTCTACCGGATCACCGCCGCAGCCGCGGGCGTGGAGCCGCGACTGGTCCACATCCCCTCGGATTTTATCGGCGCCTGCCTGCCCGACAAACTGGGCGGGCTGATCGGAGACAAGGCGGTCAGCGTGGTCTTCGATAACAGTAAGATCAAGTGCTTCGTGCCCGGCTTTCGCGCCACCGTACCCTTCGGACAGGGCATCCGCCGGACCCTGGCCTGGTTCGACGCCGACCCCGCGCGCCGGCAGGTGGACGCGGAGGCCGGCGCGGCCTGGGACAGGGTCATCGAAGCTTACGAGGGAGGCCTGCGCGCGGCGCGGACGTGGTAATCTGTGGGTGCCGTGACACAGCCTTCGCAAGTGTCTTTGCCGCCGGTGATCGGCGAGTGCGTGACCACGTTCCAGCCGGCCCAGCCCGGCGCCGCGCCCCAGGAATCCATCTCGAGAATGTACCGCTCGGCCGAAGGGAAGATTCGCTGCGATGCGGGCAATTCCACGGTGATACTCGACTTGGCTACGCAGCAGACGACGATGCTGGACCACGTGACCAAAGCGGTCAGCGTGGTTCCGATGCAGAAGCTGCCGGCGGGCCAGTACGACCCTTCCGGGCTGGCGGGCGCCGTTGCGCCACCCGCGGCCATCAGCAAGGTGCAGAACCTGGGCCGGTCGATCATCGACGGCCACGAAGTGGAAGGCAAGCTGTATACGTTGCAGCCGCCCGCCGTCCCTCAGCCTCCGTCGATGCCCCAGGCGCCGCAACTGCCGCCCTCGCCGGTTACGACCGCGGAAGTCTGGACCAGCACCCGGCTGCACCTGCCGGTACTGCGGAAGATGACGGGTGACTTCGGTCAGCAGACCACCCGCTGCCGGTACATCGAGGCGCGAGAGCCGGACCCTGCGCTGTTTCAGGTTCCCGCCGGCTACGCTCCGCCGCCGCCGCCCAAGCTGCCGGACATCCCGCGCTGATCCGCTCGCCGTACTTGACCGGCATCGGGGCGGCGGCCGCCCGGCATGTACGGGGTCGCGCCAGATTAGGTCAAGCGGCGGCCTGGCGCGCGAAGTGGATCACCTCCGGCTGGACCAGGTTCCGGTAGTCCTGGAAGCGCATCAGGACCACGTCGCGGTGCGTGCCCGCGTTGAAAGCGATGGTTTCTTCGCCCGCCACCCGGGAGTCGACGTATACGGACAACCCGAAGAGGTTCCCGAACGGCGGCATGGCTCCCAGTTCACAGTCGGGGAACAACTCCGCCAGTTCGGCTTCGGTGGCCAGCCGCAGACGCTGGTAGCCCAGCGTGGAGCGAAGTTCGAGCACGTCAACCAGCGAGTCGCCGCACAGCACGGCCATACCGTAGCCCGGATCGGCAAGAAACACAATCACCTTGGCGACCTCGTGGGTTGGTATGTGTTCGACCGAAGCGAGTTCCCGGGCCGTATAGGCCAGCGGGTGAACATGATGCGTATAGGAGACGTCCGAAGCGTCGAGCATCTCCCGCAGTTTGGCGAGAATCGGCATTGTGCCCTCCTTCTTAGCGCCCGGAGGGAAGTCCGAGTCCAGAATACGCCAAAAACCAGGATTCGGAAAGCTAAATCGGAATCAGCGCGCGGTTTCAACCACTCGGAACTCTCCCATCAGGCCGTACGCTTCCAGGTCGTAGGCCGCGCCCGGCGGGGGCTGGGCGGGAGCGGGCCGGAAACTGCCGGGCGACACCAGGCCCTTGTTGATTTTGCCGTGGTGCGGTCCGAGCAGGTTCTTGAGCGACCCGACCACGATCACTTTGATCGTGTTGGACCCGTCGGCGACCAGGCGGGTGATGTCCAGTTCGTAGGGCTGCCAGCCGATGATGCCGGCCGGCTTGCCGTTGACGCGCACTTCGGCCACCGTGCCGTGCCAGGCGCCCAGGCGCACCTTCACGCGCCCCGCGCCGCGGCGCAGGGTGTAGGAACACCGGTAGGGAGACCGCCTGCGAGTAAAGCGGCAGTCCCTGCTCCTTCCAGGCGCCGGCGGCCAGCGCCGCGGGCGGCGTGATGCGCCACCCGGCCGGCTGCGCGGCCAGGCCGAAGTCGCCCAGAATGTAAACCGGCTCCAGTTCGGCGTGAATCGACATGGGCCGGGCGGTCACGGCCAGCGTGTTGCGGCCCTCGAGGACGTGCGCGGAGATGTCGAAGACGCCGAAAGCGCGGTCGAGCCACCATTCGCCTTTGCGCGGCGCCACAGCGTGGCCGTTGATGGCCACGGTCCAAAGCTCCGGCCGCTCGACCACGGCGCGCAGCGAGGATTTGTCCGCGAGACCGGCGACCTCGAAGGAGAAGGCCGCCTCGAAACCCGAATCCGGCGCGAACTTGTTGCGGTCGAGGATCGAGGTCTTGTACTGAACGGCGGTGTTCCAGGGGTTGGTTCCCAGACCGTGATGCCGGAAGATCTTCTCCTGTGCCACGTAATAGTAGAGACCGCGTTCGACCTCGGCGCCCAGTTTGAGATCGCAGTAGTCGAGCGTGAGCGTGTTGGGGGCCAGCCTCCGGACGGACAACGGACCGGAGGCCGCCACCGGCTTTTCGGCCGCGGGCGCCACCGGCGCCGCGGCGGGTTGGCCGGTGCGGGCGACGTAGAGCAGCAGGCTCCCGGCGGGAGGCAGGTCGAAGTCCAGAGCCAGGCGGGCGCCGTCGAGCCGTGCCGGGTAGGGGGCCAGGCTCCCGGTCAGCGGATCCAGCCGGGTGGCGGAGCGCCCGCCCAGTTTGAGCGAGCCGGCCGCGTTCTCCTCCAAGCTGGAGTTGACCAGAAACACGATCTGGCCGCCGTCGATCCGGCGGCGCTGGTGGAACAGCTTGCCCTGGGGCGCGGTGCGAACGATCTCGAAATCGGGGGAGGCGAGGAGCTTAAGATCGCTGACTTTCTCCCATTTCGCAACTTCGCCGCTCTCGGCGCCATCCACGTAGCGCGGCGGGTCCACAAACGAGAGCACCTTCCCGCCGCCGCGCTGGAAATCCGTCAGAAGCTTCACGGTCGGCGAATCCAAGTTCTCCGTGCCCGGAGGCAGCACGATTACGCCGTACGATCGCTGCCCGACTGTGAGCGCCGCGCCGGCGACTTTGGCGCGGTCGCGCAGGATGTTCTCGCAGCCCAGGTCGTATTCCACCTGCGCAGCCTCCAGGCGGTTTAGGAAGGCCTGGAACGCGCGGCCGTTTTCCATCAGGCGCGGGTGGGCGCCGGCGGGCGAGGAGTACAGCCATCCGGTGGTGGTCGGCTCCAGCACCAGGATGCCGTTCACCTGTTCGCCCGAGGAGAGGGCCAGCGAGAGGCGGGCGAAGTAGCCGGCCAGCGCGTGGTAGTCGTTCCACCAGGGTGTGTGGTAGGTGAACGATTGCGGGTAGTCGTGCTTGCGCGCCCCGGCCAGGGTGCCGAAGGCCAGGTGCTGGTTCATGAAGTTGACGCCCAGCACGTATTCCCAGTCGCCCAGGCGCTTCATGTCCTCGAAGCGCAGCTCCCATCCGGCGCCGCCGTAGGTCTCGCTAATGGTGCGGCGGCGGCCCATCTGGCTGGCCACGCTCGCGAGTTCCTTCACCGAGCGCACGTTGCCGAACTGCGCGTTCACGCCCTCGTCAAACTGGTTGAAGAGCATGTCGATGCCGGGCACGTGGTGCCAGGCGTACATGGCCATGTTGTCGGGGCCGTGCTGCGGATTGGGCCAGCCGTGCTCCCAGTAGTGGCCGGTCCACTGGATGCCGCGCTTCTCGGTGTAGTCGAACCAGGGCTTGGACCAGCGCTCGATGAACAAATCCAGCAGCGTCGAGTAGTAGTTGTGGCGGACCTTGCGCCAGTCGCCGGTCTCTTCGAACAGCGCGGGAAGCTGAGGCTTGAGGTCGTAGCCCCAGCGTTTCTGAAACTGGGCGAACAGGTCGGGCGTCCAGCGCATGGTGAGCTTGCCCGGCGGCGGAATGATGTTGGGCTCGTCGGTGAAGATGCCCGGAACGCGCTTGCCGAGGTCGCCGGCCAGCGTCTTCTCATAGCCGCGCATGGTCAGTTCGATGAACTTCTCGGTGACGCCGGGGCGGATCAGGTCGACGTAGGAAAAGCCGCCGTGCCAGGCGCGCTTGTCGTAGAAGGCGAGTTCAAAAAGGTAAGTATCGCCCGCCTCGCCATTCGGGCGCAGAATCACCGGGTACTTCTTGGCCGGGTCGGGCTGAAGGTTTCGCCCGCGGCGCAGCGACAGCCCCTGCCCTTCGTTCCAGGACTCGGGCATCTCGGCCGGCACGTGGCCGCCGGCGAAGCCGCTGGGATAGGAGTTTTCGTCGTAGAGCCACACCTCCATGCCCAGCGACTTGCCCTTGTCGACGGTGTGGCGGACCAGTTGGAACCAGCGATCGGACAGGTACGAGGTGATCATTCCCGGCCGGGGGTGGATGAAAACCGATCGCACGCCCTGATCGCGGAACGCCGTCAGGTGCTGGTCGATCTCGCTTTCCATTACTTCGCCGTTCCATACCAGGAACGGCGAGGTGCTGTATTCCATGGGCGGATTGGCAAACAGCTCTTTCAACCGGGAATAGGAATCGACTGTGGGGTGCCAGGCCGGCCGGCCTTGGGCCGCGGCCAGAATGAGGAGTAAAACTGGGATGCGACGCACAAACCATTCTGCCACCCTTCGCGCTAGAATTCTCTGCATGATCCGAGTTGTTACACCGTTCCTAATGGCCGCCTTCTCGCTGGCCGCGGCCCCGCCCGCCGTTTTTGTGGAGGCCGAGAGCTTCGAGTTCCTCGGCGGCTGGGCGGTGGATCAGCAGTTCATGGAACAGATGGGCTCCGCCTACCTGCTGGCGCACGGCATGGGTACGCCTGTGGCGGATGCCAGGACCACCGTGCAGGCGCCCCAGACCGGCGCCTATCGCGTGTGGGTCCGGACCCGCGACTGGGTGGCGCCGTGGAAGGCGCCTGGCGCGCCGGGCAAGTTCCAGTTGCTGGTCAACGGCCAGCCGCTCAAGACGGTCTTCGGCACGGAAGGCGCGAAGTGGCACTGGCAGGATGGCGGCACGGTCAAGCTGGAGAGCGGCAAGGTCGCGCTGGCCCTGCACGATCAGACCGGCTTCGAAGGCCGCTGTGACGCCATCCTGCTGACGCGGGATCTCAACTTCCGCCCGCCGGACGTCGGGCCGGGACTGGCGGCCTTGCGGCCTTCCCATCGGCCGCGGTCGGCCGGCGAGTTCGACTTGGTGGTGGTGGGCGGAGGAATGGCGGGCACGGCGGCCGCCATCTCGGCGGCGCGGCACGGGCTGAAGGTGGCGCTCATTCAGGACCGTCCGGTGCTGGGCGGAAACAACAGCTCCGACGTGCGCGTGCACCTGGGCGGCAACATCCACCTGCCGCCGTATCCGGCCCTCGGAGCGGTGGTCGCCGAATTGGATTCCGGCCATCAAGGCAACGCGCAGCCCGCCGCCCGCTACGATGACGAGAAAAAGCTGGGCGTGGTGAAGGCGGAAAAGAACATCCGCCTGTTCCTCAACACCCGGGCCTTCGGCGTCGAAAAGAGCGGCCACCGGATAGCGGCCGTGGTGGCGCGCGACGTTTTCAGCGGAGAGGAACTGCGCTACACGGCGCCGCTGTTTGCCGACTGCACCGGCGACGGGACCATTGGCTACCTGGCGGGCGCGGATTACCATTACGGGCGCGAGGCGCGCAGCGAGTTCGGCGAACCGACCGCGCCGGAGACCGCCGACAAGCTGGTGATGGGCACTTCCGTGATGTGGTACTCGGAAGACGCCGGCCAGCCCGTGGCCTTCCCGGAGACGCCCTGGGCGCTTGCGTTCAACGACCAGACGGTGCAGAACGCCGATCACGGCGACTGGAACTGGGAGACCGGATTAGACAAGGACCAGATCGGCGAGTTCGAGTCCATCCGCGATCACGGTATGCGCGCGGTGTACGGCAACTGGTCGTTCCAAAAGAACCGCGCCAGGAACAAAGAGAAGTACGCCAACCTGCGCCTGGCCTGGGTGGCCTACGTGGGCGGCAAGCGCGAGTCGCGCCGGCTGCTGGGGGACGTGATTCTCAAGGAGCAGGACATCCTGGAGAAGCGGGAGTTTCCGGACGCGGCGGTGACCGCCACCTGGTCCATCGACCTGCACTACCCGGACCCCAAGAACAGCGAGCAGTTCCCGGGCCAGGAGTTCCGCACCATCGCCAAGTTCGGCAAGAAGGAGCCCTTCGCGGTGCCCTACCGGTGTTTCTACTCGCGCAACGTCGAGAACCTGTTCATGGCCGGGCGCAACATTAGCGTGACCCACGTGGCGCTGGGCACGGTGCGCGTCCAGCGCACCACGGGCATGATGGGCGAGGTGGTGGGCATGGCCGCCTCGCTGTGCAAGAAGCACGCCACGACCCCGCGCGGGGTTTACGCGCAACACCTGCCGGACCTCAAAGCCCTCATGACCCAGGGTGCCGGCAAAAGAACGCGGTGAGGAGGTGATCCGATGAACGTCCCCATTTCCCGGCGAACGCTGTTTCAAACCGCGGGCGCCGCGGCTCTGGCGCCGAAGGCAATGTCCGGGGCCGCCGGCGGCTGGCCGCGGAGAGAAGGGCAGAACACGCCCAAGCTTTGCATGATCCTGTCGGCGCGCGAGCCCAGCGCGGCCGCGATGCGCCGCATCAAACAACTGGGCGTGGACCACGTGCTCGGGGGCGGGCCCCCGATCCCCTGGACGGAGGCGGACCTGCGCGCCATGATGGAGCGCTACAAAGCCGGCGGCCTGAGCGTGTCTAACCTGATGATCGGCGGGTTCGGCAATACCCTCTACGGACGGCCCGGCCGCGACGAGGAGATCGACAAGGTGCGCCAGTCGATCCGCGCCGCGGGCCAGGCCGGGCTGCCGGTGATCGAGTACAACTTCTACGCGCACCGCGCCGTCGAGGGTTACCACGAAACGCCCGGCCGGGCCGGCTCCGGAATGCTGTCGTTCGACTACGAGCGCGTGCGAAACCTCCCGCCGCTGCCCAACGAGGGCGCCCACCCGATCGGGGAGATGTGGAACAACGTCACCTACTTCCTCAAAGCCGTGGTGCCGGTGGCGGTGGAGTCGCGCGTGCGGCTGGCGCTGCACCCCAACGACCCGCCGGCGCCCGTCAGCCGGGGCTCGGGCCAGATCATGGGCAGTGTCGAAGGCTGGAAGCGGCTGGTGGACATCGTTCCCAGCCCCTGCAACGGCATCACCTTCGATTGCGGCGTGACCCGCGAAATGGGGCACGATCCGGTGGAGGTCTGCCGCTGGTTCGGCAAGCGCGACTGCATCAACCACGTGCACTTCCGCAACGTGATCGTGAAGACGCCCCGGGAACAGTACACCGAGGTCTTTCCGGACGAGGGCGAGGTGAACATGTTCGCGGTGATGAAAGAACTGGTGCGGCAGAAGTACCCGCGCCTGATCTACCCCGAGCACCCCCGCGGTCTCGACGCCGACCGCGAGCAGCCGAAAAGCGGCCAGTATGCCGCCTGGACGTACAACGTGGCCTACGCCCGGGCCATGCTGCAAGCGGCGATGGAGGCGCGATAGAGGGGCGCGGCAGCACAACCGCGATCCGCATCCTTCCGGCTGCCTGGAGCGGCCGTTCGATGCGCGCTCAGCCGTCTGCTATGCTCGTTGAAAATGAAACCAAGCCAGCCCGCGCGCGAGCGGCCCAATCGTTGCGACGTTTGTGGCGAGATCACGCCGGGCTATGACAGCGTCAACTACGGCTCCCCGGAGCTTGGATACAGGCTGCTGTGCAACCATTGCCTCAACGCGGAGGTAGCCAGAGAGGACGGTCTGGAGGGATTTGAGGACCCCCGGTTCGAACCGGTCCGTCTCGCCGACTGCGCGGGAAAAGTCCGCGAGTTTCACTTTCGGACCCGGCTGTTCGGGCCGGGGGTCGCACTGGATGCCTTCGAGCTCCGCGACGGGTATCCCGCCGGCTACCAGTTCCAAATTATCGGCGATCCGAGCGACGATCTGATGGTGCTGCTGGGACGATTGATCGAGAAGATGCGTCGCGCCCTGTCCACCCAGCACATCGTGGACCGTGAGTTTGGACTGGGGATAACGGATTCCGGAGTCGTCCGAGGCCGGATCGAGTGCGACCTTTGTTGCGATCCTCGCTTGCCGCTCCTCGTCGTCGACGGTCGCGAAATCGCCTGGGACGACTTTGGCCGCATGCTGATGACCTATGAAGGCTGGCAGTTCAAACTGGAGATTCGCGACCAAAGCGAAGAGCTGTGACCGCGCACCTTTCCGGCGCCTCGAAAAAACCCGGGCAGGTCAGGCTGACGGGGTTTGCGCAGCAGTAAAGTCCCGCTAGCCGGCGCGGTTGGCGGCCGAGCGCGCCAGTTCGATTTCCCGCTGCCAGCGCAGGCGTCCCTGGTGCTCCTGCCCGAGCGTGGTCAGGCCGGCCCAGTAGTAGCCGCCCACAAACAGCATCAGGAAGGGGATGGCCAGGAAGTTGAAGGTGTCGATGGCGAAGGCCACCATACCCAGGAAGTAAGTGCCGATGGCCAGTTCGGCGAACGGCAGCCAGCCGCTGCGCCGGCGGTACTCGGCGGCCTCCACCTTTGGCTTCTTTTCGCCCGAGTAGGCGTACTTCGGCGTGCGCGCGAAGGCGGTCTGCACGCCGAACAGGGCTTCCATCACGGCGCGCGTGTTGGAAACGGTCAGCGCCACGCCGGCGGCCATCAACATGGGCAGCAAGGCGATGGAGCGCTTCCAGCGGTCCGGATACAGCTCTTTCTGCGCCATGACGTAAAACGCAGAGATGGACCAGAAGCTGGCCACGATCAGCGGCATGTCGATGAGCAGCATTTGCAGCCAGCCCATGTAGAAGCGCACGATCATAACCGGCAGCATCAGCGCCGAGACGACGATCATCAGGGGGTAAGAGATGTTGGGAGTGAGGTGAAAGAAAGCCTCGGCTTTGACGCGAAAGGGCAGGTCCGCCTTTAGGATCCGCGGCAGAAGTTTCTGGGCCACCTGGGTGAGGCCCTTGGCCCAGCGCGACTGCTGCACCTGGAAGCTGTAAGTCTCCACCGGCAGCTCGGAGGGGCAATCCACGCCCGGCAGGTACATGAAGCGCCAGCCGGCCAGTTGGGCGCGGTAACTCAGGTCGGAATCCTCGGTCAGCGTGTCGTGCTGCCAGCCGCCCGCGTCTTCGATCATCCGGCGGCGCAGCAGACCGGCCGTGCCGTTGAAGTTGAAGAACAGGCCGCGGCCGCAGCGCGCCGGGTGTTCCAGCACGAAATGGCCGTCGAGCAGCATGGCCTCGACTTCGGTGAGCAGGTTGTCGTGCCGGTTGAGGTAACTCCAGCGCGTCTGCACCACTCCGATGTCCGGTTCGGCGAAGAAGTGAATAGTGCGCATCAGGAAGTCCGGCGCGGGGACGAAGTCGGCGTCGAAGATCGCGAAGAACTCGCCGGTGGCGGTGGCCATGCCTTCCTGCAAGGCGCCCGCCTTGTAACCGTGGCGGTTGGCCCGGTGATGATACTCCACCGGCAGTCCCTCTTCGCGATAGCGGGCCACCAGAGCGCGCGTGAAGGGGTGCGTCTCGTCGGTGGAATCGTCGAGCACCTGGATTTGCAGCTTTTCGCGCGGGTACTCCAGCTTGGCGACGGCTTCCATCAACCGCTCGACCACGAAGCGTTCGTTATACAGAGGGAGCTGCACGGTGACGCGCGGCAGTTCCTCAAAACGCTGGGGCGGTTCCTTGGGCAGCCGTTTGTGGTGCTTGAGGTAGGTGCGGATGATCTCGTAGCGGTGCAGGCCGTAGAGCGACAGGATGATCAGCACCGTAAAGTATGGGATCATTATCGCCCAGTCGAACCAGTCCAACTGGTGGATGCCGGCGAAAGTATCGTCGAACAGCGAACGGACCAGTTGACTGGCCGGGGAGACGAGAAGAAGCGCGAACAGGGCAAAAGCAGCCATTGTATGACTGAGCGGACTTTCCCATTCTACACGGTTTTGCGGCTGCGGTATCCTAAAAGTGATGCGGGGACACGGCTGGGAGCCAGTTCAATGACAAAACCCTTTGTTTGGTTTACGATGGCCGTCATAGCGGCGCTCGCTTTGCCCCTCCTGGGCGAACTGACTCCGGCCGAAAAGGCAAGAGCGGCGAATTTGCAGAAGACACTGCTGGCCCCCTGCTGCTGGTCGGAGCCGATTTCGGCGCACCGCAGCGAGGTGGCGCTGGAGATGCGCGCCGAGGTCAATCGGATGGTGGCCGCCGGCAAGTCCGACCGCGAGATCCTGGATCATTATAAGAGCCGCTACGGGATGCGCATCCTGATCGTGCCGGAAGGCGAGCGCTCGTTCTGGATGTACGTGATCCCGCCGGTGGCGGCGCTGGCCGGCCTGGGCTGGGTGGTGTGGGTTCTGCGCCGCTGGCTCAGGCGGCGTCCTCAACCATCCGCCGGATGACGCCTTCCACTTCTTTCGCCACGGGTTCCAGTTCCGGGGAATTGAACATTTGCATCAAAGCGGTGGGCAGCAGGGTGGCGATTTTGTAGCCCTCTCCGGCCTGGTACACCGAGATGCGGCAGGGCAGAGCCGTGGACACCGCGCCGTTGGCTTCCAGCACCCGCTTGGCCTGCTGGGGGTTGCAGACCTCGTAAATGTAGCATTCGCCGGCGAACTCGACGCCCTTGTTCCGCATCGTGTCCTTCAGGTCGTGAACGGCAACCACGCCGAATTTCTGTCGCGCGGCCGAATCGCGCAGCCTCTGGTCGATTTCGGCGATGGACTTGGTGGAAGTGACTTCGAACAGCATCGCTTTCGTCTCCTTCCGCCATTATGATGCCGCCCAGCGGAGTTGGTTACGGATAGCAGGCCCAGCCAGAGGTGATGCCGTTGGATTTGAGCGCCGCCGCCATGGCCGTCAGGGCGGCCTTGTGGATCTGCGATACGCGGCTTTCGTTGACTCCCATGGCGTCGCCGATCTCTTTCATCGACATCTCCTGGTTGTAGTACAGCGAGATTACCTGCCTGTGGCGCTCGCGAAGGGTGCTCATCGCCGCCTCGAGCTTCTCCCGGATCTGTGTCCGGGCGCACATGGAGTCCGGCCGCGATTCGGGATGGGCGGGGAATTCCGGCGCGGGCAAATCCGCGTCCGCCGGCGCGCGGCTGGAAGCGGAGATGAAATCCGCCTGGCGAAACTCGAGCGCGATGCGGCGCAAACGGGAGGTCTCAATCCCCATTTTCGCGGCAATCTCCTCCTCGCTCGGAGCGCGCTGCAAGTTTGCCTGGAGCTCGTGCGTCGCCGCCTCCATCTGCCGCTGCCGCCGGCGCAGACCGCGCGTGGCCCAGTCCGATTCGCGGAGACTGTCGAGGATCGCACCCCGAATCCGGTGCCGGGCATACACGGAAAAGGGCACGTGTTTGGCGGAGTCGAACCGGGTCGCCGCGTCGGTGAGGCCCAGCAGGCCCTCGTGGATCAGATCGTCGAGTTCCACGTGCGCGGGAAGGTGGTCGGAAATACGGAGCGCGATCGCTCTCACCAGCGGCAGGTTTTCCACCACCAGCCGGTCGCGCTTCTCGAACCGGGTATCGTTCCCGCCGGCCGGATCCTCTGCCGCCATCTTCATGTTCCCCCCGGTTCTCGGATGCTGGGGCCGCGCATCCGGTTCGTGGTTCGCCACGGATCGTCATCCACCAATTGGCGCGGGGCACTGGCGGTCATCCGCTCGCGTTGCTCTGGCATGTCCTTCTCCTCCCGCTTTCCGCCAATTAGTGCGCGACAACGGTAAAGCGTTACAAACTGCACAGGGGAACGGGAGAGGGGAATCAGAATTCAGCGCCGCGAACGTAAATCTGAAGCGGCGCCCAGTAGAACGGTTGGCGGAAAGCGCCGCTCGAGCCCAGCATCGCGAGTTTGGCCTCGCGGAGCGCGGAAGCGGGCGGCGTTCCCCGGCTTAGCGCGGCGTACAGGTTCTCCATCAGCAGGAACGTCGCACTGTCGGAAACCGGCCACAGCGCGGCGATGACATTGCGCGCTCCCCCCGAAAGCACGGCCCAGGTCAGCCCCACCAGGCCTTCCCCGGAATAGGCGCGCGCGCCGGCGGAGCGGCAGGCGGAGAGGGTCACCAACTCGGCGTTCAGCGGCAGGCTGGCGATCTCGCGGGCGTACAGCTTCGATTCCTCGCCCCCGCGCGCCAGGATCACCGCCGAGTCCAGCGGGCTCTCGCGATTGGCCTCGGCATGGGCGGCGAGATGAATGAAGCCGAAGCGCCGCAGATCGAGATTCCGGATGGCCGCCGGAGTGGCGGCGGCGCCGGTCAGCAGCACCCGCCGGTCCGCGGGCCACCGCGCGGTGATGGATCGCACTTCGTCTTCGGCCTTCGGCAAGGGAGGATAGGCCGCATCGCCGGGCTGCCCCACGCCCACCAGCAGCGCTTGCCGCGCCGGCCGCGCGCGTCCCGCCCGGTCCGTCGCGAACACCGCCAGCGAAGGCGCCAGCACGATGGTCGCCTCTTCCAGCAGGTACCGCTTCCGGCCCGGCATGGGCAGGCTCTCCAGGTTCAAACCGTGCAGGCTGCCATCCGGCACGACAACCAGGCGTTTCGCGGTTTTCAAGTCGACGCCTTCGAGCAGCAGCGCCGCCAGGCGATCGCCCGCCTGGCGTCCGGTCTCCAGAGCATCCCCCGTCTGTTCCTCGATGCGGCGCCGCCAGGCCTCCACCAGCCGGTCGATCTCGCTCGCGGGCGGCAGCCTCCGCATGCGCAGTCCGGACGCGTCGGCGATCCAGACCGCAGACCATTTCGGGCCCAGCCAGTACGACAGGAACGTGCAGCGCTGCCGCGCGGCCACCTGCCGCAACCGGGTCAGGGGAACACTGCGCGCAATGCCGTCCTCGTGCGCGCGCAACCGCCCGGCCAGCACCTGGGCGCGGCTGCGTTCGGCTACCTCGAACGCGGCTTCCGTCCGTCCCTGGGAAACCAGAAAATCGACGTATTCCCGCCAGGCGCGGATCATCCGGGCCAGAAACGTGATCTGATACTCCTGCCTTTCGATCGCGTCGCGGTTGGATTCCACCAGGCGCAGGGCAGCTTCGAAGTGCCGGCGGGCCTCGCCCGCCGCCCCTGTCTTCGCGCAGACCTTTCCGATCCCTACCTCGGCGTCGAATCGCAGGCCCGGATTGTCGCGCTCCTCGAAGAGCACTTCGCGGTACAACCGGCCGGCCTCTGACGACTGGCCTCGCCCGTCTGCAATCTGGGCCGCGTTGAGTTTTTGATATCCGAGCGAGGCGCCGTCGCCGGTCTGCCGCTTCAGTTCCGCGGCCCGCTGGTTCCACGCCTCGGCATCATCCCACTGCTCGAGGGCGATATGGGCCGTGGCGAGGTTGCCCGCCGAGCGTGCGGCATCCAAGGCGCCGCCGGTCTTTTCGGAGTAGTCGAATGCCTGCTTATGCCAATCCACGGCTTCAGCGTGGCGTTCCCAGAGGGCAAACAGGTTACCCATCTGGCCCAGGCTCACCCGGACCTGGCGCCGATCTTCCACGCGGCGCTGCAACTCCAGGGCCTGGCGGCGGTAGCGGACCGCCTTTTCGAACGCACCGAGCCGTCCCAGCGCCTGGCTGGTGTTGCCATAGGCCGCACCCAGAAAACGATCCGTGCCGGCCCGCCGTGCCGCTTCGATCGCTTCCTCGCCGAAACGAGCGGCTTCGTCATGACGGAATTGGTCCCTGTTCCTGACATAGGCGAGGTTGAGCAAAGAGCCGGCGAGCCAGTAGTCGTTTCGCGCCTTGCGGGCAAGCGCAACTGCATGAATGATACACTCTTCGGCCGCGGCAGGCTCCCCGCTGCCCATCAGAACATTGAAGCGGATGTTCTCGATCTCCAGCGATGTGCCGCTGTCGCCGAGGCCTTGCGCTTCGGCTCCGGCTCGCTCAAGAAGTTCCAGGGCGTCCTTTTGCCGTGTCTTTCCGTCACGGCTCCAGATGGTGGCGAGAATCACCTGCCGGCGCAGCTCCAATTCGGCAGCCCAGGCGGCCGGCGGCGCGGCGCTGGCGACCAGTGGAAGAGCCTCCTGCGACTGCCCGCGCGCCACCAGTACGTCGGCTTTCAGCAGGCGCAACCGCCACCGCTGGCGACCGGTCAGCGAGCGGGCCCACCGGAGTTCGCAACCTTCGGCCCGTTTCTGGGCTTCGGCCAGCCGACCCTGCCGTAGCTCCGCTTGCGCGGTCTGGTATTCCTTTTCGATGGCAGCTTCCCGGCGGCCCGCGCACCCGGCCAGAAGCAGGCAGGCGGCCAGGCCAAGGCTCCTCCGAATCATGGGACGGTATGGCCTTCATCCTGGACATCGGGCGCGCAGAAACCTCCCTTGTTCGGACAGCCGAACTCGATGCGCAGCATGGTCAGCCGCCGCGAGAAACCGCTGACTAAGAGCTCACCCAGATAGATCGCGCCCACGTCTTCCCAAAGAATCCGGTTGCGGATTGCCGGATCGTAACTGACTCCGGGCGGCATGCCTTCGGGAAATTCCACGCTGTCGATAATGCCGAGCTCAACCACCCTCCTCCGGTCCGCCTCGGACTGCCCGTGCACCATCGCCCTCATCCCCTCCGGGCCGAGCGCCTTGACCTTCACGTTTACCGGCGCTCCGTCCAGCTTTAATCCCGCAATCCAGCACCCTTCCAGGCTGAACTGCGCCAGGGGCGGGTCCAGTTGGAATTCGCTGCTGACGTGGGCCGCCACGCTCGCAACGGTGATTTTGTCTTTGAGAAGGTGAATGTCGTGCGCCTCGGCGCAGACTTCCGTCTTCCATTTTCTGTCGACTTCGACCGGGCCGCCATTAGCCCACGCGCTGGTGGACCCGACGTACAGCGACTGCTTCCCGGGGAAGATCTGCCAGAATGGTGCTTTGACCCGGCTCTTCGACCTTCCGCCGATGACCGGCAGGGAACTCGTCGCCTGGTCGGGAAGATTGCAGTTTCTGTCGTCGTGCCCGTCGATGCGGGTCAGGAACCCCGCCGCTCCCACGGCGTTGCCCCGATAGACAAACCGAAATGCTTCACTTGGGTTCCCGGACGAGTTGGAACCGGTACCGGCCAATCTCCGGATGCTCATCGCTGCCTCCGCGCACAATGACAGTGTGCGTTCCGTTGCCGCTCAGCGCCGGCGGCAATCTCAGGTTGATGGTGGGCCATCCGGGCGCGGCGACCTTGGAGATGGTCGCGCCCGAGGCGTTGAGGATTTCGATCTCGTAACCTGGATACTCGCGATCGCTCTCGATGTTGAGAGTGATCACCGCCGGAGAGCCGGGTGCTACGCGGACCACGGGCGCTTCTTCGCCGCGGAGCTGAGCGCGCAGTACCACCGGCTGGAACACCTCGACCGCGCCGGATGCCGCTCGCTCCTGTCGCAGGCCCGGTATCGTGACCAGCCAGGAGTAGCCGGCCAGAACCGCGAACACGGTGGCCAGGGCGGGCGACAGCCAGACCGGGCGGAACCATCCCCACAGGGCCGAGCCCGGGGACGCCGCCGCGGCGTTTCGCCGCGCGGGGGCGCGCTGTGTTTCAAACCACGCCTGGGCGTTGGCGACGAAGTGACTCGTCGTTTTCACGTCCGCGGCGCAGTCGCCGCATTCGAAGTAGTGCGCCTCAAAGGCCGCGCCTTCCTCGGCTGTCATTTCGTCAAGAGCGTAGCGTTCCGCCGCCCGGGTCCGAACTGCCGTTTCGTGTTCCATATCTTCACCCGTCCCGTAGTGTTCCGGCGGTCGAAACCGTTTCATCCCAATCTCACCCGCCTTTCAGCAGCTCCCGAAAGCGGTTCCGGGCGCGATGCAGCAGCACGCGCAGGTACTCCCGATCCACTCCCAACTCCCGGCAAACGTCGTCCTTGTCCTCCTCCTCGAAGAAGACCTTGCGCAGCAAATCGCGATCCCTCGAAGGCAGTTTGCGGAGCACGGCCCGCACCTGCTTCTGGCCTTGTCGCGTCACCACCTCATCTTCCGGACCGGCGCGCCGGTCGGGAGGGCCGGGGGAGTCTTCGGGAAAACCGACGAGGCGGCCATCGGACCGGTAATGCTCCCGCAAAACGTTGTTGCAGACGGAGTTCACAAACGCCCCGAGACTTGGCGCGCTCCGCAGGCCGTCGCTGCGAAGCGTGGTCAGCACGCGCAGAAACGTCTCCTGCACCAGGTCGTTGGCGATCTCTTCGCTGCGCACGCGCCGGCGAAGCTTGATGAGCAGCAACTCGCGGAAGTAGCCGGCGAAATGCTGCTGCACACTTGGATCGTTCGCCCGCAGCGATTCGACGTAATCGCGGTCAAAGGAGCAGCGCTCCACGACCTATCATGGTAGCCGAATTGAATTTCGTTTGCCCACATTTGTAAACGAGAAACAACAGCTGCATGAGACGGGCCGCGTCCAGATTCGTGTGGACGCCCGAGCATCGGCACGAGTGTCGATGCGGCACGTTGAGAACGTGCGCCACGGCGGAAGGTGCCGACGGTTGGAACAGTTGTTCCGCGACGGCTCCCCAGCGGGAGACAAACGCTATGATAGTAGACTAAGGTGAAAGGAGTTGCATTGCCGCCCGTTTCTTTCGCTGGTTTCCTGCTGCAAGTGAGCATCTGGAACCTGATCTCGACCGCGGGGCCGGTTCCCACCGCGGTGCTCTCGATCCTGCTGCTGTTTTCGGTCTTCTCGTGGGCCATCATCTTCTCCAAGTGGAACGTGCTGCGGCAGGCGCGCACGGACAACCTGCGTTTCCTGCGGGCCTTCCGCAAGGCCTCCGGACTGGAGGCCGTGGCGCTGGCCAGCGAGCAGTTCGCGCGCGCGCCGCTGGTGGCGGTGTTCGATTTCGGCTACGAAGAAATTGAGCGGCAAATGAAACGGCGCGGCGCGCTGGGCAACCTGCCGGCCGTGGAGCGCTGCCTGCAACTGGGCGTGGGCGAGGAATTGACCAAGCTGGAGCGGAACATGAACTGGCTGGCGACGGTGGCCAGCGTGACGCCGTTCATCGGGCTGTTCGGCACGGTGTGGGGCATCATCGACGCCTTTCAGGCGCTGGGCTTGTCAGGAGGGGTCAGCCTGCGCGCGGTGGGGCCGGGCATCGCGCACGCCCTGGTGGCCACGGCCATGGGCCTGGCGGCGGCCATTCCGGCCGCGATTTTCTTCAATCACTTCGGCCACGTGATCCGCGAGATCGGCGCGCGAATGGACGACTTCGCGCTCGAATTCGTGAACTTCGCCGAACGGCTGTTCGAAAGATAGGACCATGGCGTTTTCGGCACAGAGCGGGCACAGCGGCGGCCGGCGCCGCTTTCGCGGCGTGGCGAGCATGTCCGAGATGAACGTGGTTCCACTGGTCGACGTGGTGCTGGTGCTGCTGATCATCTTCATGCTCACGGCGCACGTGATGGAATTCGGCCTGGAGGTCGACGTCCCGAAGGTGAAGCAGACGCGCGACAGCGCCGAAGAGCTCCCGGTGGTGACGGTAACGCGCGACGGCGAGCTGTACCTGAACGACAAGCCCGCCAATATTAACGCGATAGCCGGGGAGGTGCGGCAGAGGTTCCCGCGCTCCAAGGGGATCTATGTGCGCGCCGACAAGGGCACGCCGTGGGATCCTATCGCGCAGGTCATCAGCGAACTGGGTCTGGCCAAGTTCGACGTGCGCGTGGTGACCCAGCCGGAAGACGAAAGCGAGAAGCGGGGACGGAAGTAGATGGCCGGCGCGGCGCATCCCGATATCCTGGAACAGCTCGACACGCTGAACAGACCGCTGGCGGCGTCTCTGGCCGCGCATGCCCTGCTGGCCGGCTCGGTGGTGGCGTACAACTTCATCGGGGCCGTGGCGCGGGAGCGCTGGGGCGATCCCACCGCTCTGGGCGGAGGCAGCGTAGCCATCACGTCGGTGAGCCAGATTCCGGTGGTTACGCCCGGAGGCCTGCAAAACCCGGTGGCTAACGATACGGAATCGCGCGTGCCGGCCCCGCCCAGGGATAAGGCCGCCCGCAAGCGCGCGCCGGCCGAAGACCCGGACGCCATCTCGCTGAAGACGCAAAGGCTGAAGAAGAAGCAGAGCGACATCGCGGCATCCAGCCAGCGCTACCGCGCCTCGAAGGAAGAGAAGCCGAACCAGCTCTACTCGGCCACCGGCCAGGCCATGTCCTCACCCATGTACGGCCTGACGACCGGCTCGGGGGGCGTCGGCCTGGGCCCCGGCGGCGTGTTCGGGACGCGTTACGGATGGTACGAGCGGCTGTTGCGCGAACGCGTGGCGCGCGCCTGGCGGACCGACGACGTCGATCCCCGCATGCAGACGGCTCCGCCGGTGATTGTCGTGTTCGACATTTTCAGGGACGGTTCGGTGCGCAACGTGCGGCTGTTGCAGCGCAGCGGCATCCTGGCGCTGGACAACTCCGCGCAGCGGGCGGTTTTGCAGGCCAGTCCCCTTCCGCAGCTCCCCAGCGATTTCAGCCGGGATTCGGCGTCCGTGGAATTCTGGTTTCAGTTAAAACGATGACCAACAAGACGGTTTCGATATTCGGTCTCTTCCTGGTCGCCGGAGTGGCGGCGGCGCAGCAGAGCGACATTCTGGTCAAGCTGACCGGCGGCGACCGCCCGGCAATCGCCATTCCCGACTTGCGCGGTTCCGGCGACGCTCAGACATTCATGGGGCGCTTCAACCAGACGCTGTGGGACGACGTGCAGGCCTCGGGCCTGTTCAAAATGGCGCCCAAGAGCATGTATCCTTTGCAGACCCCGCAGCAGCCGCGGGACTTTCGCGCGCCGCTGGCGGCGCCGGCGCGGCCCGCCCGGCTCGGCGCGCCGCCGCCCAAACCGGTGCGCCAGGGTCCGTGGCTGGACGACTGGTCCGGCCCGCCGGTCGGCGCTAACTACCTGGCCTTCGGTTATGCGGCGGTGCAGGGCGGCCAACTGGTTCTGTTCGGCTACCTGTACGACGTCACCCAGGCCGACGTTTCCAGCGCGCAGGTGATCGGCAAGCTGTATTCCGGTTCCCTCGACGAGGCCGGTGCGCGAAAGGTGGCGCAGGAGTTCGCCGCCGACATTCTGGCACGCTTCGGCGGCAAGAGCCTGATGGGCAGCAAGATCTACTTTGTGTCCAACCGCTCGGGCAACAAGGAGATCTGGTCGATGGATTACGACGGCTCGAATCAGAAGCAGTTGACCTTCTACAAGACCATCTCGTCGTTCCCGGCAGTGTCGCCCGACGGAACCAAATTCGCATTTACCAGTTACCTGCGCGGAAATCCATCCATCCTGATACACTCTGTGGAGACCGGAAGGGATTTGCGCTTCTACAACCAGGCGGCGTCCATGAATGCGGCTTCGGACTTCACGCCGGACGGCCGGCAGTTGCTGCTCTTCTCCACGGCCGGCAACCTGCGCTACGCCCAGTTGTTCATCGCCAACGTCGACGGCACGAATTTCCGGCGGCTGTCGAACTCGCAGGCCATTGAGGTGGAGCCCAAGGTGAATCCCAAGACGGGGCGCGAAATCGTGTTCGTTTCCGGTCGCTCCGGGATGCCGCA
>JACQZT010000329.1 GCA_016213755.1 Acidobacteriota bacterium | reverse complement strand
GAATGCGTTCCCCTGTGCGCCTCTGGTGGGTGCAACGTATGCGGCCTTGTCGCTGGTCCGGGTGCCGAAGTCCAGAACGCGATCGAGTACGCCGGCGGGCAGGCCCGGGCCGTTGTCGGCCACCGTCAGCGAGTCCCCCTGGAAGTTAACGTCGATGCGCGGCGGCGTCCCGGCTTGCTCGCAGGCGTCGAGGGAGTTGTCGATCAGTTCCTTGGCTACTACGCGCGGCCACCAATCTTCCCGGCCGTAGCCGGTCTGGGTCGTCAGCTCGGCTTCGGTGAAGTACTCCAGCTCGCGGGACACGCTGAAGGTCTGGCGCTTGAGTTCCGCCTTGCTGGTGCCGTTCATGCGGTTACCTCGTGCCGGTGACGTACCGGCTCGTCGGCGGGCTGGCTGTAGGGGCGGCCCTGGTCGCGGAGAGCCCGGATCTGGTCGCGGTCGATTTGGAGGCGCGGGCGATCCAGCGGGCGGCCAGACCTGGTGCCGGTTGCGCGGGTGTAGGCCAGCGCCGCAGAGGAGCATTCGTTCCTGACCGTGCGCTCGGCCCGGAGCAGTCCGATCACCATGGCGTGCGCGGTGTCGCGGGTGATGGCGTCGGTGGTGTCGATGCCGTCAGCCAGCGCGACGACGCCGGTGCCCAGGCGGGTGAACTCGTCCAACTTCTCCGGCAGGTCCCGGAGCGAGCGGATGATCTGGCCGGACTGGTCGACCACCACCACGTTGAACCCGCCGTGCCGGGCATCAGACCGGAGGGCGTCGAACTGGGGCCAACGGACGCGGCTGCTTATGGCGTGGTCACGGTAGGTGCGGGCCAGACCCCGCCCGCAGTGGGTGGCGAATCCCCGAAGGGCTTCGGCCTGAATGTTCTGATTCTGATCGAAGACCAGCGTCTCGCCGTACCGGGTCTTACCGGCGCCGGAGAGACGAACGAATGCAACTGCCCTCTTCACGACTACCTCCAGGTGGAAGTGATCCAGGAGAGGGCGGAAGCCATCCCGGCTCCCGGCCCTTCCCGGGTTGTGATGAGGGCGCACTGCAGATCCCCGCGGACACCAGTGTTCATTCCCGAGGCGTGCCCGGCGGGCCAGTTGGAATTGGAATGAAATGGAATGAAACTGGGTTTTCTGGGGTCTGTAAGTTGTTGATTCTTTGGTGGCCAGGGACGGAATTGAACCGCCGACGCCAGCCTTTTCAGGGCTGCGCTCTACCAACTGAGCTACCTGGCCGGACCTCCATCATTGTAGCAAACCGCCGGTGCGAATTTCAGCGCTTCAGGGCGGCCAGGGCTTCACCAGTGTCCTGCTTCACGCGGGCGTGGAGGCTGTTGCCGTGGGCGTCCATGGTGACGATAGTCAGGAAGTTGCGCACTTGCATGCGCCACATGGCTTCGGGGATGCCGAACTCCAGCAGGTAAACGCCGGGCACCTGCTCGATGGCACGGGCGTAGAACTGCGCCGCGCCGCCAATGGCGTGCAGGTAGACGGCTCCGGCCTCCTTCATTGCCGCCAGGGTCTTGGCGCCCATGCCGCCTTTGCCGATGACGGCGCGCAGGCCGTATTCGCGGATGACGTGGTGTTCGTAAGGTTCCTCGCGGCCGGAAGTCGTCGGCCCGGCGGCCTTGGTCACCCACTCGTCGCCCTGTTTGAGCATCACCGGTCCGCAGTGATAGATCACCGCGCCGTGCAAATCCACCGGCGGCGGGTTCTTCATCAGGAAAGCGTGCACGTTGTCGCGGCCGGTGAAGATCTCGCCGTTGATCAGCACGACGTCGCCGACCTTCAGGGCGCGCACGGCCTCTTCGGTGAGCGGCGGCGTGAGGACGATCTCACGGCCCGTGAGCGGGAACCCTTCGCCGGCCGCCATGCGCTCGACCGGGCGCTGGGGATCGCGATACAGCCAGCGCGTGATGGCGCCGCTGGAGGCATCCAGACAAACTCCCAGCCGGCGGAAGGCCCAGCAATCGTAGGCCACCGACACAAAGAAGCACGCCGGCAGCCGGTTGGCCGCCGCGATCTTGCAGCCGATGAGCGAAACCTGCCCGCCGAAACCCATCGCGCCCACGCCGATCCGGTTGGCTTCTTCCAGGATCTCGGCTTCGAGGTTCGCCAGAGTCGGATCGGGGTTCACGTCGTCCAGCGTGCGGAAGAGCTGGCTCTTGGCCAGGGCGTAGCCGTGGGCGCGGTCGCTGCCGATGCAAACGCCCAGCGCGCCCGGCGCGCAGCCGTGTCCCTGCGCCTGCCAGACGGCGTGCAGGATGCACTTGCGCACGCCTTCGAGGTTCCGGTCGGCGCGCCCCAGGTTTTCGAGTTCGCAAGGCAGGGAGTACTGCGCGTTCATGTTCTCGCAGCCCCCGCCCTTGAGAAGGAGCCGGATCTCGACTTGATCCTGGTCCCACTGCTCGAAATGAATCACCGGCGTTTCCACGCCCAGGTTGTTCCCGCTGTTTTTGCCGGTGATGGAATCCACCGAGTTGGGCCGCAGCTTTCCCCGCCGCGTGGCTTCGGCAACCGCATTCTGAATGGCACGGCGGATGAGGATCTGGCTGACGCCCGGCGGGGTGTGCACGATAAAGGTCGGCATGCCGGTGTCCTGGCAGATGGGCCCCTCGTCGTCGTGGGCCATGTCGATATTCGAAGCGATGATGCTCAGCGCCTGCGCGCTTTGCGTGCCCGGCGTCTCGGCGGGGATGAACCGGCTCATGGCGGCGCGCACGTCCGGCGGCAGGTTCGCCGACGTCTGAGTGATCAACTCCAGCAGACTGCTTTCCAGAAATTGCATGAGGCCTCCAGCTTTTAGATTTCTCTATCCTATCTTGATCGTCACCTGCGCGGTGAGGCCGGGCCGGATGGCCGGGTTGGGGCTGGTGAATTCGACGAACACCTGCGTGCCCTTGACTTCGCGCACGGATGCCGGCAGCGGCTCGTTGGACAGCTCCGCCAGCCGCACCCAGGCGGTCTGGCCGGCGCGAATGCGTTCCAGCGCCGGCGGGGCCGGCTCCAGCACCACATCGAGCGATGCAAGATCCACGGCTATCTGGAACAGGTCCTTGATGGCCGGATTTACCTCGCCACCGGCCTCTCCGCGGCGGGCCACCAATATGCCGTCCACCGGCGAGTGGATCTCGGCCGCCCGCAGGTCCTCCTTGGCCCCGTCCAGTTCGCCGGCCGCTTCGTCGAGCGTCTTGCGCGCGGCATCGATTTCCTTGACCAGCATCCGCACGCGATCCTCGGAATGCGCGGCGAGTTCGGCGAGGGTGTCCGATTCGGTTTTCAGCGCCGCGTGTTCCTTCTGCGCCCTCTCGAAAACCAGCCGGGGCGTGGCGCCCTCCTTGTGCAGCAACTGCTGCCGCAGGAAAGTTCTCTCCGCCCGGTCCGCCTCCGTGCGGGCGCGGTTGCGGTCGGCGTCGGCGCGGGAAGCCTCCAAACGGGCGGCGATGAGCGTCGTCTCCAGATTCGACACGCGGGACTGCGCCTTCTCGAAGTCGGCCTGCGCCAGCTCGGCGGCGGTTTCGAGCGTGACGTTTCGAATGCGTGCCAGAAGCTGTCCTTCGAACACGTCCTGGCCGGCGTCGGCTCCGAACTCCTCCACTGTGCCTTCGGTGGTCGCGGCGACTGCAACCACGTTGCGCGCCTGGATCTTGCCGAGGAGGCTGATTTCGGGACCGAGGACCGGCGGCGGGGCGGCGTTCCTGGAAGCGGACGGCGCGGGCCGGGCCGGCCGCCGCAACTGAAGCAGGGCACCGGCGCCAATGCCGAACAGGATCGCCACGCCCGCGAAGAGCAGCCACTTGCCGCGCATACTCAAAATGGTAGCACCGGGCCGATTTTGATATACTCTCAGGGCGGGCAGTCAGCGCGTTACGCCATGGCACAGTTTCGATTGGGCGACGTCATCGACGATTGGTGCATCAAGTGCCGCCGCCTGACAAACCACTCGATCGTTTCGCTGCTGGGGGACCAGCCGGCCAAGGTGCGCTGCCGCACCTGTTACTCCGATCACGATTACCGCCACGAGCAGCAGCCGCCCTCCAAGAAGGACCTGAAGAAGGCCGATCTGTTCGGCGAGGTGCTCGCGAAGATCGACCCCGCCGCCCCCCCCAAGAAACACCCCTGAAAACCGGGGACAGAGTACTGTCCCCGGTTTTCAGTCGGGGCCGCGGTGCATCTCGCGCTCGATCTCTTCGTGCAATTGATCGAGGTTCCCGGATTCCAGGTCGCGCTCCAGGCGCCGCAGGGCGATGCCGATCACGTCACGGTGATGGAGCTGTGAGCCGAAGCGCTCCGCGTCGGTGAGGCGCAGCCAGATTTCGTGAGCCCGGCCGACGTCCTCGGGCCACAGGCGCGGCGGGTGCGGGCCGAGGTTGACGTAAGCCGGCGGGCGGTCCGGCGCGATGACCTCGAGCGAAAGAGGCGGACGCGGTTCCGGCAGTCTCTCCCAGGCCAGTCCGATGCGGCGCGCCAGCTCGTCGCTGGTCATGCGCGCCGAGACGCCGGTCACCAGGCGCGAAGCCTTGAGATTGGCCGCGGTCTGCACTATGGCGTCGAACGGGTCGACGGCGGGCACCACCAGCAGTTCCACCGGCTTGCCCTCCTTCTCGGCCATGGTCACCACGTGGCTGAACAGTTCCTTCTCGTAGTCGCTGAAGAGCTGCTCGTCCGTTAGGGCGTACTCTCCCGCGCCGGCCGAGATGGGCCGCACGGTCATGACCACGATGTCGTGCCGCCGCAGGTTGGTCTTCTCGAGCACGCGCCGCAGATGGCCCATGCGCAGGTACTCGCGCACGGCCACCAGCACGCAACCCGGGCGGGCGCTCACGGTCTCGGCGTCCACCGTCGACTGGTGTTCGAGATTGAACTCCTCCAGACCCTGCTTCCGCTCCGAGCGCCTGCGCCGGTTCACGCGTTCGGAGACGATGAACAACACCAGCATGACGGCGGTGAAAGAGACGCCGTAGATGGTAGCGACCTGCTTGGTCAGCAGGTTGGCGATGGCCACGAAGAACAGGGCCAGGGTGGTCAGACCCAGGCCGATGGGGATCTCGAGGCGGCCGAAGCGAAGGTTGAGGGGCGTCTTGTACTCCTGGTCGCCGCGCTGGAAGCGCAGGGCCAGCACGCCGAGTCCTTTGAGGAAGAAACTCCACACCACGCCGAAGGCATACGCCTCCCCCAGCAGGTAAACGTCGCCGCGGCTGGCGATGATGGTGGCCAGTTGGAGCAAGGTCACCAGGTTGATGATGCGGGAAGTAGTGCCGAAACGCCGGTGCGGTTTGCGGAAGAAGTCCAGCAGCACGCCGTCTTCGGCCACGCGGTTGAGGATGCCGTTGGCGCCGATCAGCGAGGTATTGACCGCTCCGGACAGGATCAGCGTGCCCACCAGCACGACGAAGGCGTGAAAGATCAGCCTCAGCGGCTCCGGCCCGGCCAGGTTCATGGCCAGGCCGCCGATCAGGTTGTCGTAGTAGTTCTTGCGGACCGGGTCCGGGATGATCATCACCGCGAACAGCGTGATCAGGCCCGTGCTGACCAGCGCGTAGGTGCAGACGATGTTGGCCGTGCGTTTCAGGTTCTTGAGCTTGGGGGAGGCGATTTCGCGGTAGACCTGCGCCAGGGTCTCGAATCCGCTCATGGCCAGCAGCGAGTGGCCGAAGGCAATGAAGATACCGACTAGCGCCAGCTCGGGCCAGATGGTGCCCTCCAGCCATCCCAGCGCCGCTTTGCCGAACTGAAGATTCCCGTGCGTCGGCGCCGGAGGAAGCGCGAACTGTCCTCGCAGGAGAATGGTGAGGGGGCACCAGATCAGCAGGATCGCTACCATTACCGTGGTGATCTGAAGAATGCGCAGCGCCTTGCCGCTGGACTCGTGAATCCCCTTGACATTGGCCCACCAGAAATAGATCGTGACGGCCACGCCGAAACTGGCCGCGAACCAGTTGGGGGGGATGTGAACGCCCAGGTGCAGCATTTCGAAGATCTCGTTCAGCAGGCGGCCAAGGTAGTGGCCGGCGCTGACCGAGCTGATGGGACCGGTGAGGACGTAATCCACCACCAGCGCCGAGACCGAGATCTTGGCCATGAACGGTCCCATGCTGTTGCGCACCACCACGTACACGCCGCCGCGCACGAACATGCTGCAGCTTTCCATGTAGACGGAACGGACGGCGTAGCTGAACAGCATCACCCCCAGCACGAACCAGGGGGCGGACTTGCCGATGGCCTGTTCGGCGATTCCGCCGACGTAGAACATGGTGGACGCCAGGTCGCTCAGGACAATCGCGGCGCCGCGCCAGAAGGAGATAAACGACAGCGCCACGGTGGTCGCGACCACGATCTTGGCGGCGTTCGAGCGGGAACCTGGAATCGACATATCGGGGGTACAAACTACCTTCGCGCCTATTTTACGATCATAGAGATGACTCGCACCAGTGCCGGGAATCTGGCCCGCCGCATCGTCGCGTCGCTTCGCGCCCGGGGATTTCAGGCCTGGCTGGTGGGCGGCTGCGTGCGGGACCTGCTGCTGGGCCTGGAGCCGGCCGACTATGACGTGGCGACCGATGCCCGGCCGGAGACCGTGCAGGCGCTGTTTCCGGACGCCAGGCTCGTCGGCGCGCATTTCGGCGTGGTCCTGGTGAGCGAGAACGGCGCGGAGGTCGAGGTGGCCACCTTTCGCAGCGATCACGCCTACCGCGACGGGCGCCGGCCGGACGAAGTGCGCTACGAAACCGATCCCCGCGAAGATGTCCGGCGGCGCGATTTCACCATCAACGCTCTGCTGATGGATCCGGAAACCGGCGAGGTGGCCGACCTGGTCGGGGGCCGGCGGGACCTGGCCGCCGGCCTCATTCGCGCCATCGGCGACCCCGGCACGCGGTTTCGCGAAGACCATCTGCGCCTGCTGCGGGCCGTGCGCTTCGCCGCCCGTTTCGGCTTCGCCATCGAAGGGTCCACGCTGGAGGCCCTGCGGCGCGAGCGCGCTTCGATCCGCGGCATCTCGGCCGAGCGGATCAGGGGCGAACTGACCCGCATTCTCACCGAGGGAGGCGCGCGGCGGGGATTCGAGTTGCTGAACGAAACCGGGTTGCTGGACGAAGTGCTGCCCGAGGCGGCCGCGACCAAGGGCGTCGCGCAGCCGCCCGAGTTTCACCCCGAAGGCGACGTGTGGATCCACACGCTCCTGATGCTGGAAGCCCTGCGCAACCCCACGGCGACGCTGGCCTGGGGCGTTCTGCTGCACGACATCGGCAAGCCGCCCACTTTCCGGGTCCAGGAGCGCATCCGCTTCGACGGCCACGTCGAGGCCGGCGGGAAGATGGCGGCGGAGATCCTGGCGCGGCTGCGGTTTTCCACCGGCGACGCGCGGCAGATCGAAGCGCTGATCGCCCACCACCTGCGTTTCAAAGACCTGCCCCGCATGCGCGAAAGCAAAGTGAAGCGCTTCCTGCGCATGGACCGCTTCGAAGAACACCTGGAACTGCACCGCCTGGACTGCCTCTCCAGTCATCGCAACCTGGAGAACTACGAATTCGCGCTTCGCAAGCTGGCGGAAACCCCGGCCGAGGTCCTGAAGCCCCGGCGGTTGCTGACCGGCCACGACCTGATCCGCATGGGATACCAACCCGGCCCGGCGTTCGCGCGCATTCTGGCCGAGGCCGAGGACGCGCAACTGGAGTCGGCCATCCGCACGCCGGAGCAAGCGGCTGAGTTTGTCCGCGCCCGCTTTGCCCCGCCGGAGGGGCTCCCATCGCGGTCCGCGTAGGTGTACATTCAATAAGACCCCGAAAGGAGCTCCCATGGAGGAAGAAAAGGCCGGCCTCGGCAGCCAGTTGGCCGGCATGTTCAACATATACATCGACCCGGCGGCGGCGGTGAAGCAAATCCCCCGGAAACTCTCCTGGCTGTGGCCGCTGGCACTCTCCAGCGTGGTGATGGTGGTGGTGCAGTATCTGTCCATTCCCACGGTCATGCGCGTGATGCAGCAGAACCCGCCCGGGGGCCTTACGCCCGAGCAGTTGGAGCGATCGATGGGCATGATTCAGACCATGCAAAAGGTCGGCGTCTTCGCCGGCCCGTTGATCATGGCGGGCATGCTGGCGCTGGGCGCGGCGCTCCTGCTGGGATCCTGCTCGGTGCTGAACATGCGCGCCAGCTACCGCGATCTGTTTTCCCTCTCGGCGCACTGCTCGCTGATCAGCATGCTGCAAGTGATTGCCGGTTTCGTCGTGGTCCGGCTGAAGGGCGACGATATTCAGAGCATGGAGGAACTGCAGCCCGCTTTCGGGCTCGGGCTGTTCATCCACGAGGGCGTCAGCAAGCCGGTGATGGCGGTTCTGAACTACTTCTCGATCTTCACCATCTGGTACATCGTCATCCTCAGCCTGGCGCTGGCTTGCCTCACGGGTGCGTCGAAGGGCAAGGGCTTCGCGGCGGCGGCCCCGGCCTGGCTGCTGGGATTGCTGTTCTTCGTGGGGATCTCGTTCCTGCGCCGTTAACGGAGTGCCGGGGACGTCAAATCCCGGCATTGTCCGAGTCGATGGTTTTTTTGTGCTTGGGCTTCTTGCGGGCGGTCTTCGGAACGATCGGTCTGGACGGAGGGGGGGCGCCGATGCGCTCCCGGGCGATCTCGCGAACCAGCGAACCGGAGTCGATTCCTTTTTTCTTGCCAGGCACGGTTGAGACGAACTTTCAGTATAACCGCGCCCAAGCCCGGCTTGACGCGGCGGAAAGCCTGTCCCTACAATAAAAGTGTAGAAATACAAGGAGGCCGCATGAGGTCTATTGGCGTGCCTGAACTTCTCGTCATTCTGGCAATCGCCGCCCTGCTGTTCGGCGGGCGCAAGATTCCCGAGCTGGCGAAGGGTTTGGGAGAAGGTATTCGCAACTTCAAGAACGCTCTGAAGAGCGAGGAGAAACCCGAAGAGAAGAAGCAGGCGTAGGCTTCCTGGGCCGGCGCGCAAGTTGCGCGGCCCGAACTCGGATTGGAAGAACGAAGCCCCGCGAGACAGGCTCGCGGGGCTTTTCATTTCCGGCCGCCGGCGCCGGCGCTACTTCGCTTTCTTCGGCGGAACGATGGCGTCCTTGACCATCTTGGCAACGCGGAACTTGACCACCTTCTTGGCGGGGATCTTAATCTTGTCGCCGGTCGCGGGGTTGCGTCCCAAACGGGCCTTGCGATCGACCCGGACCAGCCGCCCGAGCCCCGGCATCACGAACACGCCGTTCTTCTTGGTTTCGCGGACCGCGATGGCGGCGTAGGTTTCGATGAAAGTCTTGGCGACCTTGTTCGCCACGCCAGTGCCGGCGGCGATTTCCTTCACCAGTTGAGTTTGCGTCATTCTGTCGGCCATAAGCCTCCTTCACTGCGTCGTACTGAATTGCGGACCCGCGCGCTCCCGGCCGCGATTTACACAAACAAAAAGCGGCCAAATTGTTTCGAACAGAAGCGCCCAAGTCTGTTTTGCTGTCTCATCATAATGGATTGCGCGGCGGTTGTAAAGGGGAGAGTGCGGCAAAACCGCCGTTTTTCGGGCTTTTTTTACACGGGAAGCCTCCGAAGGCGCTTTAACACGGCTTTTTGGCGTCCCTCCGCTCATCGGGGCGGCGTGCACAGGCCGATGACGCGCTCGATGGCGCGGCGGCAGACGGCGCAAAAACCGGCCGGGTTGCGCGTGAACATGATGCAGTCGGACTGCGCGCGGTAATAGCCGCGGGCCTCGTACATCGCCCCCTCGAAGGCGCCCACCACCCCGCCGTGCGGGGCCGCGGCGAGCAGCGGCGCGCTGCGATCGGACTCCTCGCGGAACAGCGCCTCCATCTCCTCCTCGGGCCGCCCGGCGGCGCGCAGGGCGCGGCGCCGCGCCTGGACCTCCTTCTGTTGCGCCTCGAAGACGTCCTTGGGCCAGGCGGTGGGCAGCGTCGTCCCGGAGCGAATCAGGCCGCTCCAGCGCGAGGCCCGCGGATCGGCGGTGACGTTGGGCTCCCAGGGTTCCGGCCGCCCGGCCGGGGAAGCGTACGCGACGTCGGAGGTGTAGTATTCGTCGGCCAGGCCGGCGAAGTGGTGGCCGAACTCGTGCACGAAGATGTAGGGCGTCCAGGCGCTATCGGAGGCCACCGTGGCGTAAAGGTTGTGTATCCCCCCGCCTCCATACTTGCGGTCGTTGACCACGATCTCGGCGAACTCGTATGGCGCGGCGGAGGCGATCTCGCGAAAGCGGCGGTTGTCAAAGGTGAGGACGTACCGCTCCGAGCCGAAGGCGTCGTAGGCGGCGCGCAGCGGCGAGCGGCGCCACACGCCGTCGGAGGGGCGGGCGACGCCGCTCTCTTCGGCGGGCGCATCTACCGCCCAGACGTTGAAATCGCTCCGGTGCTCTTTGAAAGGCGAAACGGCAAACAGGGTCCCGGCCAGCCGCCGCGCATCCGTATGCCACTTGTCCATCTCGGCGGCGGTGTAGCCGTCGCCCAGCAGGAGCAGGTCGACCTTGTCCGCCGGTTCGCCGTTTTTCAGGACCGCCCAGACCTTGAACCCGGCGGAAGGCGGCGTGCGGTCGATGGCCGGGTCCTGAGGATCCACCAGCGCCGACCAGACCTCGCGGAAGGCGTTGTCCGCGCCCCGCTTCTTGAGGTTCACCTGCACCGGACCCGAGGGCGCGGGGAAACGCAGCGACTCGTGGAAGGTGCGGTGCGCCCGTTTGGCCTCGTCCGTGGTCTCCCACTCGCCGTAGATGCTGGCGAAACCGCGCGAGTACAAGACGCGGTTCGACTTTCGGTCCAGCACCTCGAAGCAGTACTTGCCCAGGTTGGTGTCGTCGATCTCGCGTCCGGGCGCGCCGGGCCACGGGCCTTCCAGCACGATCCCGTCCAGGGCAAAACGCTCCTCGGTCGCGCTCCCGGTGTGGTAGTAATCCAGGCGCAGGGTCTTCGGCGCGGCGGCGAAAGCCGGCAGGGCCAGCGGAAAGAGAACGGCAAGGGCGGGCAAAGCGAACCTCCGGAAACCACCTTAGCGACTTGTGAACTTCCGCGTCCAGGGGCTGGAAGTAACACCTGCTACCTCGGTTCCGCCGTACCTTGAAATCAGGAGAGCATCATGTCCAAAACTCATTTGCGCATGTTCCTGTTCCCGGTCGCGGCCCTGCTGTTGGCGGCTGGGCCGACTCCCGCCCGGCAAGAGCAAGACGGCCGGATTTACAGAATCGGCGGAGGCGTCAAGGCCCCGCAACTGGTCTCCAAGGTGGAGCCGAAATACACCGAGGAGGCGCGCGACGCGAAACTGCAAGGCGCTGTCAAGCTCAAGCTCGTCGTGAACGCGAAAGGCCGGCCCGAGAACGTGGAGGTCGTCGAAAGCCTGGATGCGGGATTGGACCGGAACGCGATCGAAGCGGTTCGCCAGTGGGTTTTCGAGCCGGGAACCAAAGACGGCAAACCGGTTCGCGTGCTGGCCAGCGTGGAGCTGAACTTCCGCCTGAAGTAGGGGCCGCTCACCCCCCGATCATCACCGTCATCTCGCCTTTGGCGATCTTGTTCGGAGGCCTCAGGGCTTCCACGATGGTGTCGCCCATGCGGCAGGCCGGCAGCGTGGCGCACACGTGGATGCCGGCGCCGCCGGCCATGCTGGCGATCATGCTCCACATCGCCGCCGCGGCGGTGGCCAGGATGCCGCGCCAGGCAGGCCAATTGGTGATCATGACGTTAAAGCTCCCCGGACCGGGG
>JACQZT010000328.1 GCA_016213755.1 Acidobacteriota bacterium | reverse complement strand
CCCGAACTCAGGCCCATCACGTCGCAGATCAGCACTCTCAAAATGAACAACCAGCCGGTGAAGGTGCTGTTTGAAACGGTGGGCAAGCTGGCCGGTATCAACGTGGTGTTCGACCCCGACTACCAGGCCCCGGCGGGCAAGAACTTCGGCGTGGACCTGGTGAACGTCACGCTGGACGAAGCGCTGGATCACCTGGCGGTGATCACCAAGTCGTTCTGGAAGCCGCTGTCGGGCAATACCGTCTTCGTCACCAACGACAACGTCACCAAGCGGCGCGACTATGAAGACTACGTGGTCAAGGTCTTCTATCTGCAAAACGTGACCACCGTGCAGGAGTTGCAGGAAATCGCCACCAACATCCGCTCGGTGACCGACATCCGCCGCGTGTTTACCTACAACGCGCAGAACGCCATCGTGGTGCGCGACACGGTGGACAAGGTGATGCTGGCCGAAAAGCTGATCCAGGACCTGGACAAGCCGAAATCCGAAGTGGTCATCGACATCATCGTGATGGAGGCCAACACCACCCGCACCCGCAACCTGGCGGCCACCATCGCCCGCGGCACCGAGGCGGGCATCTCGAATCCCATCAGCTTCACCCCGCGCAACCCAATCCTGGCGGGAACCACCTCCTCCTCCTCGGCGAGCGACAGCGCCAGCACTTCCAGCACAGCGGCGACGGCCACCAGCAGCGCCATCTCACTGGCGAAAATAGGCAAGATCTCGACCAACGATTTCTCCGTCAGCCTGCCCGGCGCGTTCCTCCAGGCGCTGATGAGCGACCGCACCACGCGCGTGCTGCAATCGCCGCAACTGCGCGCCGCCGACGGCACCAAGGCCACGCTCAAAATAGGCGACCGCTATCCTTACGCCACGGGCAGCTTCGGGAGCGGCATGGGCGCGGTGGGCGTGGGCATCAGCCCCCTGGTCAGCACCCAGTTCCAGTTCGCCGAAGTGGGTGTCAACGCCGATGTGACGCCGCGCATCCACGGCGCCAGCGAGGTTTCCCTGCACGTGGAACTGGAGATCTCCTCCGTGCGCGACAACATCGATGTGGGCGGCCTCAAGCAGCCGGTCATCGGCCAGCGGCGCGTCATTCACGACCTGCGGGTGAAGGAAGGCGAGGTCAGCGTGCTGGGCGGCCTGATGCAGGGGCAGGATTCCAAGACCTCGTCCGGCATTCCGGGGCTGGGCGACATTCCCGTTCTGAAGCGCCTGTTCGCCACCGAGAACCTGGAAAAGGGCCGCAGCGAACTGCTGGTGGTGCTGATTCCGCACATCGTGCGCGCGCCGGAAATCAACGAGGTCAACTTGCGCGGCATCGCCGCCGGCAACGACCAGACCGTGAAACTGAGCTTCGCTCCGCACCGTCCGGCTCCCGCGCGCGCCGCGGCTCCGCCGGCCGCAAAACCGCCCGCGGCGGCCGAGCCGAAGACGCCCGCGCCAGCGCCGGCTGGAACGGCGCTGCTGTTCGCTCCGGCGTCGGTGGAAGCCAAGACCGGCGCCAGCTTCACGGTGACCTTGCAGGCCAGCGCCGTGACGGACCTGTTCGCCGCTCCTCTGCGCCTGAAGTTCGATCCGCAAGCGCTCAAGCTGGTCTCGGTGGAGCGCGGCAGCCTGCTGGCCATCGACGGCCAGCAGCCGCTGTTCACGCACAACATCCAGGGCGACACGGGCGAAATCACCATCAACCTCAGCCGCCTGCCGGGAGCGGGCGGCGTCAGCGGTTCGGGGCCGCTGATTTCCGCCACCTTCCAGGCGCTGAAGCCGGGCGCGACCGCGGTGACGGTCACCGACCTGTCGTTGCGCAACTCGCAGATGCAGCCCTTGGCCGCGGCCCAGCCCAAGCTCGAGGTGGCCGTTCAGTAGGACTATGCGCCGACGGAACCAGCGCGGCTTGACCCTGGTGGAGTTGATCGTCGCCTTCACCATCATGACCCTGCTCACCTCCATGGCCGTGCCGCTGGCGCGCTACAAAGTGCGCCGCGAGCGCGAGCGCGAGCTGCGCTGGGCGCTGCGCGACCTGCGCACCGCCATCGACAAGTACAAGGACCTGGCCGACGCGCAGAAGCTGGGGCCGATCAAGATGGGAACCGAGGGCTACCCGGAAGATCTCAACGTGCTGGTGGAGGGCGTGAAGCTGGCCGGCACGGTGGACAAGAAGATCCGCTTCCTGCGCCGCATGCCGCGCGACCCCATGACCAACTCCACCGAATGGGGCAAGCGCGCGTTGCAGGACGACCCCAAGGCGATGTCCTGGGGCGGGCAGAACGTTTTCGACGTGTACACCAAGAGCATGGAAAAGGCGCCGGATGGGACACCGTATTCGGAGTGGTAGGGCCGGCTTTACGCTGATCGAGATCATGATCGTCATGGCGATCGTGACCATCCTGGTGTCGATCGCCGTCCCGCTCTACCAGAAGTCGATCCAGCGCGCCAAGGAAAGCGTTCTGCGCAACAACCTCTTCACCCTGCGCACCGTCATCGACGAGTACACCTACGACAAGCAGAAGGCGCCGCAATCGCTCGAAGACTTGGTCCGCGAGGGCTACCTGCGCCAGATCCCCGTGGATCCCATCGCGGGCTCCAACTCCGCCTGGAAGGTCATCATGGAAGAGGCCATGACCAGCGTGAACCAGACCGAGCCGGGCATCTTCGACGTGCGCAGCGGGTCGGACAAAACCAGCCTGGAAGGAACTCCCTACGCGGAGTGGTAGCGCACCGGGCGGGAACGGTAGAATCTCGGGTATGACTCGAGACCGACGTACCCTGCTCAAAACCGCCATCGGCGCGGCCGCGGTGACCGCCACGGCCGGCGCCCAGACCGGCCCGGCCAAGAAAGTGCACTACCGCGGCGCCAAACCCAAGTCCACGCCGCTGTTTTCCGGCGCCGTCTCCTACGGCAACCTGCTGTTCATCGCCGGCAAGGGCGCCCACTACGAAGGCGACATCAAGGCCCACACCAAGACCGTGCTCGACGAGGTCGAAAAGGAACTCATCAACGCCGGCTCCTCCATGGAGAAGGTGCTCAAGTGCAACGTGTACTTGAACGACCTGAAGGACTACGCCGGAATGAACGAAGTCTTCCGGGGGCGCTTCGGCGAAAACCCGCCCGTGCGCACCACCATCGCGGCCGCCGGCGGCATCCCCGGCAACTCCCTGGTGGAAATCGACGTCATCGCCTGTATTTGAGCGGCTGCGTTCAACGCACCAGCGGCAGGATGACGTGCGAGGGGTGCGCCGCGTCGTGGTGGATCGTGTTCGTCGCCGTCACCATCCGCCGGTGAGCGTTCAAAGGCTCGCCGGAGTTCGGGTTGACGTCGAAGCGCGGGAAGTTGCTGCTGGAGATGTCCAGCCGGATGCGGTGTCCCGCTTTGAACAGGTTTGACGTCGGATAGAGTTGGACGGTGATGGGATAGATTTCGCCCGGCTGCATCGGCTCGGCCCGCTCGAGCGAGTTGCGGAAGCGCGCGCGCAGAATACCGTCTCCCAGCGCCATGTCGATCCCGGCCGGGTAGTCCCGCGTGAGCGGGTGGACGTCGATCAGCTTGGCCGTAAAGTCCGTGTCCAGGGCCGACGACGAGACCCACAGCTTGACGTCGATGGGTCCGGTGACCTCGACGTCTTCGGCCAGCGGCGGTGTCTGGAAGACGAGGACGTCCCGGCGCGCCGACAGCGGCAGCGTGTCCCGGCAGTTCCAGACGTGCGGGCCGCACCTCTGGTCCCAGGCGCCTTGCAGCAGTATCCCGACGCCCGAGCTGATGTTGCCCCCGATGGTCGGCACCGGGTCGCGCGGATCGAAATCGTATGTCGTGCTGCCGGGGGCGGCCGCGGGCTTTTCCGGGCCGAGCGCGCCGCCGGCGTGCAGGTAATACGGCGACCACGCGGTGCGCTTGAGCGGCCATTCGCGCTCGTCGCGCCAGCGGCCGCCGTGCATGTGAAACTCGCCGGTCTTGGCCTCGCTGCCGCCGCCCATGACGAAGATCTTCACCGGCGCCTCGTTCTCGACACCGTTGGACACGCCCTTGAGCCAGCGGTCGAACCAGCGCAGACGAAAAGCCAGGCCGTCGATGGCCGCCTCACCGCCAAAAGCCGCCTGCCCCTGCGCGGCGCGGTTGTGCGCGCCGTGAATCCAGGGCCCCATGATTAGCTTCTGAGAGCTGCGCTTGCTCCGTGCCAGCGCCATGTAAGTCATGGTCGTCTGCCGGCCCCAGGAATCGTACCAGCCGCCTACCAGGTAGACGGGGACGTCTTTGTACGCCTCGAGGTTGTCGACCACGTTGAAACCGGGGCGCTTCCACCAGGCGTCGTTTTCGCCGTGCCCCAGCGCCTCCACCAGCCACGCTTCGTATTCTTCGGCCAGGCGAATCGGCGTCAGCCCCGCGCGCAGCGGCATGCTGGACAGGTACTGGCGCACGTTCTTCCCCATCTCCGTGAGTTCGGCGCGGGTGGCCGGGTCGCGCGCCGCGCGGCTGCCCAGCGATCCGCCGGTGGTGAAGATCCAGTTGAAGAAGCGCAGCTCGAACGCGCCCCCGTAACGCATGCCGAAATAGCCGGCGTTGGACACGGCGTCCACCGGGACCATAGCCTTGAGGCCCGGCGGATTGGAGAGCGCCAGCGCGTGCTGCGTTCCGCCCGGGTAGGACGTCCCCAGCGTGCCGATGCCGCCGTCGCTCCAGGGCTGCCGGACGATCCACGCCGCGGTGTCGTGGCCGTCGGCCACATCGCTGGTCATCATCTGCCAGATGCCCTCGCTGGCATAGCGCCCGCGGGTGTCCTGCGACACCGAGACATAGCCGTGGCCGGCGTAATAGGCGGCCCAACTGCGCTCCGCGCCGTCCTTGTTGTAGGGCGTGCGTTCCATCACCACCGGGAACTTACCCGCCAGCCGCGCCCCGTCGCGCGCGGGGAAGTAAACGTCGGTGGCCAGCTTCACGCCGTCGCGCATGGGGACCATCACGTTCTTCTCGACCACGTAAGGCTCGGCCGCGGCCGTTAGCGCCAGGGCCGCCAGTGCAATCAGCATCTCACTCTCCTCAATAAAGGGAAGTGTACTCTATCATGGTGGACGTGGGCACGGAGTGGATCGACATCTCGACGCCGCTGACGGACGGCATGCCGCACTGGCCGGGCGATCCGGAGGTGCACATCACCACGGCCGAGCAGGACGGTGTGCGCCTCACTACGCTGTCGATGTGCGCGCACACCGGCACCCACATGGACGCCCCGCGGCACTACCTCGCCGGGGGAGCGGCCATCGACCACATGCCGCCCGAAACCGCCATCGGCCCGGCGCGCGTGGTGGATACCCTCGAAGATTGCCGCCCGGGCGAGCGCATTCTGCTCAAAGGGGCGACGCCGGCCGTGGACGACGCGCGCCGCCTGGCGCAGTGCGGCGTGCGGCTGCTGGGTGTCGAGTCTCTCTCGGTGGGTCCGGGCGGCCCCGAAGGAGACGAGATTCACCGCCTTCTGCTCGCCGCCGGCGTGTGGATTCTGGAGGGCCTCGATCTCCGCTCGGTCGCCTGCGGCGAGTACGAGTTGCTCTGCCTGCCCCTGCGCATCGCCGGCGCCGACGGCGCTCCGGCGCGCGCCTTCCTGCGGCGGACGAAATGAAGCCTCGCCCGCTCAAGACCCTGGACCGCGTGCTCTCGAAAGCCGGCCTCGGCTCGCGCACCGAAGCGCGAAGCTGGATCGGAACCGGGCGCGTGCGCGTCAACGGCAAGGTGATTCAGACCCCGGATCACTGGGTCGACCTGGCGCGGGACCGGGTCACCCTGGACGGCAAGCCCATCGTCCAGAGCAAGAAACTGTACCTGCTGCTGTACAAACCGAAGGGCTACATCACAACCTATAAAGACCCGGAAGGGCGCCCCACCGTGTACGACCTGATTCAGGATGTCGAGCCGTGGGTCTTTCCGGTGGGACGGCTGGACCAGGATACCAGCGGTTTGCTGATCCTCACCAACGACGCGCAGTTCGCCGAACGAATCACCAATCCCGACTACAAGGTGCCGAAGACGTACCTCGTGAAGACCTCCACCCGCCTCGCCGACGAGCATCTCGACCAACTTCGGAATGGCATCTCGTTGAGCGACGGGCCGGCCGCTCCGGCCCAGGTGCAACGCCTGCGCGACTCGGGGGACAAGACGTTCTTCGAGATCACCATCCGCGAGGGCCGCAACCGGCAGGTGCGGCGCATGGTGGAGGCCCTCGGCAGCAAGGTGCTGAAGCTGGTTCGCGTCGCCATCGGCCCGCTCGAAATCGAGCGGCTGGAAATCGGAAAGCACCGCCCGCTCACGCTGGCCGAGGTGCGCGAACTGACCCAACTCGCTTTTGGCCCTCGCCGTGCAACATAATAGTAGAGTATCGGGGTTCTCCAAGTCCGAGGAGGATAATGGTTAAAGGTTTTGTTACGATTACGGTGGATCGGTGCAAAGGGTGCGGTTTTTGCGTCGAGTTTTGCCCCACCAAGGTGCTGGCTCTTTCCTCAGCATTCAACTCAAAAGGGTATCATCCCCCACATGTAGTTGCCGCCGACAAGTGCAGTGGCTGCGATCTTTGCGGCATGTACTGCCCGGATTTCGCGATCTTCGGCGTCCGCAACGCGGAGGCGCGCTAAGATGCAGGCGGATCCCAAAGGTGTCCTAACCGGAGTTCATTTTCTGGACGGCGACCACGCCTGCTGCGAGGGCGCGCTGGCGGCCGGGGCGCGCTTCGCCTCGGGCTATCCCATCACCCCCTCGACGGAAGTGGTGGAGCGCTTCGCGGCCCGCATTCCGACCGTGGGCGGCGTGTTTATTCAGATGGAAGACGAGCTGGCCGCCTCCATCACGCTTCAGGGCGCGGTGTGGGCGGGCGCCAAGGCCTTCACGGTCACTTCCGGGCCGGGCTTCTCGCTCATGATGGAGCACATCGGCTACGCCGCCATGACCGAAACGCCGTGCGTGTTCGTCAACGTGCAGCGGGGCGGTCCCTCCACCGGCCTGCCGACTCTGCCGGCGCAGGCCGACATGATGCAGGCCCGCTGGGGTTCGCACGGCGACTACGGCATCATCGCCCTGTGTCCCAATTCGCCGCAGGAGTGCTTCGATCTCACCATCGAGGCATTCAACCAGGCGGAACGCTTCCGCGTGCCGGTGATGGTGATGATGGACGAGGTGGTGGGCCACATGACCGAGAAGGTGGTCATCCCGCCGGCTGAGCGGATCGAGATCTACCCGCGGCGCCTCACCACGGCGCCGCCGGAGGACTTCAAACCCTTCCAGCCCGACGACGACCTGGTGCCGCCCATGGTGCACGCCGGCATGGGCTACAACTTCCACGTCACCGGCCTGACCCACGACGAGCGCGGCTACCCGTCCATGACTCCCGAAACCCAGGACCGGCTGCTGCGGCGGCTTCAGAAAAAACTGGAAACCGTGCCGATGCTGTACGAGGCCGAGGGAATCGACGGCGCCGAGGCGGTGGTGGTGAGCTACGGCATCACCTCGCGCGTGGCACAGAGAAGTATCGAGCTGGCACGTGAAAAGGGCATCCGGGTGGGTAAATTCCGCATGATCACCGCGTGGCCCTTCCCGGACGCCGAGATCGCCGCTTTGGCCGGCCAGGTGAAAGCGCTGGTGGTTCCGGAGTTGAACCTGGGCCAGATGTCGCGCGAAGTGGAGCGCGCCGCCCGAGGCCAGACGAAAGTGATCGGCGTGCCTCACGCCGGCGGGAGCGTGCACCGTCCCGAACAAATCCTGAAGGCGATTGAGGAGGCCGTCCGATGAGCACCGTCATGCTTGAGAACCCGGTCGAAAGAATCCTGCGCTCGGAACGCATCCCGCACATCTGGTGCCCGGGGTGCGGCATCGGCACCACGGTGAACTGCTTTGCCCGCGCGCTGATCGAATCCAAGGCCGACTTGCGGAAAGTGGCGGTGGTGTCCGGCATCGGGTGCACCGGCCGCGTGGCCGGATATACGAAGCTGGATTCGTTCCACACCACTCACGGCCGTGCCATTCCTTTCGCCACCGGGCTGAAACTCGCCAACCCGGAGCTCAACGTGGTGGTGTACTCGGGCGATGGCGACCTGTTCGCCATCGGCGGCAACCACCTGATTCACGCCGCGCGGCGCAATCTGGATCTCAAGGTCGTCTGCGTGAACAACCTGGTGTACGCCATGACCGGCGGGCAGACCGGCCCGGCCACGCCCGAAGACGTGATTACGTCGACGGCGCCGTACGGGACCTTCGAACCGGCCTTCAACCTGCCGCAACTGGTGGAGGCGGCGGGCGCCTCCTACGTGGCGCGCTGGACCACGTTCCACGTAAAGCAACTAGCCCGCTCGATGTCGGAGATGTTCGCGCGCCGGGGCTTCTGCTTCATCGAAGTCCTTTCCCCCTGCCCGACGCTGTACCAGCGGCGCAACAAGATGGGCGACGGCCTGGATGCGATGAAGTCCTACAAGCAGCTCGGCAAGACCAAACACGGCGCGCCGACGTCGGAAGTCGCCCTGACGCGCTCGGGCGAGATCGTCGTCGGCAAGTTCGTCGACCGGGAGCGTCCCGACTATCTCGAACAGATGAAACTGCAGTTGAGCGAAACGCTCGGCGACCGTTATGCCGAGCCGGAGGTGTGCACATGCGGTTGAGCGAGGTTCGTGTGGCCGGTTTCGGCGGGCAGGGCGTCATCCTGTGCGCCTCGGTGATCGGCAAGGCGGCCGCGATTCACGACGGCGGCTTCGCCACCATGACCCAGAGTTTCGGCCCCGAGGCGCGCGGCGGCGCTTGCAGCGCGCAGGTGATTCTCTCCGACCAGCCGGTGCTGTACCCCTACGTCACCAACCCGGATGTGCTGGTGGTGATGTCGCAGGAGGCCTATACCCGGTTCGCCCCGGAGCTCCGGCCCGGCGGCATGCTGCTGGTCGAGCAGGATCTGGTGCGCCTGTCGGATTCCTCCCCCGCCGCCAGGGTCTTCAGCGTCCCGGCCACGCGCCTGGCCGAGGAACTGGGCAAGAAGATGGTGCTGAACGTGGTGATGGTGGGTTTCTTCGGCGCCGTCACCGGCCTGATTTCCGCCGGCTCGCTGCGCAAGGCGGTGGCCGACTCGGTGCCGCCGGCTTTCCGGGACCTCAACCTGCGCGCCTTCGACAAGGGCTTCGAGTACGGCGCCTCGTCCCTGCACTCGCGCGGCGAAACAACCGTCGACGCCGAAAGATTCGTCAAAACCTAAAACCGGGGACAGTACACTCAATCACCAATTTCGAAAATTGTATGATGACAGGTTGAGACCTGAATCGAACCCACAGCCGCCGGAGCGCATGGCGATCTTCGGCGGGACCTTTGACCCCATCCATCTGGCCCACGTGACGGTGGCCCGCGAAGCGCGCGAGAAGTTCTCGCTGACCAAGGTCCTCTTCATCCCCGCGGCCCATCCACCGCACAAGGACGACCAGGGCGTGGCCCCCTTCGAGCACCGCCTGCGCATGGTGGAACTGGCCTGCGCCGGCGAACCCGCCTTCGTCGCCTCGGCGCTGGAGGCGGGCGGCGAGCGCAGCTACTCGATCCGCACGCTGGAGCGGGTGCGTCAAACCCTCGCGCCGCACGACCGCCTGTATTTTCTGATCGGCGCCGACGCCTTCGCCGAGATCGGCTCGTGGTATCGATTCGAGGACGTCCTGCGCGGCGTTGAGTTCATCGTCGTCACGCGACCGGGGCACGAATACCAGGCGCCCGAGGGCGCGGTGGTGCACCGCCTGGACACGCTGGCCCTGCCGGTATCCTCTTCCGACATCCGGCAGAAGCTGGCCGCGGGCCTGGAACCGGAAGAACTCGATCCGCGCGTCATCGCCTACATCCGCGAGCACCAGCTCTATGCATAGTTTCGGGGGCGGCAGATGCCGCGCTTCGAGGCGCGGATGAAGCGCACCAGGTGCGCGGCGTGCTCGCCCGGAATTTCGGCCTCGATGCGTTCCAGCGCCGCCTTCAGCGCGAGACCTGAGCGATACAGCAGCCGGAACGCCCGCTTGAGCTCCGCCACCGCCTCGGGCGGGAACCCGGCGCGCTTCAACCCCACCAGGTTCACGCCGCGAGGCTCGATGTATTCGCCCGCGTACAGGAAAAACGGCGGCGCGTCCTTGTTCACTTTGGTCAGACCGCCGATCATGGCCAGCCGGCCGATCTTGGAAAACTGGTGAATGGCCACGCTGCCGGAAACGAAAGCCTGGTCCTCGATTTCGACGTGGCCGGCCACCAGCGCGCAACTGGCGATGACGGTGCTGTTCCCTACCCGAGAGTTGTGCGCGATGTGGCCCGAGCTCATGACGTAGTTGTCGTCGCCGATCACGGTCTCCGACTCCGGCTGCGTCCCGCGCGAGATGGTGAAGTGCTCGCGAATGATGTTGCCGTCGCCGATGCGCAGGTAGCTCCGCTCGCCGGTAAACGCCTTGTCGAAGGGATCGGTGCCCAGCGCGGTTCCGGCCGAGATGCGGTTGCGGTCGCCCAGGGTGGTCCAGCGCTTCACGAACACGTAGGGCTCCAGGATGCAGAAGGCGCCGATGGCGGCGTCCCGCTCGACAACGCAGTAGTCGCCGACGACGGTTTGCGGGCCGATCCGCGCCTCGGGATCCACGCGCGCCGACGGAGCGACCACCGCGGAAGGGTCGATTGCCATAGACTTAGTATCATAGCGGAGGCAGCGTGCTCGTCAGGGAACTTGCGGAGTGGCTCGGCGCCACCTTTGAAGGCGACGGCGAGAAGGACATCGCGGGCGTGGCCGCGGTGGAAACGGCGGGCGCGGCGGATCTCTCTTTCGTGGCCGGTCGCAAGGCCGCCCGCGCGGCGCAGGCGTCGGCGGCGGGCTGCCTGATCGTGCCCGCCGATTTCGCCAACCCCGGCCGCACGGTGGTCCGCGCCGGGGACCCTCGCCTGGCGTTCGCGCGCGCCGTGGCCCGCTTGACGCCGCGGCAGCCGGACGAGCCCGGCGTTCACCCGCGCGCTTGCGTGCATGAGACGGCGAAACTCGGGGCCGGCGTGAGAATCGGCGCGGGTTGCGTCGTCGGCCGCCGCGTCGCCATCGGCGCGGATTCCCTGCTGCACGCCAATGTGACTGTCTACGACGACTGCGAGATCGGCCAGCGCGCAATCCTGCATTCCGGCTGCGTCATCGGCGCCGACGGCTTCGGATTCGTGCTCGTCGGCGGCCGCTACGAGAAGTTCCCGCAAGTGGGGCGGGTGGTGATCGGCGACGACGTCGAGATCGGGGCCAACTCCTGCGTCGACCGGGCCGCGCTGGGCGTGACCTGGATCGGCGACGGCGCCAAGCTCGACAACCTGGTGCACGTGGCCCACAACTGCCGCATCGGGCGGCACGTCGTGGTGGCCGCGCAAACCGGTTTTTCCGGCGGCGTGGTGGTCGAGGACGGCGCCGTGGTGGGCGGGCAGGTCGGCGTGGGCGACAAGGCGCGCATCGAGTCGGGCGCGGTGATCGGCTCGGGCAGCGGAATCCTCAGCTCCAAGGTGGTGCACGGCGGGCAGGTGGTGTGGGGCACGCCGGCGCGCCCGCTCAAAGAGCACCTGGAGCAGTTGGCCAGCCTGGCGCGGCTGCCATCCTTGCGCCGCGAGTTCGCCGAGCTCAAGCAGCGCCTGGAGCGGATGGAAGATGCTGCTGGTCGTCGGCGGTAGCGGCCGCAAGGCGGGCAAGAGCTCGCTGGTGGAAGGACTCATCCGCGCCCTGCCCGAGGCGCGCTGGCTGGCGCTCAAAATCAGCGGGCACCCGCACGGCGCCGCGGAATGGGAGTTGAGCCGCCAGGAAACCGCCGGTCCGGACTCCGACACGGGGCGCTTCCTGGCCGCCGGGGCGGCGGAAGCGTGGTGGCTGCGAGTGGCGGAAGGACGCCTGGAAGAGGCTCTGCCCGCCGTGCGACGCCTGCTGGCTCGCGGCGAGAACGCCGTGGTCGAGTCCAACTCCATCGTCGGGTTTCTGACCCCCGACCTGTACCTGTTCGTGGCGGGCGCGGAATGGAAGCCGTCCGCGGGCCAATGGCTGGAACGCGCCGACGCGGTAGTGACCGCGGGCGCCACTGACGCCATCGTCGCTCTGGTCGCCCGGCACTTACCGCGCCGCGCCGGTTCAGGAGGCCAGCGGGAAGAAGACCGTCAGTAGAAGCTCCGCGGGCGGTTTGCCGCGCACTTCGACGCGCCCGTCGTGCACGTCGATGATGCGCCGCACGCTGGCCATGGCCAGCCCCGATCCGGAGCCCAGATGGATGCTGTGCACGTCCAGCAGAGCCAGCACCTCCGAGGCCGTGCAGCAGGCGCTCTCCACGCCGATGGCGAGCACCGCTTCCCCGCACGCCGCCGAGGTGCGGACGCGGATGGGCGCCTCGTCGGGCGAGATCTGCCGGAAGTAGTTCGTCAGACTGCGCAGCATGTGCGCGGCCTGGCCCAGGTCGAGCCGCACCGGAAGGTCGTCCGGCCCGGGCATGACGCTCAGCCGGCTCATCTCCGCGGGCAGCATGTCGGCCACGACATCCGTCAAAAACTCGTTGAGCTGGACGCGGAGCGGACGCACCGGGGAGGTCTGGAAGAACTGCACTGCGTCGGAGACGATATTGCTGGCTTCCTGCACCAGGCGCTGGAGCTTCTCGACCTGTTCGAGCGCCCGAACCTCGGTCGGCGGCAAAGTGATGGACAGATAATACGCGATGGCCTCGATCGTGCTCAGAGGCTGGCGCAACTGGTGCGCCACGTGCCGGACGGCGCCGGACATCTCGCTCGGGCGAACCTCCGCGCTCGGAAATCGAAAACCCTTCACTAACGCTGGGGAAGCTTGAGCCATTCGCAATCCGGCGGCCAGTGGCCGGCACTCAATAGTATCGTTCCCCGGAACGAGTGTGCAAGTGACATTTCAAGGCGAAAATGTTGTTTCCGGACGCCCGCGGACGGTCACATCCCCAGCCCCTGCCGCAACCCTTCAACCTCCCGCAAATCGCCGGTCATGATGTTCAGGAACAAGCCGCGGGGGTCGAGCGAATCCATCAGGAGCCGTATTTCGCCGGGCGCGAAGGAGCCGCAAACCAGCAGCGGCCGGCCGGCCTGCTGGATCTTTCGGAAGTGCCGGACCATCTCCTCCAGCGGCGGGCCGCAGACATCGTTGTTCACCTCGAAGCAGCGGATCTCCTCGATTTCCAGGAAAGCGTCCAGCAGAAACATCGAAGTGGAGTGCAAATGAATGAAGCTGCACGGAAAATGCGCGGCCAGCCGGCGGTCCACCGGCTGCACGAAGCGGCGGTAGAGCGCCGGAGAATACACCGCGGTGGCGTCCTCCTGCATGCGCACGATCGGCCCCGGAGCCCACAGCGAATACTGGGCGTCGAACCAGCCTCCGTGAAAAAGCGGCAGCCGCTTCCAGATCTCCTCGATGGTTTCCCGGAAGATCTCGCTCATGCGCCACAGCAGCTCGGCGGATTTCTCGGGCTCGTCGGCCAGATCGAACAGGCTTTCCGAGTGCCCGCGCAGAACCGCGTGCAGATCGCTGGGCCCGCTCTCGGGCGAGTGGCTGACGGGAAAACACCCCTCCGACGCCTGAACCAGCGCGTCCGCGAACTCCAGGTATCGCCGGTACCAGGGATTCGCCGGGTCCAGGCGCACTGCCAGCGCCTCCTCCCACGACAGGCGCCGCTCTTCGCCCAGCACGTTCTGAGGCAGAATCCGCAGCGGGCAGCCCAGGATCCCCGGCAGCCAGGGAACGGCGACTTGCGACGGGCACGCGCCGCGCAGGATGTCGTCGTCGACCACCTCGCCCTCGCGCAACATGCGCAGGTGGTCGGGCAGGAACGCCCGCGGCTCCACCATCTCCGGCGTGAGATAGCGGGCTGCGCCCCAGGCCCGGCAGGCCTCGAACTCGCCCAATGGAAACCAGCCGACAAAGGAGAATCCCACCAGCGGGCGCCGGACGGCGTCGCGATTCCAGAAGGTTCTGTATCCGGCGATCTTCGCCGGGTCGTTTCCGAATGGAGCTCGCGACATTCTAAGATTCTCTCGCAATTAGCAGCTCGGCCAGGATGCGGCGGGCGGCTTCCTTGCCCCGCGCGCCGATTTCGCCCGCCGGGCCCACGCAGCTCGGACAGCCCGAATCGCACGGGCAGGCGGCGAGCAGTTCGGCCGTGCGCGCCAGCAGGTCCCGGGTCAGGCGGAACAGGGGCGCGCTCTGGCCGATGCCGCCGGGGTAGTTGTCGTAGAGATACAGGTTCGGCTCGAAGCTCTTCAGACCGGAAGCGATGTCCTCGGTGAGCGCCACGCCCAGGTCGCGCGGATCGCACATCACCAGCAGCGCGCCCACCGCGCGCAGGGCGTTGCCCAGTCCGGTGAGACCGTTCTGGCGTTCGGTGGGAGAAAGGTCCGGAAAGAGCGCCAGGAAGCTGGCGGGAAAATGCAGCCAGAAAGCGGTAGTGTGCATCTCCTGTTCGGGCATCGAGAGATGGCCCGCGCCGACGTTTTCCAGGGTGTAGAACTTCACCTTCTTGAAGCCCACCACCTGGCGGTTCACCCGCACCTCGCCGTGCGCTGCCGCGGCGGCGGCCACCGGCGAGGTCTCGAACTCGTCGAGCACCTTTACCTGCGTGTAGTCGATGGCGTCGGTGAAATAGTCGCAGTCCACCGAACGGACGTAGGCTTTGCGCTGGTCGTAGTCGAACCGCTCCACCTGGTACTGCCGGGCTTCGTGCAAATAGATGGCCTTTTCGTGCAGCGTGGTGAGCGCGGCGGGGAAAGAAACCTCGCCAATCACGCGGTGTTCCCCGGTGATGTCGATCACCACGAAGTTGTCGCTGGTGACCGCGCGCAGGCTGACCGCGTCGGCCGGGTAGGTGTCCGAAGTCCAGTGCCAGGCGCCGGCCGAAGGATGCAGGAAGCCGAGTTCTTCCAGGAACCGGCACAGTTCCGCGGCCTTCTTGGGCCCGTGCGCGCCGAAGCGCTCCCCGTCGCGAATGGGCAGTTCGAAGGCGGCGCACTTGATGTGACTGAGCAGCAATTCCAGGTTGTCGGCGTTGATGTAGGCGTGCTCGGGAGAGGCCCCGAAGAAGTAGTCCGGATGTTCGACGATGTACTGGTCCAGAGGCGCGCTGGAGGCCACCAGCACGGCGATGGAGGGCCCCAGACGGCGGCCGGCGCGCCCGGCGCGCTGCCAGGTGGAGGCGATGGTGCCGGGGTAGCCGGCCATCACCACGGCGTCCAGCGAGCCGATGTCGATGCCCAGTTCGAGCGCGTTGGTCGCCACCACGGCGCGAATGCCGCCCTCGCGCAGCTTGCGCTCGATCTCCCGCCGCTCGCGCGGCAGATAACCGCCCCGGTAGCCGCGCACCGCTTCGGCCGAGAGCGGTTTCCGCGCGCAGGCGTCCTTCAGGTAGGTGACCAGCACCTCGGTGGCCAGCCGGCTGTTGGCGAAGACCAGCGTCTGCTGGCCGCGCTCGATGGTTTCAAGCGCCAGGCGCCGCGCTTCGTGCAGGTAGCTGCGCCGGATGCCCAACTGCCGGTTCACCACCGGCGGGTTGTAGAAGACGATGTATTTATCGCCGCTGGGAGCGCCATTTATGTCGACCGGCTCGCACGGAGCTTCGATGAGCGCCTGGGCCAGTTCCCGGGGATTGGCGATGGTCGCCGACGAGCAGATGAACTGCGGCGAGGAACCATAGAACTCGCATACCCGCTTCAGCCGGCGAATCACGTTGGCCAAGTGGCTGCCGTAGACGCCGCGATAGTAGTGGAGTTCGTCGATCACGAAGTAGCGCAGGTTCTCGAAGCACTTGGCCCAGCGCGTGTGGTGCGGCAGAATGCCGCTGTGCAGCATGTCCGGGTTGGTCAGCACCACGTTGGCGCGCTCGCGGATGGCTTTGCGCGCGTCCTGCGGCGTGTCGCCGTCGTAGGTGAAGGCGCGCACGTCCGAACCCATGCTTTCCACCAGGCCCTGAAACTCGTGCAACTGGTCTTCGGCCAGGGCCTTGGTCGGGAACAGGTACATCGCCCGCGCCTCGGGCTCGCGGGTCAGCCGCTCCAGCACCGGCAGGTTATAGCACAGCGTCTTGCCGCTGGCGGTGGGAGTGACGATCACCACGTTCCGGCCCTCGGCGATGCGTGCGAAGGCCTCGGCCTGGTGCGCGTACAACTGGCGGATGCCGCGCTTCTCCAGCGCCTGGCGGAGGCTGGCGGGCAGCGCCTCCGGCAGGGCGGCGTACTGCGCCTCGCGCGCCGGCTGGTGCTGGATGGCCCGGATCGGCGATTCCGGCCGCGCCATCCACTCCTGAAACCGCGTCAGCGCCGCAGTCAGCCCCGCGCGTTCGCTCTTGGCCCCGTGTTCGGGCAGTTCGGGAAATCCCAGAGACAGGTTCACAAGTACTCCTTCGCTTTTTCTTCTCTAGGCTACACGAACCCCGCCCCCCCGCACAACAAAAAACCGGGACAGGCAGCACTTTCCCATTTTTTGCCCCCTGAAACCAAGGGCCTCAAAAATGGGAAAGTGCTGCCTGTCCCGGT